>NC_019702.1:3191139-3510253 GCF_000317085.1 Synechococcus sp. PCC 7502
TTTATTCCTTCTAGGAATGTTGTTTTTACTTCAAATAACTATCAGTAATTTTGTGCTTTCTTAACACTAATAATCCATGAAAAAATATCAATTGTTACACCATGTTTTAATTCAAGTTCTCAAAGTTAAATGTTTACGCTCAATTTTCTGAGTATATACTTTGCGGTAGTGATCAAGAGGGCATGATGCAGAACTTAGAGTGAATTTCAGAATTGTAGTGATGGATAAATATCCAAATAGCACCGATATGATTTTCTAATTTCTTAGGAAAAGAAAGAGTTTTTCTAACAAGGCGAGAAATTCTTTGCCTTAAAGTACAATTGAACCTTTCAATATGATTAGTCTGTCCAGACTCTTTGCCCACAGCCTTATGGCGTTTTTTAGGCAAAATACAGCTATAAGCTTGCCAGAAGTCAGTATAACAAACAGCCCATTGTCGATAAACGGTTGGTAAAGATTGCCATAACCCCAAGGCTGTTTCTTGGTCTCGACTACCAACAAACACTCCAACAATTTCTCTAGTATTTCGGTTAATTGCTAACCAAATCCATACCTTACATTTTTTATCCCCTACAAATGACCATAGTTCATCGCATTCAATGGTCAGGCGTGCTTTTTTCTAGGGATTACCTTAACTTGCGGCTCTACACTGACAGACTTACCATTTACATAACTCTGTAACCACTGTAATGACACCTTGGCAACACGCTTAATCCCTCGCATGGATATACGTTCTAGCAGCAGATTATCGACTAATTTAATTGTGGATTCAGCTATTGGCTGGTTTTTAGGATTAATCACAAATTGACGATTACACTTTTTACATTTGTAGTTTTGTTTTTTGTGACGGGTTATACCATTCTTAACTATCTGGTCACTTTCACAGTAAGGACATTTTACTTCCATAGTTACTTCTATTTTGTTTTACCCCTTTTTTTATCTATCATGCCCTCTTGATCACTACCAAATTTGCTAACTACATGAGTAGTCGGTTAGAGGATGCGTTCATAGCCACCCCAAGCATCTGTGAAGAATCGAGTGATGCCGAAAGGAGTCAATTGATTGATCAACGTAACCAACGCATGATCAGGTGCTAATACATAGGCTAGAACTGCACCCGTGCCATGATCAATAGCGTGCCATAGCCATGCTGCCAATACATCTCCTCCATTTCAGCATCCTCAACTCGATGAATATCAACTTCCAGTTTGTTCGTATCCACATGCTCTAATAGCGGGTAGCTGACTGGTTCTATGTCAACAGCATTTTTTTAATTCCCTAATTACCGTTGTGTGACTGATACCTAACCCCCTTCTTGTGTCTCGTATTCTGCTCCCATTCATTACCATATCTACTATTTTTTCTTTGACACTTGGCAAATATTCATTATGAATGTGTTACGAGTGCATTCTACATTTCGGCATATATATATTGCTTTTTTCCTGTGGCACTCTGTCCATGACGGGAAATATCTGTCTGTCCGCAAGTTGGGCATCTGATTGCTGCTGTTACTATCTTTTTTGTCTTTATCTAGTTACTCTATGATCTATCTCCTCTCAACAACTTTGTAACATTACCTGATGGTAGTTATCTATAGGCTTCCCTGATTGTGGATGGACTTGTCATGGATTTTATAGAGCCTGTTTCATATCTTATGAGCAGCAATTCTCTTTAGCATTAAGCGAATAAAGCAAAGATTCAACTTAGCTGTGGCATTAAACAGAGTTCTCTCAAAGTTTTTGACTAAGATTTTACATCTTTCAACCCAGGCATTTGATCTCTCAATCACCCATCTGGTCGGCACAGTCACAAATCCAGATAAGCCCTTTTCTTGTTTCTCTTGTTTTGACATTTTTGGAGCAATTTCAACCCTAATCTTTGTCATAATCTCAGGATATACTTTTTCTAAATCTGCTGTCAGTTTTTCAATGTGATATCCACTATCTAGCAATATTGTCGTGATGGGAATGTCATCTGGTTTAGTCTTAAAATATTCAATATTGATCGTTAACATTTCACTCAGTCCTTGGTCATCTGATACATTAGCTTTAGTTAAGTGAGTAAAAAAAGGAAATCCTAGACTGTCGACTGCTAGATGTCTTTTGATCCCGTTAGTTGCTTTGTAGGAGCAGAAACCTCTGGATTCTACACCTGCATTACAAGTGGTTTTCGTTGCCTGAGAGTCTATGATGATTAATGTTGTCCATTTTGGCTTTTTTTTCACTGCTCACGTACCGTTGAATGAAGAGCATCCATGATTACAATAAATGTACCTGTATCTTTCCATTCTTTGTAGTATCGATACACTGTAGAAAATGGTGGTAAGTCTCCTGGCATATCTCGCCAATTACAACGGTTTTTCAATTGGTAAAGGATGCCGTCTAGGATTTGTCTTTTTGTCCATGTTGGTGGTCTGGTTTGCTTTTTCTTGGGGATTAATACTTCTATAGAGCCTGTTTCATATCTCATGAGTAGCAATTCTTTTTAGCATCAAGCGAATAAAGCAAAGATTGAGTTTAGCTGTAGCATTAACGAGAGTTCTCTCAAAGTTCTTAACTAAGATTTTGCATCTTTCAACCCAAGCATTTGACCTTTCAATTACCCACCTTGTCGGCACAACTACAAACCCAGACAGACCTTTTTCTGCCTGCTTTTGCTTTGATACCTTAGGAGAAATTTCAAACCTAATCTTAGTCATAATCTCAGGATAAACCTTCTGTAAATCAGTCGTCAATTTTTCGATATGATAACCACTATCCAGCAATATCGTAGTTAACGTAATGTCATCTGGCTTCGATTTGAAGTAATCAATGTTAATCGTTAACATCTCAATCAGTCCTTGGTCATCTGATACATTTGCTCTTGTTAAATACCCAGAGTGTCAACGGCTAAATGTCTTTTGATCCCGTTAGTTGCTTTGTAGGAGCAGAAGCCCTTGGATTCTATACTTGCATTACAGGTATTTTTCACTGCTTGTGAGTCAATGATGATTAAAGTTGTCCATTTTGATTTTTTTTGACTGTTCACGGGCTGTTGAATGCAAAGCTTCCATAATCGCAGTAAATGTATCTGTATCTTTCCACTCCTTGTAGTATCGATAGACTGTAGAGAATGCTGGTAAGTCTCGGGGCATATCTCGCCAATTACAACCGTTTTTGAGTTGGTAGAGTATGCCGTCTAAAATTTGTCTTTTTGTCCAAGTTGGCGGTCTAGTTTGCTTTTTCTTTGGGAGCAATGGTTCTATAATTTCCCATTCTTTATCTGTTAGGCTACTTGAGTATGGATTTAGCATTTTCTAAGCATCATAAATCTTGCTCATAATAAATATGAAACAGGCTCTATAGGACATATAGACTGATTGCCAAGTAATACATTTATATATTTTAGAACTTACCCCATACAGTTATGGCGATCAATGATGAGCTTCCTTATACGCTCGTAAGAAACTATTAATCTGGGTTTGATAGCCTCGTCAGTGCGACTTGAACCACTCCATAACTTCACTGTCAATCCGCAAAGTTACTTGAGTCTTATTGTCTATGGGTAAACCTTGCCGAACCAATGCCTTTGCAGCGCTGACAAGCCTTACTTGAAACTTATTCTCTGGTTTCTAGATCGCTAATCCGTTTCTCAAGTATAGAAATCTTCTTTTGCGTTTCCTCTGCTACAAAAGCGAAGGTGATTGGCAGAAAGCGGAAAAAGGTAGGAACCCAAGCTGTATCAGAAGTGTGTTGGCTAATACTAGTGACGAGAACTATAACACTTAGGCAAACAGAAAATACAAAGGCTAGCCAAAGTCCAAGGTTTTGTAATCTTTTCATTTACTCAATTTATAGCTTAGAGAATGAGTCTATTTTGACAACGATCAGTACTGGGAACTAAATAAAAGTGCTAATTATTATTGCTTGCCAAGCTTACCTAAAATATAGATAGCGTTAGCAGACTGAATGATTTCAACATAAGATATTCATATATTTTACCCACAAACAGCTATGGCGATTGCCCCAATTATTCCAATATCTTCTAAAGGCTGGACAGATCAAGATTTAATGGCACTACCTGACGATGGTAATAACTATGAACTTGTGGATGGAGAATTAATAATGAGCAATTCTGGACTAGAACATGGTTACATTGCCATTATTTTAGCTTCGGCACTCTTTGGCTTTGTTAGTTCTAGAAAGCTAGGGGTAATTTTGGATTCAAGTACTGCATTTACGATGCAATCAGGAAACAAGCGATCTCCCGACATTTCATTTTTAAGTAAAGAGCGACTAAAAGGGTTACAAAAGTTACCCAAAGGCTTTGGTGAAGGTGCGCCCGATTTGGCAGTGGAAATTCTTTCACCCAGTAATACGATCGCTGAAATTCATACCAAGATTGTGGAATATTTTGAAAACGGTAGCCGCCTAATTTGGGTAATTAATCCCGAAGAGGAATATGTATTGGTATATAAAAATATTCATAAACCTTCACCCGATCGCCTTCTTAGTTGCGTAGATAGTTTAAGTGGTGAAGAAATTCTGCCTAATTTTTCTTTTCCTGTTGCCGATTTATTTCCTGAACTTAATTTTTAAATCAATTATTAAGTATTAAGGGAATTTTTACTTAATTTTCAGAATTCATCTATAGCATCAACCTAATCATCTACTGCCAATACTTCTAACTATAATAAAAAATTTTTATGACCATGAATAGCAATTCCCTTAGGGATGTTGATCGCCGTCTATCTTTAGAACGTCTAATTGGTGACTTAGCTATTGCTTCTGAAGTTAATAACCATGGTAATAATGATGTTGTTCAGGGTTTAAGTAAATATCCTAAATCTATTCCCGCCAAGTATTTTTATGACGATCGAGGGTCGGAACTATTTGAGCAAATTTGTGAATTACCTGAATATTATCCAACTCGGACTGAAACAGCGATTTTAGAAACCTATGCGCCCGAAATTGCCACGCTTACTGGTTCCTGTGAGTTGGTAGAGTTAGGTAGTGGTAGTGCCATAAAAACTCGAATTTTATTGGATGCCTATCAAAATCTTAAATATCCTTTGCGGTACGTTCCCATTGATATTAGTGCAGGTATTTTAGAGACTAGTGCCTTTGCCCTGTTAAATGATTATCCCAGCCTTGAGGTACATGGTCTGGTCGGCACCTATGAGTTGGCATTACAAAGACTTCATAGTTTTGGCAGCTTTGGAGTAAATCACAGCCCTAGGCGAATGGTGGTGTTTTTAGGTAGTACTCTGGGTAATCTTAATCCTCAAGAATGCGATCGCTTTTTCGAGCAGATTACAGGAGCATTACAAGCAGGCGACTATTTCCTACTAGGTATTGACCTACACAAATCTAAAACTTTACTAGAACCCGCTTACAATGATGCTCAGGGCGTAACGGCAGAGTTTAATTTAAATATGCTGCGGCATCTTAATCACAGGTTTAATGGCAATTTTGATTTGTCTCAATTTAAGCACCAAGCAATTTACAACGAATACCAACACCAGATCGAGATGTACCTGCATAGTCAAACTGATCAAACCGTACATTTGCGATCGCTCAATCTCACAATTCACCTAGAAGCAGGAGAAAAAATCCTCACGGAAATTTCCCGTAAGTTTGATTTAACCCATCTGGAACAAGACCTAAAAAGTAAGGGCATAAAACCAGTTAAAACTTGGACTGATGACAAGCAATGGTTTGGCATGATTTTGGGGCAAGTTATCTCTGCGTAACAGATAAGCTAAAGTTAAGCGGCGCTATTAATATGCACGACCATCCTTGTGGGTTAAAGCCCATTTACCATTCGGCAGTTGTGTTGCTTTGAGATCATCATTGGGGTATTCGACCTCATCTCCCTCAGGGCGATCGCCAATCTCAAGATAGGTTACATTATCCTCAGATCGATTAATCAGTTGATGGGCGATACCTGTACCTGCCTTAAATCCATAGCATTCACCAGGATTCAGGACAAATTCATCTTCGCCTAGTACCAGCGTTGGATTGCCTTCTAACACTAAGATAAATTCTTCTTGCTTTGAGTGGCTATGAGCAAGCGCAGAAATTGCCCCCGGTGCAAGATGAGTTAAGTTAACTCCAAAATGAGCTAAGCCAAAATACTCACCCAGTTTGCGCTTTTGTCGTCCCTTCAAAAGGGCAGCATAAGGTTCAGGATATATCGTCTTACCGAGCGGTGCTGCAATCAATTTTGCTGAAATTGGCGATGGATTCATAATTTATCCTGCCTTGTTATATTAATGGCGTAACAAGCCCAAGCTTTCTTTACCTTCCCAGTCTCGTTAAACCATAGTACTTCAGTCACCATACCCCGATGTCCCTGGTAATAGAGCGTGATGCAATCTACACCTGTCAGTACTTCTTTTAGTTCAAAATGAAGGTCAGGAATTTGCGCTAACCCCTTCTTCCAGTAGGCTCTTACATTCGCCTTGCCCTGTAAAACTCCGCTAGATTCTCCAGCAATAGAAAGTATCAAAGGAGAAGTTAACTCGAAGTCATCCGTATAGTGGCTGAGGACAGCATCGATGTCATGTTGATTCCAATCCTCGATCCAACTGTGGGCAAAGCTTAATGCAAAATCTGTGCTGACAATCGGCGTGGTCACAGGATAAGGCATATTAATTGACGTACTCAAATTAGCTGAACGTCAATTAATATGTCAATATGAATTATCTAAGTTGGTTTAAAAAACAAGATATAGGTGTGGAGTGAAGTTTCCAAATGATGTGGTGATAGACCTATCATGGTGCAAGTAATGTCGTCGCCCAATACTTCCCTGCAACTAACATGCAGCAACGGCTGAGATGGAGCTTGAGTATGTTATTTTTTTAAGTTAATAATCACAAGCTAAATTCGGCTAATTTTTTGGCTAATTTTAAAGTCTGCTAATTTGATCACGGGCGATCGCATCACATCTTTCATTATCTTGATCCCCTGAATGTCCCTGTACCCAATGCCAAGAAACTTTGGCTGAATTTAACTGGTCAAGGATTTGCCATAGTTCCTGATTTTTAACAGGTTGCTTACTAGCAGTCCGCCAGTTATTTTGTTTCCAACCTTTAATCCACTTAGTAATGCCATCAATTACATACTTGCTATCCGTAAATAGCTTAACGGACTGATCGGGGTCTAGTTCCTGCCAAAATCTTAAGCCTGCGATCGCTCCTTCTAATTCCATTTGATTATTAGTGGTAAAAGCCTTTCTACCCCGTAGCTCCCGCCTAGAGCCATCACTAAAATTAATAACCACACCCCAACCTCCCGCCCCCGGATTTCCAGAGCAAGCACCATCAGTATAAATAGTCGTAATTTTAGTTGGATTAGGAGATAAATCAGAGGATTGAATTTTAGTCATAAAGGCATTTTAGCGTAAATTCTAATACCAAAGAACAGAGGTAAGTAGGCGTAAAACTTTAAATAAAATGTAAATTTTTATATTTTTCAATAATTTGGTAACAATAGATACGGAAATATTTGATATAATTTGAACAAGAAATCGAAAATAACAAAAGCAAAATAGGAGAAACCCAATATGTCTAATCAACAAGAGGCAAGAATGTTGGCAGCATCTCAACTTCAACAGCAAAAAAAACGCACCTCAGCCGTTCTTCACCGAACTGCAGAAGCAGAAATTAGTTTTAATCATGGGCAAGAGCGTCTCATTGCCTTAAATCTGCAAAAACAACAACTGCATCAACAACAGACAGCCATGACTAGAGCCTCCCAACAGCACCCCAAATTTGTCAATGAAACTAGATTAATTGCGGCAAAAAGCTTACATAGTTTAAAGCATCGTCAAAAAAGTCTGTTAAATCGGCTAGAACCTCATAAAAATGACTATAAAGAGCCAGAGTTCGATATTTCTCGGTGCTGGTGGATTACGGGGTCTAATGCGCTAACGCAATCTTGGAATGTTTTAGTGGGTGCAGGACGTTGAAAAATTGCTCAAGATTTATCTTTAGATTTAACTGCTAGGGGGTGAAATTTCACCTCTTATTTTTTTGTTTTTACGCTTTTATTTTAAAATTCATGAACAAAATTTAATTGACAATTAAGCATTTGTTTGAAATGATGGTTGTTTGTGAAATTGTTATTACGCATTCATTCTCTTGGCTAACGTAATTGTAATTGGTACCCAGTGGGGCGACGAAGGAAAAGGCAAAATCACTGATTTGCTTAGTCGTTCCGCAGATGTCGTAGTTAGGTATCAAGGCGGAATCAACGCTGGACACACCATAGTTGTAAATGAGCAGGTTTTTAAGCTGCACCTCATTCCTTCAGGTATTTTATATCCCCAGACCGATTGTATTATTGCTAGTGGTACCGTAGTTGATCCAGAGATTTTACTACAGGAACTTGAGCAACTGCGGAAAGTTGGTGTTTCTACGGATCGCCTATTTATTGCCGAAACAGCCCATGTCACGATGCCTTACCATCGCCTAATTGATAAAGCAGCAGAAGAGCTAAGGGCAGAGCATAAAATTGGCACCACGGGTCGAGGCATTGGACCTACCTATACGGATAAATCTGAACGTATTGGGATTCGCATCATTGATTTGATGGATACAGACCTACTACGCAAACGCTTAAAGTGGGCAGTAGAGCAGAAAAATATTATTTTAGAACGTCTATACAACTTACCTCCCCTTGACCCCCAAGAGGTCATAGATAAGTACATTGGTTATGCTGAACAACTACGCCCCTATGTAGTTGATGCCTCTTTAAAGATTGATGAGGCAATTAGGAAACGTCTCAATATTCTATTTGAGGGGGCTCAAGGCACTTTACTTGATCTTGATCACGGTACCTATCCCTACGTTACTTCTTCTAATCCAGTCGCTGGCGGAGCTTGCATTGGGGCTGGAGTTGGTCCTACAATGATAGACCGAATTATTGGTGTGGCTAAGGCTTACACTACTAGGGTTGGTGAAGGTCCTTTCCCTACTGAACTTAAGGAGGAAATCGGTGCTCATCTGGGCGATCGCGGGGCTGAATTTGGGACAACTACGGGACGGAAACGTCGCTGTGGCTGGTTTGATGGGGTGATTGGACGATATGCAGTCCGAATTAACGGTTTAGACTGTTTAGCAATTACCAAGCTAGATATTCTCGATGAATTGGAAGAAATCAAAGTTTGTACAGCTTACGAACTAGATGGACAAATAATTAGAGATTTCCCTAGCGATGCCCGTGCATTTGCGCGCTGTGTCCCCATCTATGAAACCCTAAGCGGTTGGCAGCAATCCACTGCCGATTGCAAAGAGTTATCTGATCTCCCCTCAGCAGCTAGAGATTATCTTAAGTTCTTAGCTGACTTGATGGAAGTCCCCATAGCAATTATTTCCTTGGGAGCTAGTCGTGGTCAGACTATTATTGTAGAAGACCCCATCCATGGACCTAAACGTGGTCTTTTGAGCGCAACCTTCTAAAATTAACCTAAGGCTAACTTTGCACCTATCTTAATATAACTAAATTGATTCCTATGCCACTAACTATTGAATGCCAATCTCGCTCCGATCAAACAAATCCCCGTGCTATTCGCCGTGGGGGTAGAGTTCCTGCCACTATCTATGGACATAAAGGAGCAGAGTCAACAGCCGTTACTGTTAATACTAAAGATGCCATTACCCTCCTGCGTCAAGCTGTAGTCAATAACACTTTGATTGATGTCAATGTTACTGATGGTGATTTTAGTGGAATTACAATTCTTCGAGAAGTGCAATATCATCCCTATAAAAATGATATTTATCACATTAGTTTCTTTTCGATCGCTTCTCAGTCCAAGATTGAAGTGAGTATTCCTGTGACCTTTGTGGGAGTTCCCGTTGGCGTTAAAGTTGGTGGTGGCTCTGTAGAAGTACTGATGAATGAAATTCAAGTATCCTGTCCGCCCACCGCAATTCCTGTATCCTTTGAAGTGGATATATCTAAACTAGATGTGGGACAAGGTTTGCATGTTAGCGACATTGTTTTACCCGAGGGCGTATCTGTCACCTCCGACGGAACACCACTTCTAATCACCATCGCTGGTGGACGCAAATAAATCAGGTAAATATCACTTCTTTTTAGTTACAGCCCTTGATTCAACGATAAATTCGGGAATTTGGCTTAACTCCTCATCCTCAAGACAGTATTGTTCACACACTAAACTCAGGCGCAGAGTCTCACTTTTAACCGCATTGACGGAGTGAGTTAGATGCCCCTGAAAGTGCAGAAGTGTATTGACTTGGGGATAAATTTTGGCAACTTGGCGTTTGCGGCGGGAACCGCATCCGTGGGAATCACTCAGAATTAACTCTCCTCCTTCCAGATTCGGTGGGATATTTACATACAGAACGCTTACTGTTTCTGGTGGTTCAATGGTTTTGCAATAGGAACGAAGGCTACGATCGATGTGAGGATCGACTCTGGAACCAGATTTTAATTGTAAAGGATTGAGGTAAAAGGCATTACAGTGCGGCATTAGAGCTAACTTCACATATTCCTTAAAAAACGGAAATTTAGTTACCATTTGACCGATATGCGATCGCTTAAATACCACAGAGAAGCCCTTGGTATTTATAAAGTCTCGATTTAAGTTATTGGTAGTAAAGAGAGAACTGGCTAGAATCTCCCCTTGCAGATTACTTAAATATTCTGGAGTAAAAATGTTGCTAACGGTGGAATAGTATTTCATTCACACCCAAACTTTTTCAGCATAGCGCAGGTATTTAACTACTTATTAATCAAGAATCGTCTTAAAGCTTTTAACGAAGTTAGGCAAATTTCTAGTTAGGCAGATTTTTACAGATGGGATAGCCTAAATTTTTCAAAATCAGAGAAGGAGCTAAAGACTGTCCTTGTTTCGTCCTTGCTCCCTCTATGGTTCACCCTCACATCTGATGAATTTAGCCTAGAACTGCTGAAATATCAATCCCTTGATCAAAATTAATAGCTAATTAATCAGTTAATTAATCTTTACCTATGATTGCTGGGGCTGCTTTTTAGCGAAAAACCACCGAATAAAGAGCTTTTCACCCTCAATCCACAGAAAGACTAATGCACATATCCCCAAGCAAGCTCCTAGCTCTGGCAAAGATAGAGGTTCTGTACCGAAGAAGTCACTAATGGGCTGAATATAGAGTAATGCTAACTGTAGTAGGGCGGTTACGACTACAGAACCAAGGAGAAAAGGGTTAGAGAAGAAGTTCATTTCTATAAGTAATCGATTATCAGAACGAACGGCAAGGGCGTGAACTAATTGAGCCAGACAGAGAGTAGTGAACACTATAGTCTTCCAATGATCTCGCCAAGTGGAGTCAGGATTGTTATAGGCAAACTCCATTAACCCAATGGTCAAAATTCCAAATACAATGCCAATCCGAATAATATAAGAACCAAGTCCTCGATCAAAAATACTTTCCTTGGGGCTAAATGGCGGTCTTTCCATAATGTCTGGTTCAGGCGGTTCTACAGCCAAAGCCAAGGCGGGTAGTCCATCAGTGACTAAATTCATCCACAAAATTTGCAAAGGAATTAAAGGGACAGTGGGCAGTCCAAGGGCAGGAGCAGCAGCAATTGTGATCACCTCACCGATATTACTACCAAGAATATATTTTATAAATCGGCGAATATTGGTATAAACTACCCTACCTTCTTCGGTGGCGGCAACAATAGTGGCAAAGTTATCATCAAGGAGTACCATGTCGCTAGCTTCTTTAGAGACATCCGTGCCTGTAATTCCCATAGCAATGCCAATATTTGCCTGTTTGAGGGCAGGAGCATCATTAACCCCATCACCTGTCATAGCGACAAATTCTCCATTAGCTTGTAATGCCCTAACTATGCGAAGTTTATGTTCTGGGGCAACTCGGGCATAAACGCTGGTACGAGAGGCAATGGTCATGAGTTCAGAGTCAGACATTTTTTCAATTTCGGTACCAGTAATCACGGCTTGATTGGGTTCAGAAATACCTAAATCTAAAGCGATCGCCCGCGCAGTTAATTGATGATCGCCAGTAATCATAACCGTACGGATGCCAGCATGTTTGCAAGTATTTACAGCTTCTGCCACTTCTAATCTTGGTGCATCACGCATTCCTACTAACCCTAACCACACTAGATTTTGTTCTGAAGCTTCTAGGTCATATTGATTAGGTAGATGCTCTAAGGTATTGGTAGCAAATCCTAAAACTCGAATTCCCTTACTAGCAAGCAGATTATTTTGCTCTAAAATTTGACTACGTTGAGCGGGAGTAATAGGCTTAAATTCATGGTTGATTTGAATGCGATCACAGCATCCCAAGACTAACTCAGGCGAGCCTTTAGTAAAGACTAGATATGAATTATCCTTTTGACAAACTACACTCATGCGCTTGCGCTCCGAGGAGAAGGGAATTTCTGCAATTCGAGGAAACTTAACATTTAAGACAGCAGATTCAAGACTAGCCTTAGCAGCGAGGGTAATTAATGCCCCTTCCGTAGGATCACCAATAATTGACCATTCCCCGTCATGATTTTTTTGCAGATGCGAATCATTACACAAGGTACAAGCAATTAGGATTGCATTAACCTCATAGTCTTCTACGGGATTAAATAATTGTTGGTCGGTGTTAAGAAATTTCCCCTCTGGTTCATAACCTTTACCAGTGACTTGGGTGATGGTTAATGCAGTATAGATGGTCTCAACCACCATTTTATTTTGGGTGAGGGTGCCAGTTTTATCGGAGCAAATCGTAGTTACAGAACCTAGGGTTTCCACGGCTTGGAGCTTACGAATTAGGGCATTACGCTTCACCATACGCTGAGTTCCTAGTGCCAAGGTTACGGTTACAACTGCCATTAACCCTTCAGGTACCACTGCCACTGCCATACTCAAAGAAGTATTTAACAAATTTTCAAATACATCTTTGGCAAATAGAACTTCACCAAATTTACTAAAGTCGGGCAGAATACCAATGAGATTTTGTAAGATGCCACTCTGTAGTAAGCCCACAAAAATAACTAAAGTTACTAAAACTAAAGAGCTACTAACCAGAATATTACCCAGCTTATCCATGCGTTGCTGTAGAGGCGTTGGCTCACTTTCCACATTTTGGATCATGGAGGCAATTTTACCCAACTCTGTTTCCATGCCGATCTCAGTCACCAGTAAAGTACCACGTCCTTGGATTACCTCTGTTCCTTGGAAAACAAAGTTATGGCGATCGCCCAAGGGTTCATTAATCGGCAAGACTAAATTGGCATCCTTATCCACAGCATTTGCCTCCCCTGTCAGGGCGGATTCGCGAATTTTTAAGTTTACTGATTCTAGTAGGCGTCCATCGGCAGAAACCTGTACTCCTGCTTCTAAAAACACAATATCCCCAGGTACTAGATCAAGGGATGAAATTTCTTGAATATTGCCATTTCTAAGCACTCTGGCATTGGGAGAAGACAGCTTTTTCAGGGCTGATAGCTCCTTTTCCGCTTTACTTTCTTGAGCAAAACCTAAAATGCCATTTAAAAATACAATGACAAAAATAGCGATCGCATCTTTAGGAAATTCACTTTTGCGCCAATCTAAAATACCTGAAATTACTGCTACCACCATCAGCATTACCAGCATAATATTGGTAAATTGATCGATAAAGATTTGGAAGTTAGTTCTCCCGACTTTACTAATAATTTCATTACGACCATACTGGGCTTGACGCTCCTGGACGGTGGAGATCGCTAAGCCTAAAGTTTGATCTACTGCCAAAAGTTCTATTGCTTCTGTGGATGAAATGTTATGCCAAGCGGTTTCCCCAGAAATCATGAGCATTCCTTAAAGTATTTGTACTGACTTTAATATTACTGGAAATTACGGTTCTAAGTCATTGCTGAAAATATCGCTGGAGATTGAGCAGATGATTCTCGTGAATTTTTACAGCAGGAAAATGCGATGATCAAGTCATGACATTAAGTACCGAGTTTATTAGGATGGTAATTTAAAACTATGGCGATCGCTACTACAAATCCCACCACAGGCGAGGTCATTCAGACTTTTACCCCATTAACTAGTGAGGAAATTTCCGCAAAAATTGCGATCGCGCACCAAGCATTTCATAGTTATAAATCTATACCCTTACCACAAAGATCAGAATGGCTGAAACAGGCGGCGGATATTTTAGAAGCAGATAAATACCGACTAGGAGCGATCGCTACCCTCGAAATGGGAAAAACCTTAAAAAGTGCCATTGCCGAAGTGGAAAAATGCGCCGTAGGCTGTCGTTACTATGCCGAACATGGTGCCAAATTTCTCCAAGATGTGACTGTACCCACCGATGCTAGGCTTAGCTTTGTCCGCTATCAACCCTTAGGAATTATTTTAGCGGTCATGCCTTGGAATTTTCCCTACTGGCAAGTATTTAGGTTTGCTGCTCCTGCTCTCATGGCTGGTAATGTGGGTTTACTTAAACATGCTTCTAATGTGCCGCAATGTGCCTTAGCGATCGCCGAAATTATCGAACAGGCAGGATTTCCATCGGGGGTATTTCAAACTCTTTTAATTGGCGCAGGACAAGTAGAACAGATTATGCGTGACCCTAGGGTTAAAGCCGCCACTCTTACTGGTAGTGAAGCTGCGGGACAGAGCTTAGCCACGATTGCAGGACATGAACTCAAAAAAACGGTTTTGGAACTGGGAGGCAGTGATCCGTTTATTGTCTTGAAAACTGCGAATATCGATTTGGCAGTCCAAACCGCAGTCTCAGCCCGCATGATTAATAATAGTCAATCCTGTATTGCTGCCAAACGCTTTATCTTAGAAGAGACGATCGCCGAAGAATTTCAAATAAAACTGGTACAGGCATACCAAAAGCTGAAAGTTGGTGACCCCATGCAGCCTGATACTGATTTGGGACCTTTAGCGACATCACAAATTCGTGCCGAAATCCATCAACAGGTTCAACATTCCCTTACCCAAGGTGCAAAACTATTAATTGGCGGAGAGTTTGATCCCGAACAAATTGGTAATTTTTATCCGCCCACAATCCTAACTAATATTCCAAAATCTGCTCCCGCTTATAGCGAAGAAATGTTTGGTCCCGTTGCCAGCCTATTTCGAGTTCCCGACCTAGATGCAGCGATCGCCCTTGCTAATGATACATCCCTAGGGTTAGGAGCCAGTGCCTGGACAGAAGATCAACATGAATGCGATCGCTTGGTGAATGAGATCGAGGCAGGATCGGTATTTATTAATGGCATGGTGAAATCCGATTGCAGTTTACCCTTTGGAGGCATTAAGCGATCGGGTTATGGGCGAGAGTTGGGGATGCTGGGGATGCAGGAGTTTTTAAATATTAAGACCGTTTGGATTAAATAGGCATTGACCAAATTCTCTAACTTTAATTTTCTAAATTTAACTCCAAATTTAAAAGTATATAAGTTTACAATTTGGTGATTTTAGGGAATTATTAACATGCAAGTGAATGTATAAGTTACTTGTTCAGTCGCAATGTCTAAGGCGATCACGATCTGGGGTAACTAATCAGGGGCGATCGCTTTGGGCTTCCTATCTTTATTATTACAACTAACAGCATCAGTTTAGGCAATTAATGGACGAAATCCATGCTTAATCGAAACTGCGCCAATCTTATCCATATTTTCAATGGTGATTTGGTTACGTCCCCAAGAAAAATTAGTATGCCAGCCTTCAAATTCCAACAACATGGACTCAGCAAAACAGGCAAATAGGTGGCGAGCAGGTGCACTCATACTAACAATATTCATGATTTTCCAGTCAATATCAATGGAATGCTCAACAATGCCACCATTAATCACATGGACATCAGGCACTTGAATTGCTGTAGCCATATTCTTGGGGTAACCACCATCAATCAAAATGCAGGGACGCTTGAGAGTGGATATATCTATTTCCATGCCCTTAGCCATACTTGCTACCCACACCACCACATCAGCAATGGGTAAAGCCTCTTCTATGCCCATCACCTTACCTCGTCCTAGTTGCGATCGCAGATCATGCAAGCGTTCTTGATTACGGGCTACTAATACTAATTCCTTAACATCGGTACGGGCATCTAACCATCTACATACAGCACTACCAATATCGCCTGTGGCACCACATACTGCAACAGTTGCCTTAGCTAAATCAATGCCAAATTTGCTGCAGCTTTCTTCAACTTGCCGACAGAGAATATAGGCGGTGTGGGTATTCCCCGTGGTGAACTTTTCGATTTCCAGATGAATGTTCCGAACTTGGCGAATTTGGCTCAGGTTAAAAGTTTCAAAAATAATCGAAGAAAATCCTCCTAAAGCCGTAATATCAATACCCTGCTTTTGGGCATAGACCATAGCATTAATAATCTTACGAGTGGCAGCCTTAAACTGTTTTGCGGCAAGCATTTCAGGTAAAAAGCAAGATTCTACATATTTACCTTGGATCACTTGCCCTGTGATACTAGTTACAGTAATGTCATCTACAATTTGCGGCGGAGCCATGCACCAAAACTCTAGCCCCTGTCCTGCATATTCGTCATAGCCTAAGTCCTTTGCCACAGCCTGAGCATGGGCGAGACTGGTGAGATGTCCGATCAAACCAAACATTAAATTTTTAGTACTCTTGTTACTGGAAGAAATTTATTGAAAGAATATTGTTATTCGAAGAATTTACGAGCAGAAACATTGATTTTGCCTAAATTTAAGCAGCAACTAAACCCATAGCCGACATTTTCATGATTTCACGGGTGTTAAAGCCAATCTTACCCAGACTTTCGCCATATTGAATCATAAAATCTTCTACCAGGGCATCTTTTTCCATCCCTAAGACTTTGGCATCCTTTGCTACTTGATTCAGCATCTTCCAAACTAGGGGTAGGTTTTGCCTGTTAGCTATTTCTAATTGATTTTTAGCGGTTTCAAAGTTTTCTTGGAGCCAAACTTCCCCAAAATTCAGGTGCAAATATTCATCTTTAACTACACCTTCGGTAATTTTACGGGCAAAGTCATCGGCAACGGGAATATAGATATTATAGGCAGCGATCGCAAAGCACTCAATAATTAAAGATTGAATCAAAAGACAAGTAACAACATCGGTAATCGCAAATGCTTTTTGAAAGTTCCCATGCAAAGCATTAAAAAACTCCTTAGCAAACTGCATATCTGGAATTACACTGAGATTACGCCCACATGCTTCAAATCCCTTCTTGTGGCGATTCTCCATTTTTGCCAACCCTGCTAACTCTGTTTTCAGTTCAGGTAATAACTCCCCCAGTTGCAGATAGTTATCATGTGCCTCTTGCTCGCCTTCAATCACGATCGCATTAATTCTGCTGTAGGCATCACGATAGGTGTCAGAACGATAATCTATATCAATATTTTCATCTGCAAATGCTGCAAATATTTGACCTATCATGGGTACCTCTAAATTTAATAATGCTTTAGTTATTCTATGCTATAGACGCAGTGTTGTTAAAAACTTTCTGGATTATTAGCGTGGATAGAGTTGCATTAACTTTTCTACTTCCTCAGCATGGTAAGAACTCCGAGTTAAGGGCGAAGAGACAACCTGTAAAAATCCCATTTCTTCACCTACTTTTTGCCAACTTGCAAAGCGATCGGGATGCACAAATTCTTGCACATTGAGGTGTTTCTGGGACGGCTGTAAATACTGCCCAATGGTCAAAATATCACAGTCAATCTGTCTTAAGTCTTGCATCACCTCAATTACCTCAGTCTCGGTTTCGCCTAGCCCTACCATTAGACCCGATTTGGTATATACCCACGGTGCTAATTCTTTGGTAAGTCGCAGCAGTTCCATTGTGCGCTGGTAATCTCCCTGAGGACGTGTGCGTTTATATAATCTGGGGACGGTTTCAGTATTGTGATTAAGGACATGGGGGTGGGCAGATAAAATTGTCTCTAACGCTTGCCAATTGCCGCACAGGTCGGGAATTAGGACTTCTATGGTGGTCTTAGGCATGAGCTTTTTAACTTTCTCAATACACTTTATAAACTGCGAAGCTCCACCATCTGCCAAGTCATCTCGATTCACAGAGGTAATTACCACATGCTTTAACCCTAAGCGTTGGACTGCGATTGCTAGGCGATCAGGTTCGGTAGGATCAAGGGCTTGGGGCTTTTTTTCAAAATCAATATCGCAGTAAGGGCAGGCACGGGTGCAGGCGGGACCCATGATCAAAAATGTGGCGGTACCAATGCTAAAACATTCACCAATATTAGGGCAGGATGCTTCTTCACACACAGTATTTAAGCCCAAATCTCGCAGGGTTTCCTTAACACTACCCACTCTTTGCCATTGGGGTGCTTTCACTCTAAGCCAGTCGGGTTTAACTACCATTTCTCTGCATTAACTAAAAAAACTAACTAAAATATAATTCTGGATACTTATCCCAAAATATCCTTTACTGCAATTTCGACCCCTAAAACTGAAGCCATATCACTCCCATCTAGACTCTCTGTATTCTTATATCCCCTCAGATTAGGATTTGTATATCTGATCAGGTTTTTATTATTGACATCAATTAACCATGCTTCAGGAATTCCAAATTCTGCATACAAAGGTATCTTAATGTCACGATCATAGTTAATGGTGCTATCTGCCACTTCAATAATTAATAGAATATCCTCTGGGATAGGTAATCTCTCCGCATAAAAATCATCACGCAATTTTAAAAGAGTTAAATCTGGCTGTGGTTCAGAGCCATCGTCTAACATAATAGAATTTTGTGTCCAGATAATTGATCTGTTTGCAAAATTTTGATGCAACAAGTATTGCAGTTTGGCAACACAAGCAGCGTGCTTTCTCCCAATCGGTGACATTTTAATAATTTCTCCTTTAATTAACTCTAGGCGAGTTTCGGGAACAAATACACCTGCGATCGCCATCAGGTGATACTGTTCGGAGCTAAATTTATGGGTGGTAACAGTCATATTTTTAAGTATGTCCTATTAGAACTATTTATATTTTATCTTTCTTCTGCTAGAGGACGATTGAAATTAGAATTAAGACCACTTTTCTGGGTATGATTTGAAAATAATACATTTCATCTAAAATCACGCAGCAATTAAAAATGGTAATTAAAGTAGGAATCCTTGGGTTTGGCGGTTTAGGACAAGCAGCACTCAAATTATTAAGCACCAAACAGGAAATGCTTTGTGTTGCCCTTGCCGATCAAAAAGGTTATGTATATGCTTCTCAAGGTATAGATGTTAATAAGGCGATCGCTACATACCAAGCAAAAGGATCTGTGGGTTATTTAGAATCAGGAGTTTTAAGTGATCAAAGCATCAAAGCATTAATTAGTAATCCCAACCATAATGTTAGTGGCTATTTTCTGGCATTACCAAATTTACCGAATACTTTTATGGCAAGTGTAGCTAAGGAATTTATTAGCTCTGGCTGGCAAGGAGTTTTAGTAGATGCCATTAAGCGCACCAGTGCCGTTGAGCAACTCATTGGTTTATCTGAGGACTTAAAGGCAAGTGGCATTACCTATCTGACAGGTTGTGGAGCTACACCAGGTTTATTAACAGCAGCAGCAGCGATTGCCGCCCAAAGTTTTGCCGAAGTTCATAAAGTTGAAATTCAATTTGGGGTAGGAATTGCTAACTGGTCTGCCTATCGTGCCACAATTCGGGAAGATATTGCCCACATGCCCGGTTATACAGTGGATATTGCCCAAGCCATGACCGATGCTGAGGTAGAGGCATTATTAGATAAAACCAATGGTTTAATTACCCTTGAGCATATGGAACATGCCGATGATATTTTGTTGGAAAGATTAGGAATTTGCAGCCGTGATCGCGTTACTGTGGGTGGTGTTGTTGATACTCGTAATCCTAAAAAACCCCTCAGCACTAATATGAAATTAACAGGTCGCACCTTTGAGGGCAAAATTTCTACCCATACTTTTACACTTGGCGATGAAACCAGTATGGCAGCAAATGTCTGTGGTACTGCCTTTGGCTATCTTAAAGCGGCTCAAGCTTTCCATCAGAAATCAATCCACGGGCTATTCACCTCAGCCGAAGTGATGCCTTTGTTTGTTCAGTGATTTTCTGAAGTAGGAGATTTAGGTAACTCTCATAACTAACTTTTTCAAAATCTAGTTCTTCAAAATCTTGCCTAAAGATGCTAAAATGCGGATCGCTCAAAATTTGACCTAACTAACTTTATTTCTAAATAAGCTGTGGCAACCTTACAACAACAAAAAATTCGGATTCGCTTAAAGGCATTCGATCACAAACTTCTTGATGCATCCTGCGAAAAAATCGTAGATACTGCTAATCGTACTAATGCAACTGCGATCGGTCCAATTCCTATGCCCACCAAACGACGGATTTATTGCCTTTTGCGATCGCCCCACGTTGATAAGGACTCCCGTGAACACTTTGAAACTCGGACTCATAGCCGTATTATTGATATTTACCAGCCTTCAGCTAAAACCATTGATGCCCTGATGAAGCTAGACCTTGCCTCTGGTGTGGATATTGAAGTTAAATTGTAGAGTTAGTTAAACTTTGGTTACACTTTGCCTCAAAATAATGAAGTAGTAATCAAAGTTAGGCATGAAAATATTATTTGCAGCAACAGAAGCGGCACCCATTGCTAAAGTTGGCGGTATGGCAGATGTGGTAGGTGCACTCCCCGCCGTGTTACGAAAAATGGGACATGATGTACGGATCATAATGCCCTACTACGGCACCCTACCTGATAAGCTACCTGAAACTCCGCAATGGATTTGGAAAGGTTATGCGATGTTCCAAACCTTTGATGTGTATGAAACTGTTCTTCCTGGTACCAATGTTCCGCTTTATTTGGTAGGTCATGGCTCGTTTTTGCCATCTCGAATTTACTACGGCGATGATGAAGACTGGAGATTTACGCTATTTGCCAATGCCTGTGCCGAATTTTGTTGGAATTACTGGAAGCCAAACTTAATCCATTGTCACGATTGGCATACAGGTATGATCCCTGTGTGGATGCACCAAACCTCTGACATTGGTACTGTATTTACAATTCATAATCTTGCCTATCAGGGACCTTGGCGGTGGCGATTAGAGCAAATGACTTGGGTACCTTGGTATTTCCGTGGACATAACACCATGGCGGCAGCAGTACAGTTTGCAGATCGGGTTAATACTGTATCTCCCACCTATGCCAAACAAATTTGCACTCCTGCCTATGGTGAAGGTTTGGAAAGCACTTTATCATATCTTTCTCCCAGTGGAATCTTAAATGGCATTGATATTGACCAATTTAATCCCAGTACTGATAAATATTTAGCCAAGAACTTTGACAGTGAAACCCTTGCCAAACGCATCGCTAATAAAAGTGCTTTACAGGAAGAAATTGGGTTGCAGGTAAATAAGTCTGCTTTCCTTGTAGGCATGGTAACTAGGCTGGTTGAACAAAAAGGCTTAGATTTATTAATTCAAGTTTTAGATCGATTTCTAGCCTATACCGATGCTCAGTTCGTAATTTTAGGGACAGGCGATCGTTACTACGAAACTCAAATGTGGCAAATTGCTTCTCGTTTCCCCGGCAGGATGTCAGCACAGATTTTATATAATGCGGCACTATCTCAGCGTATTTATGCAGGTACTGACGCTTTCTTAATGCCTAGTAGGTTTGAACCGTGTGGCATTAGTCAAATGCTGGCTTTACGTTATGGCTCGGTGCCAATTGTGCGGAGAACGGGGGGATTAGTGGATACAGTTCAGCATCATGTGCCTAGCTTAAATCAGGGTAATGGCTATTGCTTTGATCGCTACGAACCACTTGATCTCTATACTTGCATGATCAGAGCATGGGAGGGATTCTCTTATAAAGAACCTTGGCATGATCTGCAAAAACGGGGAATGGCAGGAGATTTTAGTTGGGATACTTCTGCTAAACAATATATTGAGTTATATCGTTCGATTCCAGGGATGGAACTTGCCTAAGATCGCTATTTATTCTATTGGCACTACGTAATGTAAATGATAGGTATGTAGAGAGAGGGTTTAGCTTTCCTGATCCATGACAGTTTGACCAAGATATTGAGAGGATTGTGCTTGTTAATTTTTGGGAATAGCGATCGCCCTTAATACCCTTAATAATTTCCACCAATAAAGACTGAAGAAACATTTCCCCAGTCTTGGCTACAAAGATTAATTTAGGTTACTTAAGAGAACTTATCTTAAAATTACAGAAGCAGAATTTAAGGATTCTTTGAGACTACGCACCACAGCAATCATTGCTATTTGATCTTTAAGTTGATTTACCGCCGAACCAACCCCTACTCCAGATGCTCCAGCAGCGATCGCCATTGGAATAGTAACATCCGTTAATCCCGAAGCACAAAGCACAGGCACAGATACAGCACGACTAATCGCATGGGCAGCAGCAAGGGTAGGCGCAGCTTTTTCAATTAAGCCCAGAATTCCGCTATGTAAAGGATTACTACTGGTACCACCTTCAGTTTGAATGATAT
This sequence comes from Synechococcus sp. PCC 7502, assembly GCF_000317085.1. NCBI lineage: Bacteria > Bacillati > Cyanobacteriota > Cyanophyceae > Pseudanabaenales > Pseudanabaenaceae > Pseudanabaenococcus > Pseudanabaenococcus habilitatus. The sequence goes on from NC_019702.1 coordinate 3,213,611, forward strand.
CAGCACCACAGGCTACCAATTCTTCAGCCAGAGTTACTTGTTGATCGAGGGGTAAGGTATGAGGCACAGTTACAGATAGTAAAGTCTCGGGTAATAAATTTCTGGTGGCTTTAGTCAAGGCAATTACCTCTAACCCCGAAAATATCCGTCCTTGGGTGTAAAAACTATCATAGTTACCAATTTCCACTAGGTCGGCTCCAGCATCTACTGCCTCTACTAATTTCTCTGGAGCGATCGCTGACACACACACAGGTAAGTTGGTTTGAGCTTTAGTTTGTCTAATTAAGTTGCGATCAGCAGCAATATCCACAAAGGTTGCACCACCCAAAGTAGCAGCTTCCACAACCATTGCCACGAACTGAGAATCAAAGTTTTGCAAACCGCTAATAATTTTTAATGCCTGACGGTGGGTAAGGGTTTGGCGTAATTGGTTTAAGGTTGTCATGGTTATTCTTGGAGATGATTGTTTAGATTAACCTAATATACCCCGCAAATACCAGAGTAGAAAATTAGCAAAATCATAAATTGATCGCCGTCTTAAATCAGCAAATAATCAGCAAACTTAATCTTGAGGCGTTAGGATGAGATTAGCTTTTAAGGGGATTTGCAAAATCTTAATAATCTTCTTAAATGTTTAAGCAATTAAGGGCTTGCCCCAGTAACCTGCAAAGAATACCCCAAACAATTTGCTAAAGCGTCAAATTAACAACTAAAATACTTACTGCCTCACTGCATTAATCTGCTCACTATTCACCTATGCCTAAAATTCTCGTTTCCGATCCTATTGATCAAGTTGGTATTGATATACTCTCTCAGGTTGCCACGGTTGATATAAAAACTAACCTTACCCCCGATGAATTAGTACAAGTCATTCCCGACTACGATGCCATTATGATTCGCTCTGGCACTAAGCTAACTAAGCAAGCGATCGAAGCGGGCAAAAACCTCAAAATTATTGGTCGAGCAGGTGTAGGCGTAGATAATGTTGATGTTCCTACGGCGACTCGTCAAGGAATTGTGGTTGTAAACTCCCCTGAAGGAAATACGATTGCAGCAGCAGAACATGCCCTCGCCATGATGTTATCTTTATCTCGGTTTGTCCCAGAGGCAAATGCTTCGATTAAATCAGGGAAATGGGATCGCAAAAGCTTTACTGGGGTTGAAGTTTATAAAAAAACCCTTGGCGTTGTGGGCTTAGGAAAAATTGGTTCCCATGTTGCCACGGTTGCCAAGTCCATGGGCATGAAACTGCTAGCATATGATCCTTTTTTAAGTGCAGAGCGTGCCGAACAGTTGGGCGTAAGCTTAGTGGAGCTAGAAATTTTACTGCGGGAATCGGACTATATTACCCTGCACATTCCTAAAACTAAAGAAACCCAGCATTTAATCAATGCCAAAACCCTAGGGATCATGAAGCCCAATGCGCGGATTATTAACTGTGCAAGGGGAGGGATTATCGATGAAGCAGCCCTTACCGAAGCATTAATTAATGGCACCATTGCGGGCGCAGCAATTGATGTATTTGAAAATGAACCCCTAGAAGCGGATTCACCCCTGAGAAATGCTCCCGCCAGTCGGCTTGTGCTTACTCCTCACTTGGGGGCATCTACGGAAGAGGCTCAAGCAAATGTAGCAATCGATGTGGCTGAGCAAATTCGAGATGTATTATTAGGTTTGCCCGCCCGAGCCGCAGTTAATATTCCCGGACTACGCCCCGATGTTTGGCAAAAACTCAAGCCCTATCTGCAACTTTCGGAAATGCTAGGGAATCTGGTAGGGCAATTGGCTGGAGGACGGGTAGATAACCTAGATGTGCGCTTACAGGGTGAAATTGCCACTAGTGATAGCCAACCCATAGTTGTAGCCGCATTAAAAGGTTTATTATCCCAAGCATTGCAAGAACGGGTAAATTTTGTGAATGCAAGTCTGGAAGCGAAAGAGCGGGGAATTAGGGTTACAGAGACTCGTGATGCAGCGATCGAGGACTATACGGGGTCTTTGACTTTAACGGCAAAGGGTTCCCAAGGGCAGCAGTCTGTGACGGGAGCATTACTGGGCAAGGGTGAAATTCGGATTACAAATATCAATGACTTCCCGATCAATGTTGCCCCCACTCACTACATGCTTTTGACCTTGCATCGGGATATGCCCGGCATTATTGGCAAAATTGGTTCTTTATTAGGAACATTTAATGTCAACATAGCGAGTATGCAGGTTGGACGACGGATTGTCAGGGGCGAAGCAGTGATGGTAATTAATATTGATGATCCGTTACCCAGTGGGTTGCTTGATGAAATCGGACATATTCAGGGTGTGACGGATGCCTTTATGGTTAATTTATAAGTTAAGTGTTGAACTCCTCTGAAAATTCATCATTCATCGGTTTGTTAAAGTTAGTTTATAGATAAAAGTAATGTTTACAACTGCTGAATTTGGCACATTAACCCAGGGCATGGGTATTTTGGTGTTGGTATTAGCACTGATTACGGCGGTAGCGTTTGGGCGATCAGTAAGCTGGCGATTTCGCATGGTTGGGATCACTTCTTTTGCAGTGGTGTTAACGGCGGGATTATTTGCGCTGTCCTTGGCACCAATTACGCGAACCAGTGTGGAGGGAGCTTTGCCCTATGTGTTAGTTTACGATCGCCTCGGTCCAGAAGCGGTAATCACCGTACCCTCGGATATTAAGGCACCCCAGTTAGAGGCAACCCTAAAGCAGGCAGCAACAAATTTATTTTCCCCCGGACGTAATAGTTTGGGTGAATCATCTACGTTAAAAATTAGAGCAAGGACTATTCTTCATCCCAGGGAAGGGGTTTCACAGTTAGTATATTTAGGAGAATTAGAGAGGTCGCTACGGATGCGTAATGATCCAGATATGACGGTCAAGATTTTTAGTGATCGCCTATCTAACCTTCAAAAGTTATAAACATGTCCGTTTACCTTGACTATGCGGCTACAACTCCCACCCGTCCTGAGGTTATTGATCTAATCACAGAGGTTTTGCGGTCACAGTGGGGTAATCCTTCCAGCTTGCATAATTGGGGTGAACGTTCGACTATGGCTGTGGAGAGATCGCGGTTCATGGTTGCGGATTTAATTAATGCGGATCCTGAGGGCATAATTTTTACGTCTGGTGGAACGGAGTCTAACAATTTAGCATTGTGGGGAATTACCCAACAGTATGACAAGCCTCAACATCTAATTATTTCTGCTGTGGAGCATTCAGCGATCGCCCAACCTGCAAAGGTTTTATCACAAATGGGCTGGTCAGTAACTGAACTACCTGTGGATCAAACTGGTAGAGTTAACCCTTCTGATTTAATTAAGGAAATTCAGCCTAATACCGTATTAGTTTCCGTAATTTTTGCCCAAAATGAAATTGGTACAATTCAGCCGATCGCCGAGTTAGGAAAGATTTGTCGAGATGCTAAGGTGCTTTTTCATACGGATGCTGTCCAAGCGATCGGGAGAATAGATGTAAATCTCCAAGTTTTGCCTGTGGATTTACTAACAATCTCTGCCCATAAAATCTATGGCGGTCAGGGAGTTGGGGCTTTATATGTTCGCCCTAATTTACAGTTGATCCCACTAATTTTAGGCGGGGGGCAAGAACGAGGTATAAGGTCGGGGACAGAATCCGTTGCGGCGATCGCTGGGTTTGGATTGGCTGCTGAGTTGGCTAAATCGGAAATTGCCACAGAGATGCCAAGATTAAGAGCCTTGAGCGATCAGCTATTTAGGGAATTAGAAGATATACCCAACCTAATTCCTACTGGGGCGAAAAATGAACTCAGGCTACCCAATCATGTCAGTTTTTGTCATAGTTCCATAGATGGACGGCATATAGTTAGGGCAATGAATGCGACGGGAATTGGTATTAGCGCTGGTTCCGCCTGTAGCAGTGGGTCATTAATACCTAGTTCAACTCTTTTAGCAATGGGATTTAGTCATAGTCAAGCTTTAGGAGCTATTCGTCTGAGCTTAGGACTTAGGACAAGGTCATTAGATATTGAACAGGCAATTTTAAGTTTGAAGAAAGCTTTAGAAATCTCCCCCTCATTCAAATTAAACTAAAAAATTTTTGGAGTTGTTGAAATTTTGAAATTATAAGTTTGATTGCAGATACATGTTATTTGAGTCACTTCCTTAAAACAGTTGAAGTATATTCGTATCCAGCCCAATTAATCTTAAACTACATTCAGACTGTAAGTTTCAAGCGAACGCCATGAATAAAAAACTAACTAAAAATCTAATCCTAAGATTGGCAGGAGTAGCTACCTGCTCACTTGCAACTTTTTACTCTGCCTCAAGTTGGTCAAAGGAAAATACTCCAGAATATAAGTCTGACTATAAACAAGATATTAAGGTTACGCAACTACTTAAAACTCAGACTACCTCCATAGGTCAGCCAATTAACTTTGCCACAATCAATAAACCAGAAGTAACAGCCGTAAAAGTTGAAATTCCGCCCGGAAAAGAAACAGGTTGGCACAAGCACCCTCATCCGGGATATGCCTATATTATTCAAGGCACATTAACCCTAGAACTTGAAAGAAATCAGAAATTTACATTTAAACCGGGTAGCACATTCGTAGAGGTAGTAGGTACTTTGCATAATGGCAAAAATTTGGGAAACGAACCAGTAATTCTGATCGCCTTTTTTACGGCGGAGGCAGGACAGCCCTTTGCAATTCCTGCAAATCCGAAATAGCCAGAGATTATTTTAAAATTCTAAGCTTCAGAATCCCAGTCATTTAACGATTTGGTATTACACAATTTACTTAACACTCTCTGAATTTAGGAATATTAAAGTGCGGCAATCCGATCTAGGTCTCTCTTGACCTCAAATGCTAGTTCTCGATTACTTGGATCAGTATTTAAAGCCTTATTTAAGAATACTTCTGCTTCTTTATATTTCTTTTTTAAGATTAGCTCATTGCCCCAACGATGATAGGTTACTGCCTGCCAGTGAATTACCTCTGGGGACTGGGGAAATTTGCCTCGCATTCCTTCTGCTATGGCGATCGCGACAATATATTTTCTCTGCTTTAAGAGGTCTTGCAGCCGTCTAAGGGTATCAAGTTTAAGTCTTAGCTCCGGATCACTAGCAATTGGATCAACTTTTTGGCGAACATCTTTGGATCTTACTTCGGATTTAACTTCAACTTTAACCTTAGGGGTTGGTGGGGTACGGGTAGGTTGGGGTTCTGGATGGTAGGATTGACTAAAATTAGCTGCCTGTGGAGGAATTATACCTAGCTGCACATCTTTCAAAATTTGATACGCCTGCTGTACTAAACGAAACTTATCTGCCGCCGCAGGATCATCTTGATTAACATCGGGATGGTACTTTCTTGCTAATCGCCGATAGGAGAGCTTTATATCTTCTAAAGATGCCCCCCGTGATAACCCTAATAATCGATAGCATTCAGACTGCTGCATTCTGAAAATTACTGAGCTTTTTTACGAATAGAGTAGCTGCCATTTTTTAAGGTTGATGATCCTTTATTTGCTTCGACGAGTTCCATAAACTTATTAAGAGCTTGCTCTTTTGTAGCACACTCCGCAATAACATGAAATTTACTTGAAATATTTGTCTGGATAATCACTTGGTACATAATATTTCCCCAATTAAGCTTTATTTTAAATCTGGTTTTAAATTTAGTTTTATACTACCAAGGACTACCAACTATAGTAAATCCTGCCCAATAGAAAGGATGGGATAAATCTCGGTTAATTGTAACTAGGTTACTGGGCAAGTTAATTGGGGTACCCCTTAGACTTCTAATAGCACCATCTTTAAAGGTGATTTCTTTACGCAGCATAGCTAATTGTGCCTGCCTTAAGCCTTCAGCTTTGATTGTGACCTCAGGACGGTTCATCTGTCGATAAAACTCACTCATTAAAGACAGTGTACCCTCATCACTGACCTGCCATAAACTTGCTAAGACTGATTTTACTCCAGACTGGAATGCCAGCCCGGCAAAACCTAATTGATCTGTTTGATCGCCAGCCGCAGTTTTACAAGCACTTAAAACTAGAAGCTCTACGTCTTTCCAGCCTAAATTACGAATTTGCTGAGGTCTGAGTTGCTCATCTCCCCAAAGCTGAATATAGGAGTCACCACCAGAGGTAAATTCGGCATGGGTTGCAAGGTGAATAATACCGTAGGGGGTTTGATTACGCTGTGAGGTTAAATTTTCAAGACTAAAGTTTTGATTTAAAAATGAAACCCCATTCCATTCGCGACTCACAACTTTTACTTCTAAAGGTACAGCAGGCAAAGCTTTCAAGTTGGGATTACGAAACTCCGAGGCACCCATAACTAATGCCTGAACTTTGCGTAAATTGCGATAGCGGGTATCAACTAAACTCAAACCTGGAATTAAACCAAGACTATACTTTTCTACCATAAATTTTTTGCCATCATGAAAAGCTGCCACAGGGCGATCGCGCATTCCTTCAGGCATTTCAAACAACACCGTATCTATCTGCTGTTTCTCTAATTCGCTATCTAGGGGAGCTACTAACCATTGATAGAGCTTCTGAGCAGGTTTTAGGTAATCTTGAGGATTATTTCTGCCAATTGGCACAGAAGCAACTTCTAGGGACAAGTTATCAGCTTGATCAATGACTTGCTTACGATTAATAGGTAAAGACTTAACAATTTTGCCCTTAGATGTGGAGAGAATCAAGACTAGGCGATCGCCCCCTGGGGTAAATTTAACTGTAATAATTGCTGGTTTTTTGCCAGTTTCTCGTTCTAAATCCTGAAGTATTTCTTCATTAGTAGATCGCAGAAAGTCTTGGGTAGGAAGAGAAAGAGTAACAACTGTTTTAGGTGTTTCCTCAATGGGAGGGCGAGATTCAAAAGGTACGGGAGTTGGGGTCGGTGTTGGGATGGGGGTTGGTGTTGGAGTAGGTACGGGAGTGGGTGTAGGCGTTGGGGTCGGTGTAGGTAAAGGCGTGGGAGTTCCACCAACTCCAGTAAAGGCAAAAATGAAAGTAGCAGGTGTTCCAGTAATTTGATTACCAATACCAGCACTATTTACCCCTGAAGATAAGCCTAGGGAATAAACTTCTGCTCCTACAGATGTAAGAGCAGTTCCCGCATTTGCCAGACTAGGTGTTGCCCCGTAAAAAATATTAAATACTTGACTCTTGCCTGCCGCCAGATTGCCAAAGCCAAAGGTAAAGGCTGAACCTTGATCTAGGGGACCATTATTCACAAAATCTCGATTTAGAGTAGAAGGGGTAATTGGTGAGTTGGTTGCTAGGGGATTAACATTACCGAAGCCATTATTGCTGGAATAAATGACATTTGTAGCTTTTTCTCGTCCTTGTACAGTTACATATTCTCTAAATTCTGTAGGGGGGATATCCCAGTCTTGGGTACGATTGTAGCGAATATCGTTAATGGTAGCAGCACTGGTATTAGTGATAGTAACTTGGTTCTTAAATAAAGCGGTAGTTTCTGGTGCGGGAGCATAGGTTTGGGTAACTTTCAGATTGGGTAAAGTACTGAGTACAGTTGTAGTTGACACAGATGTGGGCGTGGAACTCCAATTAGTGATTTTTAAATTACCAGGATTAGGATTAGCAGGAGAAGCTCCACCCGCAATACCATTCCCAGAAACACCCCAACCTTCACATAAGCAACCGGGAGCAAGGGCATCTCCCACTCCTTGAAATAGAAGTCCCACTCCTCCAGCATCGGTGATTGGATTTAAGTCACCTGTACCACGAATCCCAAGACTGATTTTACCTGTGGTGATTACAGCCCCAAGGGTGGGAATTAAAATCTCCCCATTGGTACTTGAGAGATTGATATTACCCGCAGCTAGCCACTCTGTTGGATTAGCTCCTAGGCTACCTGTATCAATTTTGGTGGCTGTAATATTACCAAAGGCAGTAATGGTAACAGAGCCGCCCAAGCTACCTGTTGAACCTTTAGTATTCAAACTACCTAAATTTATGCCACCCTTAGATGCCGTAAGAGTAATATTGCCGCCCGGACTAGTTCTGGTAGTATCGATATTGCTAGTGGTGATATTGCCTGCGGTAATACCTAAGTTTGCACCCCATGTGGAGATATTTCCAGTATTAGCTGAATTATCAGCCGTAAGATTGACTACTCCACCATTACCTTTTTGGGCGATCGTCGTAATGTTCCCCACGGATAGATTATTAGCTTTTACCGTTACACTGCCCGCATTACCCGAAGTAGCAGTAAATCGAGTCCCAGCCGTGGCAGAAGTATTAGTTGTAATATCACGAGCAGTAACGTTCCCTGCTGCCATTAGCAAGATATTACCCCCATTGCCACTAGTGGCATTACGGTCAGAAATAGCTTCAGATTTGGTATTGAGATTACCACTGACGGTAATATTGCCAGTACTGGTAATTAGGGAAATATTGCCACCATTTTGGGTGTTAGCATCAATTCCAGTAAAATTGACCCGTGATGCCGCATTAATATCACCACCAATTACAATATCACCAACGGCATTAACGCTAATATCCCCTGCCTGTTGGATTGCTCCAGAGAATAGGGCCCCCCCAATATTGACATCACTACCCGATGTAATATTGATTTTGCCCCCTAGATTACTAGGACTGCTAAAGGTACCTGCTAGGATAACTTCTGAATTAGTAAGAATTGAACCAGTAATATTCACCGCTTTACCAGCATCAATAGTTACATTCCCCGCATCATTACTGGCAACAGTACTAACCACACCTTCGGTTGAAGTTGCTGAAGCAGAAGCGGCAAAGGAGCCAGCATTAATAACTCCCACATTCACATTATTACCAGCAGTTAGATTTACATCGCCACCTTTTTGAGTAATGGCTGTACCTGAACTTACACTCAATGCCGAAGAAGTATTAATAATATCGGTAATGGCTATATCCTGAGCAGCTTTGAGAGTAACCTTACCTCCTCCTCCTATGGAGTTTGCCTCAATATTGAGAGCAGTAATTGAACCATTTGTACTGGTTGCAGTAATATCACCAGCTTTATCTTCAGGATTAGCAATAGGGTAGGACTCTAAATTATTAGCGATCGCAATATCATTTAAGGCAGTTAATGAGATTTTACCTAAGTTCAATTCATCGGGATAAGAACTAATACTATTCAAAGCGATTTTGCCATTAGTACTATTGGCAGTAACATCCGCTCCTTTAAGGTTGACGGCTGTTATATCCCCAAAAGCGTTAAGGACAATATCGCCTCCAATAGTGACGGGTATGCCGTGGGCAAAGAGGTTTGAGACTGAAATTTTACCGTTGGTACTAGAAATTTTAATGTCTGCGCCAATATCACTAGTAACCTCAGAAACAGTGGATATATTGCCAGCGATCGCCACATCAGACTTAGCAGTTAAATCAACTGTTCCCCCACTATCATTTGTTCTCCAAGTATCAATGCTATTAACGGAAATACCACCATTGGAGCTAGAGAAATTAACCAGACCACCTGTGGTCACCAGACTACCCGTGGAAATATCTCCTGTAGCTGTAAAGTTCAGGTTGCCTCCCCTGAAGCTAACCCTTGAAGAATTAATATTGCCTGTGGCGATCGCTCCTGTGGAAGTAATATCAACATTCCCTGCGTTGAGAGAACCCAGAATCCCAATACTGGAAGAATTTAAATCACCACTAGTAAAATTACCTGAACTAGAAATGAAAATATTGCCTGCATTTTGAGCAACTAAACTTGACTGCGAAGAGGTATTTATACTGCCTGATATGCTTGGCACCCCTGGAACTGTTAGTGTGCCGATATTGATAGATTTTCCAGTGAGAGTTACATCTCCACCATTGCCTGACTGACCAGATTGGGCAAAAGAAAGGGATAAAACTCCCAACCCCACATTAATATTGCCATTTAAGGCTTGAAATGTAATTTTGCCAGCATTACTAGCATTGCCTATAAAAGTTGCCGATGCCGATGTGACATCCTGCAGAATACTAATGTTGCCATTGGTAGTATTAAGGTTAATATCACCGCCTATACCTGTATTACCCTGTGCTACTGCGGAAGTAGAAGATACACGTCTAGCTGAAATATTGCCCGTAGCATCAACTTGAATCTTGGCACCGTTGCCAGTATTACCTAGTCCCGCACCGTTACTAATTACGGATAACGTAGCAATATCTCGGGTACTAATGTTATTACCCTTAAGGGTGATGTTGTTACCGTCACCTGTGGTACCTGATGCTCCTTTAATTTCCGAGTTACTTGTAACATCCTGAACACTTATATTTCCAGTAGTAGAAAGCAGAATTGCACCTGCTTTTTTAGTGGTGCCGTTACTTTGAACTACAGAACCAGAACGTACATTAGTGGCACTAATATTACCAGTGGTAGAGTTAACACTAATATTGCCGCCATTACCTGCTATGCCATTTCCGTTAACAAAGGCATCGGTACTAATCCGATCAGTGACAGCAATATTTTTACTGGCATTAATTGTAATGTTACCGCCGTTGCCTGTATTCCCAGTATTTACCCTAGCTCCCGCATCAATGATTGCTGCCGTAATTCCGCCATTAAGTGAGGATAGAGTAATATCTCCAGCATTGGCAGTGGTAAAACTAGTGGTATCGATCGCCCCTGAAGCAATATTATCCTGAGCCAAGACTTTAATAGCCCCAGATATAGTTCCAGTAGTAGTTGTAGTCAGAATATTTCCAGTTGTAACGCTACCACGGGAATCAATGACCACTGATCCACCATTCCCAGTTGCAGGTCTGGTATCGATATTACCCGTTTGAATTTTGCCCGCTAGGGTTGGATTGGGGTTGTATTGGTTAGTTAAAACTACGTCGCCATTAGGGACAGCGATAGTCACATTACCAATGGTGATATTGGCACTGCTTGGCAAGAGTGTATCTGCGGCGATTGGAGGCTTAATCCCTGCTCTAATATCTAAGGTGGGCTTAATACTGCCATTAATACTAACAGTACTCACGCCATCGGAAAGTCCAAAGGTTTCAGCAATAAAACTGGAAGTATCGGTACCAGTAATTATAATATTCCCCGGAATAGTCACCTGCCCACCCGCCAGAATATGTAAAGATGCCCCCGTATAAGAGGCTAAGCTGACATCTCCATTGGATTTTATGACTGGATCATAGGGACTGAAAAGATTACCTAAGCTGCCATCTAATTGCTCAATCTTGAAATTACCGCCAATAGAGTAATGAGCATCCCCATTGATCGTATTAGCAGACCTTAGGATCATGTCTGTACCAGAAAATAAGCCACTGGCAGCATTATTCAAAGCAAAAACATCTATGCCTTGGTTACCTTGTATAGATAACTTAGCTCCTGCATTAGCGATAAAGGCAGTTGTGGCACTGTCTCTAATTCTGACTGTATTTCCTGCGAGTAAGTTCAGGTTTTGTGATGTTTGGAGTTGAGAATTGACTAGCGTTAAATTATTAGCGGCACTGAGGGTACTTGAACCTGTATTAATGTTTTTAGCGATCGCATCTCCAACTGTGACTGGAAGTTTAGCGGCAGTTAAAATTACATCACCATTATTATTTACACTGAGACCCGTAGCTTTTTCGAGGTTGGCACCAGTTAATAACTGCGGCAGTGTTGGAATAGATAGTCCCCAAGGGTTAATGCCCAAGTCTGGATTAGGTTGAAATTCCAAACCAATGACATCCCCAACTTGGCTAAGTCTTACTAGGTTTTTACCGGGGACAGCACTGAGGGTAATGCTACCATTGGGGGCAGATAGATTACCTGTACTGATCACAGTTCCACCCAAGAAATTAATATCTTTGCCTGAGTTAACCGCTAGATCAGCCGCACTAATAATTGCCCCTGGGTGAGACATGGTAAAAGCAAAGCTATTGGGATTGCCAACTAAAGTTGCATAATTATTAGTCCCGATCGCATTAAAGAAATTATTTCCAAATCCAATCCCATTGGCAGTAGTAGCCGTAAAAGCCCCAGCTAAGTTCAAACTGGCATTATTGCCAAAGATAATTCCCGCAGGATTCATTAAAAATAAATTGGAGTTACCCCCACTTACTTGGATTAATCCATTAATAACTGAGGCATCCCCACCGACAACCCGACCTAAAATATTTTGAATGCTAGGGTTAGAAAGAAAGTTGGCAATTTGATTAGTATTTAAGCCAAATTGTTGAAAGCTGTGAAAAAGATTGGTGCGATCGCCAGATAGTTGACCACCCGAAATATCAATGCGATTACCAATACTATTTACAGCAGTATTTGTGCCATCATTAGCAGGAATAATAGACTGACTCCAACTAGGATAGGCAATGCTAATAAAAGGTAAAATAGCTAATAGTAGGGATGGTCTCGCCATAGATTTTGCTTCGCTATGTTTTTGTAGAAGAATATCACAGCCGTAAATTGATTTTGGTTAAATTACTGGTTTAAATTACTGTTATACGCCCGCCTATAACGGGTATTGTGCTTGTTAGCAAATCATTAATTTTTGTATCATAACTAACAAATAGTTCCGTAGGTGCCACTCCACAGGCGCGATGAACTTCTGACATAGCAGCTAATTGTAATGCTCCTTTTTGGGCGATCGCACCATCTAGAGTGGTAGTAAATACAACATCTAGTCCTGCACCTACGGCAATTTTTGCTATTTTCTGGGCAGTTAAAATCCCACCTAATACCATTGGTTTGAGAATTACAATATCCGCAGCTTGCATGGCAATTATTTGTTCTAGCACCTGTATATTTTTAACCGACTCATCCGCAGCGATCGCTATTGACACATTCCTGCAGACTTCAGCCATTTCCGTTAAGTTTTGAGCAGATACAGGTTGCTCCACATATTCAATATCTAGATCACTAAAACTATTGAGTTTGGCGATCGCTTCTACAACTGTCCAAGCTTGATTAGCATCAATGCGAATTTTAATTTCAGTATTAATTTCACTAGTAGTAGCTGTCTTGCTAAATTCATCTACCGTCCTACGAACAGCCTGAACTCTTTGTAAATCCTGCGGGTCTCCCACTTTGACTTTGAAGCATTTATATCCCAATTCGCAGAGTTGTTGAGTTTTTTGGGCGGCTAACTCTGGTGATACTTGACCAATTAAGGCATTGACAGCAACTTCTGAGCGCTGATGGGAATGGAGAAGCTTTGCTAAATTTGTCTGGTGATAGGAAGCCCATAAGTTCAAAAGGGCTAACTCTATTCCGTGTTTGGCAGCAGGAGGGAGATTATAGAGTGACAGCAAATTAGGGATGTCCTCTAAACTAGCAATCGCTTTACCAATTAATAATCTTTGCATCCGCTTAAGCGATCGAGCGGTATAAATAATTGGCTCCATGCCAAAACCCGCCATAGGCGAAGACTCTCCTAACCCTCTATTATGAAGCTGGTCAATAACTTCAATCACGATGCCCGTACGTTCGCGAATAGTAGAAGTAGCCGTAACTATGGGTTGACGCAGGCTAAGCTTAAAAAATTCTAAGTTAATTTGCTTGATAATAAGTGCAGACATTTATACTAGCTCAATTTTTTAGAATCCCTTTCTCTCCTAGCTTATACTCCACTCCCTTAACTTTATAAAGATAATCACAAATATGGAACGAGGATTGTTATGGTTGCCACTGTTAGCAATATTTATCTGGTTAGCTTGGGCAGGACAACAAGAGTACCGAAAAGTTGAAGCCTATAAGTCTTGGGCTAAGGATTTTGAACGTCATAAGTACGATATTTATGCAGTCTTGGGGCAGCGAGGCGATCGCCTTACATGGGGAACACCTACACCTAAAAATCCGATAAACCTTAAAACTATTCGCTTTAGTGAAATTCACAAAATCCAATTAAAACTTGACCAAACTCTCTACGATGAAATTCCGCTTAATCTAACGATAAAAGTTAAAAATATTTCCATAGAACTAAACGCAGATTCCAATTTAAATATTCCATTTACTGATTTAGAAATTGCCTATAACTGGTATAAATACTTAAGGGATAATTTATCTGTCCATTTGCCTTAGTACCATCAAAATAAAATCGATTTACTTCATCAAATAAACTAAAAATTTTTAGAAATCCAATAATTCAACTTAACTAATCTTAATTTTTTGTTTGCCCCCTGATAAATAGCCAAGCATTTATCCACTAATAGTTACAAGAGAATTAAGCCCTAGTTAATATTTGATATTTTAGATCGCAGTTATCAAAACTTAGTTTTACTTAACTTAAGTTTACATCTTATTGCAATCACAAAATCTTGCAACTCATTACTATGTCTGATTCCTACATGTATTTTGTTGGGATTACTACAATTTTGCAATTTGTAATAATTAATGCCCACTCAGCGTTGTAAATTTTTTAAGGAAGGAAAAAGCCACTACATAATGGGCTTAGAACCAACCAAAGCTTAAAAGTTATTTAAAAAATATCTGTGAAGTTTTAAGGTTCTCATTTCCGATTTCTCAAAGATTAAAAAAACACTAAATCACACGGAGTTAATTTAAGTATGTTTGACGCATTTGCAAAAGTAGTCTCACAAGCTGATTCTAAGGGAGAATTTCTTTCTTCTAGCCAAATTGATGCATTGTCTGCATTGGTAGCCAGTGGTCAAAAGCGCATGGATACAGTAAACCGCATTACCAGCAACGCTTCTAGTATTGTTGCTAACGCTGCTCGTAGCTTGTTTGAAGAACAGCCTCAGTTGATCGCTCCTGGTGGAAATGCCTATACCCATCGTCGTATGGCTGCATGTTTACGCGATATGGAAATCATTCTTCGCTATGTTACCTATGCAACAATCGCAGGTGATTCAAGCGTGCTTGATGATCGTTGCTTAAACGGTCTTCGTGAAACTTACCAAGCTCTAGGTGTTCCTGGTGCTTCCGTAGCAGTTGGCATTGGCAAAATGAAAGAAGCAGCTATTGCGGCTGTTAACGATCCAACTGGTATTACCCGTGGTGATTGCAGTCAATTAGTTTCTGAAGTAGCCAGCTACTTTGATCGCGCTGCTGCTGCTGTAGCTTAGTTTTTACTATATTTTTTTTGAATCTTAACTATACTTAACTGGAGAAAATTTTAACCATGAAGACCCCTATCACCGAAGCGATCGCTACTGCTGATTCTCAAGGACGTTTTTTAAGCAACAGCGAATTACAAGCTGTTAACGGACGCTTTGATCGTGCTAAAGCTAGCATGGAAGCTGCCAAAGCTTTAACTGCAAATGCTCAAAGCTTGATTGATGGAGCCACCCAAGCTGTTTACTCCAAATTCCCTTACACCACTTCCACTCCTGGTAACAACTATGCTGCTGATGCTAGAGGCAAGTCCAAGTGTGCTCGTGACGTAGGTTACTACCTCCGCATTATCACCTACAGTTTAGTTGCTGGTGGAACTGGTCCTTTGGATGAGTATCTGGTTGCTGGTCTAGCTGAAATCAATCGCACCTTTGAACTTTCTCCTAGCTGGTATGTAGAAGCTCTCAAGAGCATTAAAGCTAGCCATGGTTTGACTGGTCAAGCTGCTAATGAAGCTAACACCTATATTGACTACGCTATCAACGCTTTAAGCTAATAGCTGCTTTTTGCCCGGTAGAGAGGAATGGGTGTTGGCATTAAAAAGTCAACATTTACTCCCTTCGCCGGGTAATCTCTTTTTGAAGAGATCAAAAATTGAGAAGATAGAAAAATTTTAATTTTACCTTTCTATACCTCTGGATATTTATTTTTAATCATCCATAAACATCCTTAACTTAAATTTAATAATAACCCTCATAAAATATACTAACCCAAGGTAAAACTATGGCTGTTACAGTTGCAGCAGACTCACTGGGGATAGGAGCATTTGATCTAGATTCTGGTTTAGAATTGCGATCGCCTTGGACAGAAGATGATCTACAGGCTGTTATTCGGTCAGTATATCGTCAGGTTCTAGGTAATGACCATTTGATGCAAAGTGAAAGACTAGTTAGCTCAGAGTCACTTTTGCGTCAGGGTAATATCACAGTTCGCGAATTTGTGCGTTCTGTGGCTAAATCGGAACTCTATCGTGGAAAATTCTTCCATTCTAATCCTCAAAATCGTCTGATCGAGCTAAATTACAAGCATTTACTGGGAAGAGCTCCCTATGATGAATCGGAAATAGCTTTTCATACTGATTTATACATCAAAGAAGGTTATGATGCCGAAATTGATTCTTACATTGATAGTCAAGAATATTTAGAAGCCTTTGGTGAAAATATTGTGCCTTACTATAGAGGCTTTGCTTCTCAGTTAGGACAAAAAACCGTTGGCTTTAATCGTATGTTTCGACTCTATCGAGGTTATGCCAATAGCGATCGCTCTCAATTTGGTAGCAATAAAGCTCGTTTAACTCGTGAAGTTGCTCAAAATGCAACTAATGCGATTTTATTTCCTACGGCTGCGACCAAAGCTACGGCTAATCCTACTGCTAAACTTGCAGGTGTTTCTGCAGGTGATTCGGGACGGATATATTTGATTCAAGTTTCCAATGGTTCTACCAAAGCAAATAGGACTCAAATTCGCCTTGATCATGTTTCTTATCTAGTTCCATACAATCAACTTTCCACAAAACTTCAGCAAATTGGCAAATCTGGTGACAAAATCCTCAGTGTTACCATTGCTAAATAGTTAACCAATGGGGATAGGTTTTACTTGTCCTCTTGACTTTCTTCCAATTTTATTTCAATTCTCAAATAGATCATAAATCTCAAATAAATCATAAGGAGTTCATAGCATGGCTGTAACCACAGTAGCGAACCGACTAGGACTTGATGCATTTCAGGGTTCATCCCCAGTAGAATTGCGACCAAATTATAGCCTAGAAGACTTACAGGTAGTGATTCGTGCTACCTATCGTCAAGTACTTGGAAATGATTATGTATTAGAAAGTGAGCGCTTAGTTGGAGCAGAGTCGTTATTAAAGGAAGGCAATATTAGCGTACGGGAGTTTGTCCGTTTAATCGCTAAATCTGATTTGTATAAGAAGAAATTCTTTTTCCCTAATTCTAATAATCGCCTGATTGAGTTAAATTTTAAGCACTTACTAGGTCGCGCTCCCTTTGATGAAGCTGAAGTAATTGCTCACTTTCACATTTATGATACGCAAGGCTATGATGCCGATATTGACTCATATATTGACAGCATTGAGTACTCAGAGAGCTTTGGAGAGAATATTGTCCCCTATTATCGAGGTTTTGACTTCAGTATTGGAGCCAGAACTGTAGGTTTCAATCGCATGTTCCGCCTATATCGGGGATATGCTAACAGTGATACTTCTCAAGTTGAGGGCAAATCTCCTCGTTTAAGTCGTGAGCTAGGAAGGAATACGACCTCTGCTATCGTTGCTCCTTCTGGTGGTTCTAATGCTTGGTCATACAGGGACTCTAATGATAATGCCCCAAGTGTACGCCTAGGTATCGGAGCCGATGAAAAAGGTAAAGTTTATCGGATTGAAGTCACCAGCATGTACGGACAAGGTTATCCTAAGACCCGTCGTAGCAGCACAGCTTATTTAGTTCCGTTTGATGACCTTCTACCAAAAATGCAACAAATCCACCGTCAAGGCGGTAAAATTGCATCTATAACCGCTATTTAAGTTCGATTTGAGTATTTTTAGGGAAATTTTTAACTTCCTTCAAGCTATATTTTAATTTTAGGCTATTGGAGGAAGTGATAAATCAGGAGTAATAATGCTCCGTACTTTTATCTTTACCATTGAGCATTACTTAAAAACATAAAGATTAACTAAGGAGAAATCATGCACGGTCAAACATCAATTGGAGTTGCTGCAAACACAGAAGCAGGACGCAGAATTTTTAGAATAGAAGTTTCTGGACTTCGTCAAACTGAAGAGTCTGATAAAACCAAATTTCCTATTCGCAAAAGTGGAAGTACTTTTATCACCGTACCCTATAGCAAGATGAATGAAGAAATGCAGCGTATTAATAGGTTAGGGGGCGTAATTATTTCCGTTTCACCATTGGTTATTTAAGTATCCTCAATCTAACAACCATCTAATGCATGAACAGCAGTCTAATGTAGCAAGTAATGAACTGACGATCGCCACAGCAATTGCTAACCTGCGATCGCCAGACCTAAGTCTTCGTTACTATGCTGCTTGGTGGTTAGGTAAAATGCGCGTGTACGAAGCGGTAGATATTTTGTTAGTTGCTCTTGAAGATAGCGAAGATCGAACAGAATTAGGCGGTTATCCTCTAAGGCGAAATGCCGCAAGGTCTCTCGGTAAATTGGGAAACCCTAAAGCTATACCCGCTTTGATTATAGCCCTAAACTGTGAAGACTTTTATGTGCGAGAAGCGGCAGCACAGGCGATCGAAGAAATAGCTAGTCATGCCCAAGGTTATGTAGCTGCTCAGGTGGCAGTTCTACCGTTGGCAAAATTACTAACTTCTAAGGACTATCGTGATTTAGATCAGCCCTACGAAGCAATTTTAGAAGCTTTGGGTAGGTTGAAAGCTCAATCAGTTAAGCATTTAATTGAACCATTTCTGAATCACATCGTCCTGCGTATTCGTCTAGCGGCTGCTCGTTCTATGTATGGTTTAACCAGTGATCCTTACTTTGCTAACCTGCTGATCGAGGCATTATCTGGTTCTGACGTTAATATTCGCCGTGTAGCTTTGACGGATTTAGGGGAAATTGGTTATTTGCCTGCGGCTGAGGCAATTGCCCAAACTCAGACTGAAAATAGTTTTAAACTTTTTGCCCTCAGGGGAATTCTGGATACCCATCTACCTAATGTGAATCAAGACCCCCAACTATTAGCAAATCTACAGCAAGTAATGCTGTTAATGGACGATCTCTTATAAAAACTAAGCTGGAAATTAAGCCCATGACTAATATTAAGGTATTGATTCAAGAAATAGATAAGTCACATAATCCTACTCAACTAATACAGGCAGTTCATGCTTTAGCTGCTACGCGTAGTGAACAGGGAATTGCAACTTTAATTTCGGTTTTAGGCTATAACAATCCCGGGGCGGCGATCGCTGCTATGCACGGGTTAGTGGCAATTGGACGTAGTAGCGTTGACAGCCTGATTGCATTAATGGATGACTACAATTATGGGGCAAGAGCCTATACAGTTAGAGCCTTGGCTATGATCGGTGATCCTAAAGCATTACCAGTTCTACTAAATTGTGCGAAAACCGACTTTTCTCCTAGTGTACGCCGTGCTGCAATCAAAGGCTTAGGCAAAATTCACTGGGAATGGGCAGAAATAATTGATTATTCTGAAATTTTAGCGACATTACAATCTATTCTTAAGGATCAGGACTGGTCAATTCGCTATGCTGCCATTGTGGCATTAGATGCTCTGAGCAAGTTAAATCATGGGTCTGCCCGTGGGGCGATCGCCTTATTAGAAGGTAATAAACCTCAAGAGTCTGATCTAGTCGTAAAGTCTCGGATGGAGATGGCATTATCCAATGTCAGGCATGACCGTCAACGTGTAAGTTGTCTATAGTTTTTTAAATAGGATTATTTAATATGCTTCCTTTAACTTCTTTTAAACCCACCACTCAAAATCATCGTGTTAACGGCTACGATGTTCCCGATGAAGATGATCCAGTCATTTATCGCCTTAGTGATGTCACTGATTCAGAGGGATTAAATGCCTTGATCTGGGCAGCCTATCGCCAGATTTTTAGTGAACATTTAATTATTGAAAGTAATCGTCAAACATTTTTAGAATCTCAACTTAAAAATCGCCAAATTTCCGTTAGAGATTTTATCCGAGGCTTAGGTAAATCAGAACCTTACTATCGGCTGATTGCGGAGACAAATTCTAACTATCGTTTAGTTGATTTAAGCTTTACTCGCTTTTTGGGGCGAGCCTCCTACGGGAAAGATGAACAGATTGCCAACTCGATCATTATTGGAACGAAAGGACTAGAGGGTTTCATTGATAGCATCATTGATAGTGATGAATATTTAGATAACTTTGGTGAAGATATTGTCCCTTACCAAAGACGTAGAAATGGCGATCGCCCCTATAATCTAGTCAATCCCAGATACAGCGACTATCAAAGAGCTAAAGAAGCAGCACTTGTAACTTCTGGAAGTTTGAATGTCAATAAGAAATTCAAATATGGTGTAGTCAGCCGAGAACGAATTCGGAGTGGCATTCCTTCTGTATTTTTTAGTTTAGTCAGCGAAATTGCTCCTGCTCAGGCAAATTACCAATATGCTCGTTCGGGCGGGATTAATACTAACATCATAGATATTCCTGATACAACAGTTGAAAGTAAAGCTGCAACTGTATCTCGGCGTGAAAGTTTGTCTCCCTATCGTTATTTACCTAAATAACTTAAATCTTTAATTCATTTAATCCTGTTTATTTAATCAGCATGGCAATTCCCTTACTAGAAATTAAACCATCTTCGCAAAATCATCGAGTCCCCGGCTATGATGTTCCCAATGAAGATACTCCTCTTATCTATCGATCCGAAGATTTAACTGACTCCAACTCAACCGAAGAGTTAATCTGGGCAGCCTATCGGCAAATTTTTAGCGAACATGTTATTCTCGAAAGTAGTCGTCAGACATTCCTAGAGTCCCAGTTCAAAAATCGGCAGATTTCTGTACGAGATTTTATTCGGGGTTTAGGTAAATCTGAAACCTTCTATCGACTTATAGTAGAGCCAAACTCCAACTATCGCATTGTAGAAATCGCTCTGAAAAGGTTTCTTGGTCGCACTCCTTACAATGAAGGTGAGAAAATTACCTGGTCAATTGCGATCGCTAATACAGGTATTGGTGGATTTATTGATGCTCTTGTCGATAGTGCAGAATATTTACAAAGTTTTGGTGAAAATACTGTTCCCTATCAACGCCGAAGGCTAAAAGACCGCCCATTTAACTTGGTTACCCCTCGCTATGGGAATGACTGGAGGCTTAAACAAGAGAAAGAGTATCCTAAACAGGGTGATATTCGCAATTTCTTGAGCTTAGCCAGAGAAATTACAATTAAGCAAGTTATTCCTAAGCCTGTTAGCACTGCGAAAATTGCTATTCCTGATAGTACTCGCAAATCTAATGATCCCTCCCCTGCCTCAATTCGGGGTTCCTTTAGATTTCCTGTTAAATAAAATCATCAAACATTACTAAACATTATTGGAGAAATATTAATGTCACCTTTACCCTTATTAACTGTAATTCCTTCTTCCCAAAATCAACGGGTAGCTAGCTTTGGCTTTGCTGATGAAGATGATGATAGTCCATTTATCTATCGTACTGAAAATGCCTCTGATGCCGCAGATTTAGAGGAAATCATCTGGGCTGCCTACCGTCAAGTTTTTAGCGAACATGTTATTCTCGAAAGTAATCGTCAGACCTTCCTAGAGTCCCAGTTCAAAAATGGGCAAATTTCTGTGCGTGATTTTGTGCGGGGTCTCGGTAAATCTGATACCTACTATCGCCTTGTTGTCGAACCAAATTCTAACTATCGGGTTGTAGAGCTAAGCTTAAAACGCATCCTTGGACGTGCGCCTTACAATAAGTTAGAAGAAATTACTTGGTCGATTGTAATTGCCGAACAGGGAATTGGCGCATTTATTGATGCTCTAGTAGATAGTGATGAGTATGAGCAAGTATTTGGAGAAAATACACTGCCTTACCAACGTAAACGGCTACAGGAGCGTCCCTTTAATTTGGTTACCCCACGCTATGGCGCAGACTACCGTGACAGTGCAGGTATTACCAAGTACGATTGGCAATTTACTTTACAAAAATACTTCACTGCTAAGGCTAAGACTCGTCGTCTTCCCGAAGGTGATCCTGGTAGATTTAGAGAAATTGCCCAATCTATTGCACCAAAGGTTAATTATGCTCAAAAGCTTAAGGCATCTGATATTCCTGACTATTTGGCAGCCGTTCCCTATCGTGGTCGCCGCTAAGAGTATTTAATTAGTTACTATAATTGCGAAGGAGTGGGGCTAAAATTCCACTCCTTTTTGTTGCTAATTTTTAATTTTACTCTGAGTGCATAAACGAAATCATTTACACAACTCAAGCGATAGTATGGTTTTTAAGAATTATATTTTTGAGGGTTTGGTAGTGAATTTATGTGCTTACTTTACTTAACACTATATATAAGCGACTATGACTAAAAGTAAAATAAAGTTCATATCAATTATTGCCTTAGTATGCTTAGGGATACGCTATTATCCAGATAATGCGAACGCCCAAACAAGAGATCTTCAGAAATTTGTTGATTCTATTCGTTCTGTCGAGCAAGTAAAAAAAAATATTGGTAAGCTAATCGTAGCAATCGATAACTGTGCTGTGGGAAGTTGCTTTAATTTTAACAGTACAGCAATATGTGAGTTGGTTGCAACCCTTGATGTTCAGGTTAATGGTCAGATTGTAGGAGGGATGACTTCGGTTGGATCGGCAGGGAAAATTCCAATCTCTAAAAGTGATTTAAGCCTAATGCAAGATATTTTTAGCCAATGTAAGCCTACAAATTACCAATATTAGAATTTTGACTCTATGCTCCATGTTTACTATGCCCCAAAACCAGAGGTAGATCAAAAAGTACGAAAAGCACTGAAACTTCCTCCCCGTAAGGTGTAATTAAAGAGTTTGCGAGCAAATTTAATCGAAATTTAAAACTTCCTTTAAAACCTAAAATCTGTTCTTTAGCAACAGTTCTATTCTGTGGATTCCAATATTTTTGTAATTAGTTATAATGTCTCCACACTTGTTTACAAAAATTAATCACAAATTCATAAATGCTAGAAATGGCGATCGCCCCCCATCAGTCTTTACCATTTACTCCCACTGATACCTTCAGTCATAGGCATATCGGGATAAATCAAGTAGATATTGAGGAAATGCTTAATGTGCTTGAATTAGATTCTATTGATGACTTAATTAATAAAACCATACCTAGTACGATTCGCTATCAAGGATTACTAAATTTAGGCGAGTTTACCGAAGGCAGAGGAGAACAAGAACTATTACAAAGTCTCAAAGCGATCGCTTCGCAAAATCAAGTATTCCGTTCCTTTATCGGTATGGGCTACGCCAACTGCATTACCCCGCCAGTAATCCAACGTAACATCTTAGAAAATCCTGGTTGGTACACCCAATACACGCCCTATCAAGCAGAAATTGCCCAAGGCAGACTAGAGGCTTTACTTAACTTCCAAACCATGATTATTGATCTAACAGGAATGGAAATTGCCAATGCTTCGCTTTTAGATGAAGGTACTGCCGCCGCCGAAGCTATGAGCATGATTTATGGGCTGCATAAAGATCATAATGCCATCAAGTTCTTTGTATCAGAAACTTGTCATCCCCAAACCATTGCTGTAGTCAAAACCCGATCGCAGGCATTAGGTATAGAAGTAATCGTAGGCAGTCATACCGAGTTTAATTTTGATGCTTCCTGTTTTGGAGCCTTACTGCAATATCCAGCTTCCGATGGCACAATTTATGACTACTCTGAATTTATTTCTAAAGTTCATGGTGCGGGTGGTTTCGCGATCGCGGCGGCGGATTTATTATCTTTAACCGTTTTAAAGCCCCCTGGTGAGTTTGGTGCCGATGTAGTAGTGGGAAATTCACAAAGATTTGGCATACCTCTTGGTTTTGGAGGACCCCATGCGGCATTTTTTGCAACCAAAGAAGTCTTCAAGCGACAGATTCCGGGACGAGTTGTCGGCATATCTAAGGATGTACATGGCAATCAAGCATTAAGACTAGCTCTGCAAACTCGTGAACAACACATTCGCCGAGATAAAGCCACCAGTAATATTTGTACAGCCCAAGTTTTATTGGCAGTAATGGCAGGAATGTATGCTGTTTATCATGGTGCTGAAGGCTTAAAGCAAATTGGCGATCGCACCCATAGGTTAACAAAAATTTTAGCCACAGCCTTAGAAACATCAGGTTATAAACTTGGAAATTCTTCTTTCTTTGACACGATAAAAGTCACTGTAGATCATGCCAACGATATTATTAGCCGAGGGATAGCAAAAGGGATTAATCTCCGTGCCACTGATCGATGCACCATAGGGATTACCCTTGATGAGACCACTTCTAAGCAAGATATTATCGATATTCTTAGCATTTTTACTTTTACTAAAATTGATCTGGAAAGTATAGATAGTTCTGAAGATAAATTGGGAGCATTTAAGCGCACAAGTTCCTATCTCACTCATCCTGTATTTAACCAATATCACACCGAAACCGAACTGCTACGATATATTCACCGTCTGCAATCTAAGGATTTATCCCTTACCACTTCTATGATTCCCTTGGGTTCCTGCACCATGAAGCTGAATGCCACTTCAGAAATGCTCCCCGTAACTTGGGCAGAGTTTGGACAAATTCATCCCTTTGCTCCCTTAATGCAAACTCAGGGTTATCAAATTCTGTTTCAACAACTGGAAGCTTGGCTGGCAGAAATTACGGGCTTTGCAGGTATATCACTTCAGCCTAATGCTGGTTCCCAAGGTGAATATGCAGGACTGTTAGTCATTCGGGCATACCACGATTATCGGGGCGAACACCATCGTCGAGTCTGCCTAATTCCTCAATCTGCCCACGGAACTAATCCTGCCAGTGCAGTGATGGCAGGTATGAAAGTAGTAGCGATCGCCTGTGATCAGATGGGAAATGTGGATTTAACTGATCTACGCACCAAAGCTGAAAAATATCAATATGAACTAGCAGCCCTGATGGTGACCTATCCTTCTACCCACGGCGTATTTGAAGCATCAATTAAAGAAATTTGTGAAATCGTGCATTATTACGGTGGACAGGTTTATATGGATGGTGCCAATATGAATGCCCAAGTTGGTCTGTGTCGTCCGGGGGATTTTGGTGCCGATGTCTGTCACTTAAACTTGCATAAAACCTTCTGTATTCCCCACGGTGGCGGTGGACCTGGTATGGGACCGATTGGGGTTATGTCCCACTTAGTTCCTTTCTTACCTGATACTACATTTGTTAATCACATTGAGTCTTCCAAACCAAATGTCGGCGCAGTTTCGGCAGCACCTTGGGGGAGTGCTAGTATCCTTACCATCTCTTGGGTATATATTGCCTTAATGGGAGCAAAAGGCTTAAAACTAGCAACAGAAGTAGCTATCCTCAATGCTAATTACATTGCCAAGCGTTTGGAATCTTCCTATCCAATTTTGTATAAAGGTGAAAATAGTTTAGTGGCACACGAGTGTATTTTAGATTTACGCAGCTTAAAATCTTCAGCGGGCATTGAAGTGGACGATATTGCCAAACGACTTATGGATTACGGGTTTCATGCTCCAACCGTAAGCTGGCCCGTGGCAGGAACCATGATGGTAGAGCCAACGGAAAGTGAATCAAAAGCAGAACTCGATCGCTTCTGTGATGCCATGATCTCTATCCGTGCTGAGATTTCCAAAATTGAGTCTGGAGCAATGGATAAGTTGGATAACCCCCTAAAAAATGCTCCCCATACGGCTGAATTCTTGCTCAAAGATGAATGGACACACCCCTACTCCCGATCGCAAGCTGCCTATCCCGCCCCTTGGACAAAAGTTCATAAATTCTGGGCAACGGTGGGTCGGATTGATAATGCCTTTGGCGATCGCAATTTTATTTGTTCCTGTCAGCCGATGGAAGAGTACTCAGAGTAAATAAATCCAATAAATAAATCAGATTTAAATCGTAGAATTTATGGGTATGTAACGGGAAATATTCCCCAGCATGGGATGATATAACTATTAACTTTTATTTATTTAGGTTCTAGAGTAACTGTGAATACTGTTCGGACTGTGGCTGATGCCAAGCATGATTTTTATAAAGCCTTCTCCAAGCCTGTAAATTCGATCTATCGGCGTGTAGTGGATGAGCTTTTAGTAGAAGTGCATTTACTCAGGGTTAGTCAAAACTTTGGCTATGATTCCATATTTGCCCTTGGTTTAGCCACAGCCTTTGATCGCTTTATGGCAGGATACCAACCTGAGTCAGACCTCGAACCGATATTTAAGGGTTTATGCCAAGCTTTACTCTTTGACCCAGACCAAATTCGTCAAGAAAGCGCCCATTTAATTGAGTTATCCAAGCAATTTCCTGCCGAAGTTAAAAGTTTATTCACAACCTTAGAAGCTGGTGCTGACTTAGATACACTGATGGGGCAAATTAGAGCGATCGCTACTAACCCTAAATTTAAATATAGTCGTCTATTTGCGGTGGGTGTATTTATCCTCCTTGAAACTGCTGATCCAGAGGCGATCGCCGATCAAGACAAACGCCAAGCTCTAATTACCCAAGTGGGTGATACACTCAAAATCAACTCGGAGCGACTGCTGAAAGATTTAGATTTATATCGATCTAATCTCGAAAAAATTCAACAGGGACGGCAAATGATGGAAGATATGGTGGAAGCAGAGCGTAAAAAGCGGGAAAAGAAAGCTAAGTCAGTTATTAGCTCTTAAAATTATTAACGCATTCTCTATAAATTCTGTTAATGGATGAGTTAATCATTGTAATGACTACGGTGTCCGATGCAGCGATCGCCCAAATCATAGCCCAAACTCTGGTCACCGAAAAATTAGCAGCCTGCGTGCAGATTATCCCCAACCTAAATTCCACTTATATGTGGGAAGGTAAGCTATGTATAGAATCAGAGCAGCTAATCATGATCAAAACCCTAGGCGATCGCTATACTGATCTCGAAATAAAATTACGCTCCATCCATCCCTACCAAGAGCCAGAAATTATTGTCATAGCTGCGATCTCTGCCAGTAATGGATATATGCAGTGGGTGACTAATTCTCTCAATTTTTTGCAGTCAGACCTAAATCAATAAAACATCTAGTAAAAATGCTTAACTGTTCTTAATAAGTTGATCATGTAAAAGCCCATAAACTAGGAACTATCATAAAAGTAGTAATAGTTAAGTTGAGCATTATATAGATATGGTAGCCTCTCCTGCAAAGACCCAAGTTCATAATAAAACCCAAGCCGAACGTAAAGAAACCATTCTGACTCCCCGTTTCTACACCACGGATTTTGAAGAAATGGCGAGTATGGATATTGCCGACACTGAAGCTGACTTTGAGGCAATTCTGCAAGAATTTAAAGCTGATTACAATCGCCGTCATTTCCAAAGAGATCAAGATTTTGAGCGTTCTTGGGATCATCTCGATGACCGCACCAAAGAAAACTTCCGTACATTTTTAGAAGGCTCCTGCACCTCCGAGTTCTCTGGTTTCCTACTTTATAAAGAAATCTCGGTCAAAATGAAGCAAAAAAATCCTTTAGTAGCGGAAATTTTTTCGTTAATGAGTCGTGACGAAGCACGCCATGCTGGTTTTTTAAACAAGGCAATGCAAGACTTTAACATGACCTTAGACTTATCAAACCTATCACAAACCAAAAACTACGTTTACTTTAAGCCCAAGTTTATTTTCTACGCCACCTACTTATCTGAAAAAATTGGCTACTGGCGTTATATCAAAATCTTCCAGCACTTAGATGCTCATCCCGAACACCAAATCTATCCCATCTTTAAATTCTTTGAAAGCTGGTGCCAAGATGAAAGCCGCCACGGAGATTTCTGTAATTTACTGCTTAAAAGCCAGCCTCAATTCTTAAATGACTGGAAAGCCAAGCTATGGTGCCGTTTCTTCCTGCTTTCGGTGTTTGCCACCATGTATTTGAATGATATTTGTAACCGTTCCGAATTTTATGAATCCATCGGCTTGAATACTAAAGAGTACGTTCACGCTGTCCTTAAGGATACTAACCGTGATTCTGCTAAGGCTTTTCCTGTAATCTTAGACTTAGATAATCCTAAATTCTGGTCACATTTGGAAAAATGTGTAGAAAATAATGCTGCCCTTAGTAAAATTGCTAATGCCAGTACACCTAAGCCTCTCAAATTTTTACAAAAGCTACCTTTTTACATTGGTAATGGTTTAGAGTTACTGCAAATGTACTTTATCAAACCTATTCCAGTTACCAAAGGTGTGGTTCTGTAAATTCTCCTGTAAATTTGGTTAATATAGATACAGAAGAGTAGGCGTAGGTGGTTGCGGAGACTTAAAAAATCTCTGAGGAAAGTCCGGGCTTCCACAGAATCAAACTGCTGGATAATACCCAGTGTGAGCGATCGCGAGGAAAGTGCCACAGAAAAATACCGCCTTGATCATAATTTATTAAGTATTCAGGATACTAAACCTATTGCTAAATATTTAAATCAGATTATGCTAAAGGTAAGGGTGCAAAGGTGTGTTAAGAGCGCACCAGCAAAGTCGAGAGGCTTTGGCTCGGTAAACCCCAGTTGGAAGCAAGGCGAGAGGAATAAGCTATAACTGATTCTGGTCGGCTTTTCCGTTGTTAACTCCAGAGTTAGCGTGAGCCGCTTGAGGTGGTTGGTAACAGCCATCCTAGATAGATAACTACCTGTGAAAAGTTAAACTACAGTTCAAACTATAGTAAATTCAAACATTTCATAAACAGAACCCGGCTTATGTCCTGCTCTTCTTTTGATTTATAGGATGATTTACAAGATTTTATAGATATATGGGTCTTTCCCCTAATGTTATTACCCGTGTGCTTTGCTGTCCTAAAAGAGAGTGGCTCAGTAGAGTAACTATCGGTGCTACTTTTGTATGTCTAACCATTACCGTGGGTAGTCGCTTTTACTGGGAGCCTCAGTTAAATATTGGTGAATTTGCACCTACTAATATTAAGTCTCCGAAAACCATGGAGATTACTGACATAGAAGCAACCCGTATTGCCAAAGAAAGATTAAAGCAGGAAGTTCCCCCCGTTTATCGCCTTGATCCTAGTTTAAGCCGCAGAGCAATGGATCACTTAGAGGATTTACTTACTTCAGGCGATCGCCTATTGCAATTATCCGGTGAACTCCCCTATACAACTCTGCTTTCCTATCCCGCCCAAATAGAGCTACGCATGCTCTCAGAGATAGAATGGCAGAGCTTACAAAAGCAAGCTAACTTCACGAACCCTGCCAGCACCTTAACTAGTAACTTAAAAGGATCAGTAAAAGAATTAGCAGCCCATAAATCTAAACTATCCGCCAGTGCTTACCAAAATCTAGTTGATCAGATTACCAAAGCGAGACAAAAATATCAAATCGCCCGCCAAGAACTAGCACAATCACCAGATTTATTTCGTAATCGTCTCCTTAATTTAAGTAAAACCGAATGGGAAAGTTGTAAGCAGTCTGCCCGTAAAATCTTAGAAGACATCCTATTAGCTGGTCTAGTCCCCGGATTACCCGAAGAATCTAAACAATATCGCATTAGAAATTCCGCCTATCTTCCCACAGACCCAATTCGGCGCATTCTAGTTATCGATCTAATTAATGCCGTATTAATTCCCAATCTGCAACCAGACTTTATGGCAACTAGGGAAAAAATTTCCACTGTCATAGAATCTCTCCAACCCCAAACTGTCACAATTAGAGAGGGAGAAATCATTGTTAGAGCGGGACAGGAAATCACGGCTAGGGAATTTGCTTTTTTGGATGAACTGGGTTTAACCCAACGCCGACCTAATATCTGGGCAATTGTGCTTACGGCTCTGGCGGTATCGGGGACAATAATTATTTTTAAGTTGGTAATTGTTAATCGCTACCTTAATAATCCTAAGACAATTAATCTTAAAATTAGAGACCTTGTGTCCATTAGTTTAATTTGTACAGCCACGGCTACTGCCTGCGTAATTTTAAGCCATACCTCCATTGCCTTCATTCCTCTTGCCACTATGGGCATGATTTTAGGTAGTTTTTATGGTTCTAGGTTAGCAACAGTAACTACAATCTTAGGGTCTGGTTTAGTAGCGATCGCTATTAGCCCAACCCTAATCAGTTATTTACCCTTGGTTTTAGGTGCAGTAATAGGCTCAGGTTTGACGGATCGCCCTAATACTCGTTCCAGAATATCGATTAATGGAATAGTAGTAGCAGTAATCCAAGCTGGAACCTATATTGCCTTGGCAGTATTAATTGGGAATGTGGCTCCGATCGCTCTAGGAATTAATGCTTTACAGTATGCTGCTAGTGGTTTATTAGCTTCAGTGGTGGCACTAGGTTCTATTCCCTATTTAGAGCAATTGTGTTATGCCATTACCCCCATTCGCTTGGCAGAATTGGCTAACTTAGATCGACCTTTATTACAAAAGCTAGTAACTGAGGCACCAGGTACTTTTCAACACACCTTATTTGTGGCTAATCTGGCGGAAGCGGGAGCGCGGGAGTTGGGAGCAGATACTGCCCTTGTTCGCACAGGCACGTTGTATCATGACATTGGTAAAACCATCCGCCCTGAGTATTTTATTGAAAACCAAATGGGGCAGGTTAATCCCCACGAGATTCTCAATGATCCTTGGGCTAGTGCCGATATTATTCGCGAGCATGTCACAGGGGGCTTAAGACTGGCACAAAAGTATCACCTCCCGCCTTTGCTGCAAACTTTTATTCCTGAACATCAAGGCACGATTGTCATTTCTTATTTTTATTTTCAGGCACAGCAGCGATCGCCTATGGTGTGTGAAGAGCATTTTCGCTATAGCGGACCGATTCCCCAGTCCCGTGAAACTGGAATTGTGATGTTAGCAGATGCCAGTGAAGCAGCTTTACGATCGCTTGGCAGTGATACAACCTTAGAAGAAGCTACATCCGTAATGAT
Organism: Synechococcus sp. PCC 7502; assembly: GCF_000317085.1. Classification (NCBI taxonomy): domain Bacteria; kingdom Bacillati; phylum Cyanobacteriota; class Cyanophyceae; order Pseudanabaenales; family Pseudanabaenaceae; genus Pseudanabaenococcus; species Pseudanabaenococcus habilitatus. The sequence goes on from NC_019702.1 coordinate 3,244,298, forward strand.
GAGAATTTTTAAAGCACGGTGGGATCAAGGGCAATTGCTCAATTCAGGATTGACTCTTGAAGAATTGGAAAAACTTGCACCTGTATTCATTCAAGTGTGGCGAGAACGCAATCATGGACGGATTAAATATCCAGACTTTGCGGCGAAGGTTGACCCCAGTGGTGCATCGTTGCCTATTAAGTGTGAGCCAGAGAAAGTAGAAAAAGTTTTGACAGTGCACTCTTAGTTAAGAGTATTAACGACTAATTATAAAGCTTGGTAACCTATAACTAATGAAGGCAATTTCGATGTTAGGAACTTCATCCAATGCGGGTAAAAGTTGGATAGTAAATGCCTTGGGAGCTTGGCTGCACCGACAGGGAGTCAATGTAGCCCTATTATTGATCATCCCAGCAATAACTAGATTTTTAGTTGCGAATATAATGATGTAAGGTTTTCAGATGAAATATGGCTTTTCTCTATTCACGACTAATAGCAACGTATGTTCACTTTCGTAGAGCAATATTTTCTATTTTCGGGAACAAAGGTGATGCCCTCACTAAATATATTCGAGCCATTGATCTTTCCCTTGACTACTTAGATAGTGGACTTACAAAATATGATTCCAAAGACTATGAAGGTGCGATTACCGATTTAAACCAAGCTATCCAAATATGCTTAAATCATCGGGATGCAAAAAATGAATTAGAGGATTATGAAAGTGAAATTGCTAGTTACGACAAAAGCAAACATATCTTTGTAGCCGCTTATACTCTTCGTGGAAATGCCAATCATATTCTACAAAACTATGAAGGGGCGATCTCTGACTTCAATCAAGCAATGGTACTTATAAAATCTACAGAGACAGAGTATCTTCAGTCATATCTACCAATTTTGCATGGATTTGAGGCAAACAGTCGCAGTCGGTTAGGGGCATATTATGTATCTGAAGGTAGATGGCATGAGGGATTAGAACAACTTCAGGCAAGTCTTGATTACTATCGCCAAACTGATAACCTAGAGCGGCGTGCTGATGTACTGGCTCAAATTGCCCGTGTCCAACTCTTATTAGGTGACTGGGACAAAGCCCGAATGCTCTATCGTGATGCGTTGCGGCTCTATGTTCATCTAAATAAAAAAGAAGGGATCGCTAACTGTCATCTTGCCCTTGGGAGAATGATGCTACGTTTAAATTACATCACCGAGGCACAAAAGGAACTAGAAACCGCTTGTAATCTTTTTAGGGAATGTGGGCTTAGCCAACGTCAAGCCGAAACTAAAGAAGTCTTAGAAGTTGTTTCTCAATTTAAATCTAAACAAGCAATAAAGCTATGAGTGAAATTGATGACCTATTTAATCAAAGCGATCGTATTTTTAAAGAATGGAACCTCAAGCAGATCCCTTTTACGGAGAGTGCATCTAGTCTGGAATCTAACATTGATGCTGTATTTACTGGTAGAACAGAAGAGCTAAAACTTGTAATTCCTTTGTTGAGAGGGAAAGAACGCAAGCGCATCCTTGTATATGGATGGACAGGAATCGGTAAATCTGCATTTATACTAGAAATCCTCAACTTTTTGAAACGCACCGATCAAAAAGCCATAGTTGGTTATATCACCCTCCAACCTGATATGGAATTAGGTGAAGCAGCATTTATTGCTCTTGCCCGTGAAATGCCCGAAGACGAATGGGCGCAACGACAACTGAATGAACTAACAGGGTTGGGTAATTTGATTCGTAGCCGTAAAAGTGAAATAGGTGGCAATTTAGGTATTCAAGCCAAGACATCAGAGGAAACCCTAAATGTCCAACCTAGTAAATATCCTGCCTTAGCTTTTGAAGAACTACTCAACCGTGCCTTAAAAAAGTACGATCGCGTGATTATTGGCATTGACGATCTCGATAAACAAGACCCCGCCCGTGTACGTCAACTATTAGAAAATGCCCAAGGAATGCTTAAAGGTAATGCTTGGTTCTTTCTTAGCGGTCATCCCAGTGGACTTACCCGTGATTTAGTTAACCGTGAACGAGGACTATTTGACCTCAGCATCGAATTAAAACCCTTTGATGATGACACGACCTACAAAATGCTCAAAAAGTATCTTGCCAGTGCCAGAATTAAAGAAGTAGATGAAAATAATGAAGCCGAAGCTCTCCATCCTTTTACCCCTGAAACCGCGCGATCGCTCTGTGAAAAATCCTCTGGTATTCCCCGTTGGTTCAATCGCAATGCTAGTTATATTCTCCTTCGAGCTGCGAACTTAGGAGCGAAAAAAATTACTTCTAATGTTCTCCAATCTGGGTTTGAATACGCCCGTCAGCAACTAGGTGGGAAAGATCAACTAACTGCCGAAGAATACTATCTCCTCAACTTAATTCTTGCTAAAGGCATTCTTTCCGATGAAACTATCACCCTTGAAGAACTAAAAAAAATTGGGGCTAGCGAATTTAATGAAATCTTACCGATCTTAAATGGCTTAATTCAAAAAGATATCGCCCGTCTACTTCCTGATGAACGCTTTTATAGTGTTACGACTAATCCTATCCTTTCAGAAGATTAAGGTAATTATTTAATGAAGGCAATTTCGGTGTTAGGAACCTCATCTAATGCGGGTAAAAGTTGGCTAGTTACGGCTTTAGGGGCTTGGTTATACCGACAGGGAGTCAATGTAGCTCCGTTTAAGTCTCAAAATATGTCTAATAACTCCTACGTTACCCTTGAAGGTGGAGAAATTGGTCGTGCTCAAGCTGTTCAGGCGATCGCCTGTGGAATGCGTCCGATCGTCGAGATGAATCCAATCTTACTGAAACCTTCAGCAGTAGGCACTTCTCAATTAGTAATTTTAGGAACAGCTAAACAGCATATTGCTGCCATTGACTACTATCAGCACATTGAAACCCTATGGCAAACTGTGTGTGATTGTTTAGAGTTTTGGCGCGATCGCTGTGATGTTTTGTTACTAGAAGGGGCAGGTAGTCCTGTAGAACTAAATTTAATGCACCGAGATTTAGTTAATTTGCGACCAATTCAGTATCTAAATGGACGATGGCTATTGGTGGGAGATATTGAGAAAGGAGGAGTATTTGCTCAAATTATTGGTACCCATCAACTCATGCCCAAGCATTCTCAAGCGCAAGGGTTGGGTTTGATCGTGAATAAATTTCGGGGTGATCTGCGCCTATTTGCGGATGCGGACAAGTATTTTAAGGACTATATTCCCGATACTCCTTATCTAGGAGTGCTGCCCTATTGCTCAAATCTGCAACCAGAAAGTGAAGATAGTCTATGTGCTGAAGCGGAGACTAAGGGAAAGGGAGCAAAAATTGCATGGGTGCGGTTTCCCCATCTCTCTAATTCTCAGGACTCTCAGCCGTGGCAGTTAGACTTTGGCATAGAAACTTGTTGGGTGCAGACTATAGATGACTTAAGGGATGCCAAGATCATCATTCTTCCCGGCAGTAAAAATACCATAGCCGATTTGGAATGGTTGAAGAGTAATGGTTTAGATCGGGCAATTATCAAGGCAGCTAGTCAAGGCGTTCCCATAGTTGGAATTTGTGGTGGTTATCAAATGTTAGGTATTAGTTTGGGCGATCGCCACGGGGTAGCAGGTGCAGCAGGTATGGTAGAGGGTTTAGGGCTTTTACCAGTAACTACAGAATTTTTACCGATTAAACAAGTGCGACAGGTGCAAGCAAGTTTTCAAGCAGATACTTGGATGGCTTACGAAATTCACATGGGACATACTCAGTTAATTCCTCAGTTAGTTCATGATCGCAATGATCTAGATATACAGCCATTAGTAAAGATTCAGCACCAAAATCAATCGGAATATAAAGAATATAAAGGGGAAGGATGGCGATCGCTCAGTTTACCCAGAGTATGGGGAACTTACTTACATGGCTTATTTGAATCTAGTCAAGTTAGGCAAGCATTAATTCAGATGGCGGATATTTCTGACTATCAAGTTTCCGATCTAAATTGGCAGACTCACCAGCAAACTCTGTATAACCAAATGGCTGATCTACTAGAAATTCATCTCGATCTTAATCCCATCCGTAGATACCTTAGTTCACCCTAGTATAAACAGCCACAGGAACCCGTTTAAAAGCAGGCGTACCACAGCGATTATCAATCGGTGCGCTAAAAATGGCATTCACCTCTGGATAAAACATCAAAGCCGAACCCTGACGAATCTGTCCAAAGATAATCTCAACATCCTCCAATTTACCCGCATTACCCTGCACCGTTACCCATTGATGCTCCTGCCAATGAGCCTGTTTTGCATCGATCTCATTCATCAAAATACAGTTGCGGTGAGGTATGCCCCGATAATAATCACCTTCTTTATATACCACCGTATTATGCTGTCCATAGCTGCGCCCCGTTCCCAGAATTAAAACCATACCTGTAATCGTGCTAGGCAGTCCAAAATCCTCCAGACTAGGCACTATCAATTGAGGTAGAGGGGTCACAAACATCTGAGCCTTTCGGGATGGCGTGCCAAATTCGGGTTTATGAAAAATTCTGCCTTCAATCGTAAACTCGGTTTTAGTATCGTCAATGTCGCCAATCTTTTCGTACCCTGGAGTCGTCTCAGCAATAAGCTTGCGTACATATTTGGTGTCTTGGAGCGATCGCCAATTAATTGGAGTATTACCATGAATGCGATCGGCTATTTCTGTAAGAAATTTCACTTCTGAAATTAAATCGGCATTTTCTTTAAGGTGCGAAGTTCCCTCGTCATTTAAGCGCACAAAATTATTACCCGACTCGGTTGTGGTTTTATGGGGATTCTCAAAGCGGGCAAACACAGGAATAATCAGAGTATTCTGCTTTCCTAATCCGTGAAAATGTCCTAAATTGGGCTTCGTCGAAATATAAATAATCGTCTCAATTTTGCCTAAGGCTCGTTTTGCCTGTTCAGAATCTGGATTAGCCCCATAGAGATTTCCCCCTAAGCAAAGTAATGTATCAATTTGGTGGCGATCGCTAGCTGCAATTAAGGCTCTGGTATCGTAGCCCAACTGCCGACTGAGAGGGCGCTGTAGTAATTTCTCTAAGGTCTGTAAAATTTCCTCTTTCAGGCGAATGGTCACACCCATAGAACCAAAGCCCTGCACATTGGAATGTCCCCGAATTGGCATGGTACCTGCACCTTCTTTGCCTGCATTTCCAGTTAGTAAGGCAGTATTAGCGATACTAAAAATATTATCTACAGCATTAGCATGTTGCGTAATTCCCATTGCCCATGCAAATACCACCCGTTGCGAAGTTCCAATCATCTGCGCTGCGATTTCGATCTCTTCTTGGGCAATTCCACAGCAATTAGTAATTTCTGACCAGGTGAGGGTTTGAGCCTGTTTAATTACCGCTTCCCATCCTTCCGTATATTGCTGAAGATAATCATACTGAACCAGTTCTTTTTCTATTAAGGACTTCTGAATCCCTAAAAACAGAGCAACATCGCTACCAGATATGGGTTGGAGATAAAAAGAGGCAATATCCGAACCCGTAAGTAAGGATTTAATTGGATAGGCAGGAGAGGCAAACTTAACCAGTCCAACTTCGATTAACGGATTGATAATAATTACCTTACCGCCGCGATCGCGCACTTGAATTAGTTCATTCATCAGTCGAGGATGATTAGCAGGGGCATTGGAGCCAACGAGTACCACGCAGTCGCTCTTTTTTAGATCGGCAAGGCTAACCATCGAAGTTCCTGAACCAAACATCTCCTTTAGTCCTACTGTAGATGGGGCATGGCATAGATCGGAGCAATCTGCCAAATTATTTGAACCCGCCGCCCGCATCAGCAGTTGTAATAAAAAAGCGGCTTCATTAGAAGAACGTCCCGAACTATAGGAAGCAATGCGATCGGGGGATTTACGAAATCCTGCTTCCACAATTTCATACACCTCTTGCCACGAGATGGGTTCGTAAAAGGAAGTATTTGCCCTTTTAATGACTGGAAAACTCAAACGCCCCAGCTTATCCGCCTGCATGGACGTGAGTTTTTGGAGTTCTTCAAGGCTAGTACCCGTTAAAACATCGGCGGGAACGGCATCCATTAATTCCGAGGCGATCGCTTCTACACTTTTAGCACAGCGTTGTAAGGGTTCTTCATCCTCATTGTGAAATCCACCTTTTTGACCACCAGTTCCCCAAGCACAGGATAGACAGGCACTTTTATGTAAAAGCCTTTGCCACAGCAGTCCCCCTTTCGGGTGTAGGGTTTTCTCTGCCCAGTAGGAAATTATGGGTAATCCACCCCCCATGTTTACGGACTGGTTATGATTTTCGGGGCTATTTTCGTTACTAGGCATAGATTTGATGCAACTGATAATCTTCAGTATATCTAAGGAGTTGAAGTAACCAAGCTAAAATAAATGTGATCATCAAATCAAAACATCTATCTCCAAATCTAAATGCCATCTTCTCCAGAAATTAATACTGCCCCAAGCGAAACCCCTTGGAAAATCAAACTCCTATTTGATGGTGCTTGCCCTCTATGTGTAAGAGAAGTAAACTTTTTGAAACGTAAAGATGGCGATCGTAATTTGATCAAATTTGTGGATATAGCTGCCGCAGACTATGACCCAGCCCAAAACGCCAACATTGACTTTGAAACGGCTATGGGCAGGATTCATGCTGTTTTGCCCAATGGTGAAGTAATTCAAAATGTGGAAGTATTTCGCCAAATCTACGATGTTCTCGGCATCGGTTGGATTTATGCAGTGACTAAATTACCTGTAATTGGGAGCCTAGCGGATGCATTATATGGGGTTTGGGCTGATTATCGCCTATTTCTCACAGGACGCACTGATCTTAAAACAGTTATTGCCCAGCGTCAGCATTTTATGAAGTACAAAATGAAGGATCAAATGCAGGATAAGGAACTTTGCACTGATAGATGTACAACAGGGGTCACCGTCAATCAGGATAAATTATGATCTGGGCTTGGCTAGCGATCGCTGTTAATGCCTTTATCTTAGGATTTATTCTGAATAAACTTGCTCCCAGTGACTATAGATGGTTCATGGGATTACGCCGCCCCCGATGGCTAACCTTTGAGTCAGCTATTCCAATCATCTGGATATTTATCTTTATCTGTGGAATTACCTCAGCTACTTTTCTTTGGCAAATTCAATCCATGAATACATGGCTGTTTATGGCAAGCTATGGAATTTTAGAATGCCTGATTTTAGCCTTTACGCCAGTTTTAACCCGTTTACGTAATGTCAGAGCAGGGGCGATCATAGGGGCAATTGGTTTTATCTTTGGTTTGATTTTAACAACTCAAGTTTGGCAGGTTTCCAATATCGCAGGTTGGCTATTGATGCCTTATTTACTGTGGAGTCCCGTTGGTACCTACGTTACATGGGTCATGGCAAGATTAAATCCCCCAGAGGGTTAAAACCTGTGAGTTAAAGGCTTAATCCAATTCCAAAATTAAAGTTAAGATGGATTTTAGATACTAAAGAAATATCCTGTATATAAAAATAAATTGTTATTATCCCTTGTTCACTTTGGACATATTCCATATTAGATTTCATATTTAGAGATAGTTGAATGCAGCCAAATCATGGGGGGAATTTACGGTGGGCAGCTAATATCGCTGGGACTTCAGAAGCTAATATTTTAGATTTTTCCGCTAGCATTAATCCCCTTGGCACTCCAGATTCAGCGATCGCCGCCATTCATTCCCATTTAACCAGCCTCAAGCATTATCCCGATCCAGAATATATAGCTCTACGGCAAGCATTAGCAGAGTTTCATCAAATTTCTTCCGGTTGCATATTAGCGGGCAATGGTGTATCAGAATTATTGACATGGGCAGGACGAGATTTAGGGCAGTTTGTAGCTACGGTTTTATTTACACCTGCTTTTTCCGACTATTACCGAGCTTTTAAGACCTTTGGCGTAGAGATTGAAGATTATGCTTTAGGCATTGACGACGATCGCGAACTTAAATTTTTTCTGCCTGAATTGCCCAAAACTGGATCAAGATTACAAAAGGGCATATTAATTAATAATCCCCATAATCCCACGGGCTATTTATTTACAAGAAAGGCTTTGATCCCATACCTAGATGAATTTGGACTGGTGGTAATTGATGAAGCTTTTATGGATTTTCTCCCCCTATGGCAGCAACAAAGCTTAATTGATTTAGTCCCGAAATATTCTAATCTTGTTATTTTACGATCACTCACCAAATTTTATGGATTACCCGGTTTAAGACTTGGCTATGCGATCGCCCATCCAGATCGAGTAAACCAATGGCAGCAGTGGCGAGACCCTTGGAGTGTTAATAGTTTGGCAGTGGCAGCAGGCATAGCGATCGTTAAAGATATAGAATTTCAGCAAAAAACTTGGGATTGGTTAAGTTCCGCTCGTCCGCAGTTATGGCAGGGTTTAAATCATTTAGAAGGTATTTACCCAATTATGGGAGCTGCCAATTATCTATTAGTGAGGACAGAGGCATCTGGAGCATGGCTACAACAACAACTTTTACAAAGCGATCGCATTTTAATTAGAGATTGTTTGAGCTTTACCGAGCTAGGTGATCACTATATTCGAGTTGCCGTCAGACTAGAGGCAGAGAATAACCGATTGATCAAAGGTTTAGCTAAAATTATGAATTGAAAAAATTAACCAAAATAGTTAACCCGCATAATATCAATGTTTCTGTCCATTCCACCACAGCACCGTAGGTATCTCCTGTATGCCCAGATAGTTTGTAGTTAAACCAAGCCCCGACCATAAAGGCGATCGCTACTCCCATCACCAACGTAAATATTGCCAACATCCAATGCGCTTGATTAACCATAATTTGGGCGATCGCTAAACCAATTAACAGTAAAGTTGCGGGGACTAAATTCCCGATAGATGTGATCGATTCTTTGTGAAATGCGCCCTTGCCCTGCGATCGTAAATAAGGGTATCGCCAAATTGCCAACAACTGCCCCCAGCGTCCCCAACCACAGACTGCCATCATTAAACAGAGATAATCAAAGCCACTTTGGAGCGTAAATTCTGAGTTTAAATCGTTTAAATCATAGAGAGCTAAGGTTTTTAATAAAATCACAACCATGCCTGCCACTGCTCCATAGGCTCCAGTCCTACTATCCGCCATTACTGCTAATCGCTGACTGGGATCGGTTACGGCAAGCCCATCGGCAGTATCCATCACGCCATCCAGATGTAAACCACCCGTAATTAATATCCATAACCCTACGGTCACGCCACTACTGGTTAATTCAGGCATACCCACATAATGTAAACCTAGGGTAGCTAATCCTAAACATCCACCAATCAAGATGCCAATGGCTGGGGCAAAACCCGCAATACCCTCAAAGGCGATCGCCCAATGCTGGGGAATCGGTAAGGCGGTATAAAAGGTTAGACTACCCCAAACCTTAGCAAAAAACCTAGAGAAAAACTGGGTCAAGAATAGGGATATTTGAGGCATCGTCTCATAATTTATTCCTTCAAATTTATTCCTTCAACAACCAAAATCCCGTGAAATGCTCGACCTCAAGGCTAGTTTGAATGGCAATAAAGTGAATACCATTACTATTTTTCTTTGCCTGTTCAAAACTTCCAGCTTGGGAGATCACCTTTGGTATCCGTTCCGCCGACTTCTGCCCCTTAGGATTAGCTGTATTTAAGGTAGTTAAAATCCACCGAGATTCTTCCCCTGCTTCAAGGATTAATTGTATTTTCCCTTCGCTAACCTCAAATTTCAAAGCAACGGGATCGACTCCTGCCATCCAAGCTGCTAGAGCCAAAGCTCGACTAGAGGTAATAATTAAACCAGAAATTAAAGTCTCTGGATCGGAAATATGATCTAAAGCAAACAACTCGCCAAAATCCATCGACCATTCCGTAGCTTCCTGAAAATCAGCAACTTTTAGTGATGCTACTAGCCAAGACTCTCCCATAAGGGCATCGGGTGCTGGTTTTGCCACAGGAACCTGTATCCCAATTTTGAGGGGCAGGGGTTGGGGATCGGGAGCAATAAACCCCTCTCGTTGAGGATAAATACTTTCCATTCGAGTTTGGAGCCAACTGGATAAAGTAAATAAACGGCGTGAGGGTTGGGGGATAAGTTCTGCCTGCTTACAACCACGGGTAATTATATTGGTCATGCTCGGACGATAGAACCGTACTTTTTGCGGATCACGATTACCTAAGCTGGCATTATGGGCGATCGCTAATTTCAACTCGGTAGCTAACCATCCTGAATTGACTTCTTGGGCATTACATTCTTTAATCCACTGAAATGGTTGTGAAGAGCGATCGGGAGAATTGCAAATTAATAACTCCCATATCTTTTTTTGATTCTCATCTAAAACAGGACGAGAGTAGAAATCTAGCTCCCAGGTAATTGTCATTTATTAGATTAATTTAATTAGGTTAATTGATAAGAAAGGGATGGGTTTATATTTAAGACTAACAGCTAATTAATATTTGGCGATTCCAACTTAGAAATTTTCTTAGAAATTTTTGCATCTTGATGCAGTAATAAGTCCACTGCTGCCACATATTGGTTATCGTCTTTAGTTCCCAATTGATTACGAGTTAAGGAATTAGCAGGAATTACTTCCACATCGGGCTGAATACCGCTTTTGTGAATGTCCGTATGGTTCGGGGTTTGATAGTGGGCGATCGTCACTGCTAATCCAGCCCCATCTTCAAGGGTAAATAAGGACTGCACTAAACCCTTACCGTAGGTTCTTGTCCCTAAAAGCCTTGCTCTACCATTGTCATGCAGGGCGCCAGACAAAACTTCGCTTGCACTAGCAGTACCACCATCGGTCAAGATCACCAAAGGATCAAGGGTCAGAGGACTGGTATCATTGGCAGTAAAACTTTCTTGAATACCTTGGCGATCGGCAGTATAAACAATCACGCCTTTGGGTAGCCACATCCGAGCAATTTCTATGCCTGCCTGTAATAGCCCCCCCGGATTACTCCGCAAGTCTAAAACATAACTATCAGTATTCCGTGCTTCTAAGTCTTTAATTGCCTCTGCCATCTCTGTAACGGCATTTCCGTTAAATTGATTGAGCCGAATATAGCCAATTTTCTGTTCACCCTCTTGGTTGAGTTTATAAATTACGGGATTAACAGCAATGCGATCGCGTTTCAGAACAACATCAAAAATTTCTGGAGATGGCTTTTCTGTATCCACAGGATTATCAAGCTCAGTTTTAGTGGTTCCTTTAGTGGCTCTACTAATATCTCTACGAATAGTTAAGGTTACTTCGCTTCCAATTTCTCCCCGTAGGCGATCGGCACATTCATCCAAGCTGAGATTTTGAGTAGAAAGGTTGTTAATTTTAATAATTTGATCAAGCGATCGCACATCAGCTTTAGCCGCAGGAGAGCCTTCAATCGGGGCAACAACAGTTAAAAATTTGGTATCAGCATCCACAACTATCTGTAAACCCACTCCAGTCAACGCCCCAGAGGTACTAGTTTGCATACTTCTAAACTGATCTGGTCGCAGCAGCCTTGTAAATGGATCATCAAGAGTTGCCAACATTTCTTGAATTGCATCGTAGGTTTCCTCCCTAGACTTAAATTTCTTGCCACTGTACTGTTTTCGTACTTTGTACCAATTTTGATGGTTAAAGGTACTATCGACGTAGGAGTGATTCACAATTTGCCAAACATCTGTAAAAAATTTCTGTTCTTGCAGGTAATCTGCGGCGGCAACTGCTCCAGTACCCATAAATTCTAGGGCGATCATCAACACCAGACCCAATAACCAGATACAAATACGTTTAACCATGCTCACTAAGTATCAATTATTAAAATAGATTATCTCTATCTATACTAACTAAGCTAGATAAACATTTTTAAGAGTAGAACGGGACTGTTTAAGACAAGAAGAAATAGCCAAATTCAAAGCAGAAAAATCAGGATAATAAATGGGCAATACTTGACTTAAGAAATTCGATAAATATTCGTACTTTTAAGGGTATATAGATTCGAGATGGATAGACCAACCATGCAGCCGTATGGAAATTAGTAGCAGTAACTTCGTAGTCAGGAAAAGCATTCACTAGTACGCCATTGCTAAGGTCTTTCCCCACCAACCAATCAGGCAGTAAAGCCAGACCTAGCCCCATAATTGCACATTCTTGGAGAGCGATCGCACTGGATATCATGGTTTTCCCATTTACTGCAACTGCTGTCTCTTCACTCTTTTGATTCCGAAATATCCATCTTGTCCTGAATCCCGACCAAGGAAAAAGCAAACAGTTATGATTTTGAATATCCTGTGGTTGTTGGAGGTTTCCGCTTTGCTCTAAATATTTAGGACTAGCACAAACTATGTATTGAGTTCGCATCAGTTGCTCAGCAATTAGGGTAGAGTCATTTAAAGTTGCTAATCGCACTGCTATATCAATTCTTTCTGCCAATAAATCCACGATCGCATCAGTTAGAACCAAGTCAATCGTTAAATCTGGATACAATCGAGAAAACTTACCTAGTAAAGGAACTATGCACCTATGCCCAAAGGAAAACGGAGCCGTAATTCTTAAAGTTCCCCCCACTTGTCCAGAGGTATCTTTAACCACCATCATTGCCTGTTTTAATTCACTGACCAATGGCTCAATTTGATTAAAATAGGTAATACCTTCTTCTGTAGGGTAAACCTGGCGAGTAGTGCGCTGAAATAACCTAATTCCAAGTTCTGCCTCTAAATTAGCGATCGCCCGTGAGACTGAAGAAGGATCGATATTACGACTCTTAGCCACAGCCACAAAGCTTCCTTGGCGCATGACTTCCACAAAAGTTTGTAACACTGATATATCCATAATTAAGAATTAAAAGCCAATTCATGCAATAAGTACACGAGATTAATGCTTAATAGCCTATTTATTTATTTTTTTGCAATAACTATATTTATAACCACGGGTACACGGGGATTACATAATTCCAATGTCAACCTAAACACAATATAAATAGAACATAGGTAAAAATATGAAAATTCACAATGCCATTGCCCTTGTCACTGGAGCTAATCGAGGTATTGGTTATGCTTTTGTCAATGCACTTTTACAATCGGGAGCAAAAAAAGTCTATGCCACTGCCCGTAATCTCCAAAGCCTAGATGCTGTAGTAGCCTTAGACCCCAGTCGGGTCATTCCCCTTCAAGTGGATGTGACCGATTCAAATCTTGAGCTTACTCTACCCGATCAAGTTAGTGATGTTAATCTATTAATTAATAATGCGGGGGCATTAGCCTTTGGAAATATTCTTGAAATCCCAATATCTAAAATCGCCAGCCAATTTGAGACTAATTTTTATGGGTCTTTACTAATGGCTCGCACCCTTGTACCGATAATCGAAAAAAATCAGGGTGGGGCAATTGTTAATATTCTGTCCGTAGTCGCCCTAGCCAGTATGCCCGCAATATCTGCCTATAATGCGTCTAAAGCTGCAACTTGGTCGATGACTCAGTCCCTGCGTGCTTCTGTTGCCCCTAAGGGGATTGAGGTTTATGCAGTTTTCCCTGGTCCAGTAGATACAGATATGGCAGCAGAATTCCCTATGGTAAAGACTAGCCCACAGGATGTTGCCAATGCGGTACTTAAAGGCGTTGAAACTAACCAAGAAGATATATTTCCCGATCCTATGGCTATTCAGGTTTACTCAGCATGGACACAGGATCATAAAGCGATCGAGAAGCAATTTGCCGCCATGTAGTTTCCCAATTAAATTTTCTAATTAAATTTATGGTTGAGTTGGGTAATTAAGCTGCTATTAACTTCCTAAAATAATTCTGCGATCGGATTTGCACTAGACTGATGGCAAAGTGAGCAAGGTTTGTTATGAAAAATTCTGCGTTGGTGGGGCTATTGGGAATCTTAATTTTAGGAGTCGGAGGGGTAGCGGTATGGTTGTTGCAAATGCCTTCTACCCCCGGCGTGACCGAGTTGCCACAAACAGCAGGCTCAAGTTTATCCAAAATTACGCTTACAGAAGTTGACAGAAATGGCAAGCTTTTATGGGAAATTACCGCTACTCAAGCAGAGTACACAGAAAATAATCGTCGCGCATTATTGAGTAATGTTAAAGGTAAGTTTTTTAGGGCAGGTGACGAACTTATCGATGTGACAGGGGCAACAGGCAGTATTGATCAAACTACGAAGGAAATTACGATTGAGGGCAAAGTTATTGCGATCGCCTCCAAGGATCGTATTAAATTTCAGAGTGATCGCCTAGTTTGGCAGTCAGAAAAGGATATGCTCACCGCCACAGGTAATGTCCAAATTGCTAAAGATGTAGAAACACCTGATCGCCAGATTACTATGGTCGGTAAAACCCTTACTGCCTATCCCAGCCAAAATTTATTTATACTTTCAGATCAAGTAGTTGCTACTTCCGTAACTCCACCTCTGGTAATTAAAAGCCAAAAACTGACCTGGAATACTAAGACTAATTTGGTAACTTCTCCACAGGCGATCGCCATTACTCAAACTAAAAATCAACTTACGCTTAAGTCCGATCAAGGCTCTTGGAATACGAGTTTGCAGCAAGTTAACCTGAGGGGAAATATTATTGGCAAGGTACCTGAGTCAGGCATAGACCTAGAAACCTCAAGTTTGGTATGGGATATTCCCAAGCAATTAGTATCCCTAGATGCCGCCGTAAAAGTTTCAAGCCCACTCCGTCAAGTCGTAATTACCTCCGAGTCTGGACAAGCTAATCTCGCCACCCAAACTATACGCCTTAATGGGCAAGTCACAGCCGATGCAATTTTACGTCAAGCTAAACTCACTGCTGATCAAGTGGAATGGGTTATTCCTGCTCAAACTGTAACCCTGATCGGCAATATTAACTACGCTCAAGCTGAGAAAAATCTAAAGGTAAATGGCACCAAAGCGATCGTCAACTTAGCCAATCAAACAATTCAACTAACTGGCAATGATGTGATCACTCGGATTACCCCTTAGCTTGGTATCATGATCATAAAACTCAGACACAACTAATCTATTAATCTTCATTAACTATGGATTTATCACGGATTCCTGCTCAACCCAAGCCCGGCGTGCTTAACGTCATAATTGAAATTCCGGCTGGTAGCAAGAACAAGTACGAATTTGATAAAGACTTGAATGCTTTTGCCTTAGACCGAGTCTTGTATGCCTCTGTGCAGTACCCCTATGACTATGGATTTATTCCTAACACCCTAGCGGAAGATGGTGATCCCATGGATGGCATGGTAATTATGGATCAGCCGACTTTTCCCGGTTGTATTATTCCCGCCCGCCCGATCGGGATGTTAATTATGATTGATGGTGGCGATCGCGATGAAAAATTGCTGTGTGTTCCCGTCAAAGACCCTCGCTATGCCCATGTTAAATCACTAGATGATATTGCCCCCCATCGCCTAGAGGAAATTGCCGAATTTTTCCGCACCTACAAAAATTTAGAAAAGAAAGTTACAGAAATTCAAGGCTGGCAAAATGCTGATGCTGTCGAATTATTTGTAAACAAGTGCATAGCTGCCTATAATCGCTAACTAGCCTAACTTTTACCTTGTTTATCCCTCTTTGCTTATCATTCAAATTAACGAATAAATTAACGAAGAGGGAACTAGAAAATTGATGAGGGATTGAGTTTTAATCAAGCTATACGGCACTATCCCCAATGTCCAGCAATCCAGTAATAACCATGATTGGCATCACGTTCCCAACGTCCCTGAACCCAGTTTTTGTGATGAGGTGGTGGTGTTTCCCAATGCGCTATAACTCTTTCATATCTTCCCCCTCTCCGTACCCATTCGTCAGCGATCCAAATATGTTTAGCTGAAGGTCGTGGGGATTGTCTTACGGTAACAGAATTGGGCTGAACCCTAACATAAAACCTTTCTGCCTTAGCCTGTTGGGGGTAGCTTGAGAATAAAGCAATTAAGACAAACAATGGAACGAAATACTTTTTCATAAATATGTCATGCTAGTAAAAAGATAATCGTTTTTTAAGACTAGGCTAGACAAAATATGGTTCATTGCACCCTGACTAGTCTAATTTCAGTACGTTGGTTACGCGCATCACTGGGAAGAATATTAGGGAGTAGCTGACTAAAGCCCTTGCCCTCTGCCAATATATTATGTTTCACCCCTCGACGGCGGAGATAATCCACCACCACCTGCGCCCGATCTTGGCTCAGAATTTGATTGGTTTGCAGATCACCAGTTTGGGAAGTATGCCCAATTACTCGCACCGCCACAGTTTGAGGACTAAATTCACCAATTTCTTTAGCTAATTGATTAAGGGTTTGCTGACTCTGGTTAGCTAGTTGTGCTGAACCACTACTAAACTTCACTTCACCCCTGACTTCCAAGTTCCCAATACTTTGAGCCTTAAAGATTTGATTTGCACTGAGTTTAAGTTCAGGCGTATTGAGTTTGCGATTACCTGTCAGTCGTTCTGCCAAATCAGGGTCTGTAGCTCTTACTAGGTCAATCAGTACTTGGGTATTTTCTGCTGCCTTACTCAGAAATTTTTCCGTATAAAGTCCTTTAGTATCCGTAGGAATTTGCTCTAACTGTCCTGCTAGGGAGAGAACTGCGGCGGTAGCACCGATCCGCTTTGATAGAGTATCATCCGTCATCCAGCGTTTAGCTTCGATCGCCGTAAAAAAATCTATGCCCTGTAAAACTGCTGCCGCATCCTTCGGTTCGAGTTTCCCATCTTGGGCAATTTGAGTTTGTAATTGGCTTAGATCGCGCCCATTGGTATCTATCCGTCGATAGTATGTTTCCAATAGCTTAGTTAGAAGTTCCGATTGAGATGTAATTAGGCGATTAGATGCCACCAGAACATCAACAATCGTAGTTGGGGCATCCTTACTAGAGAGAACAACAATGTATCCTTTTTGGCGAGCTTGGGTGACAAATGGTTCCCAAATTACAGCGATCGCCACATTTTGTTTTGGGTCTTGTAACAATTGCCAAGCTTCAGAGGCATCAGAGACTTTCTGCACCTCAAAATCAGTGAGATTAAATGCCTCAAATTTGGTACTCAATACAAATGCCAGATATTCACTGGGAGTATCACCCGCAAAAGTGATTTTCAGTTTCTGCCCATTGCGCCGCTTTTCCTGTACCAATTGGTTTAAATCAATCAGGGATTTTAATTGGGGATATTTAGGCGTATTCAAAACCACCGCATCTGCCCCCACCGTCCGATCAATTAACCCAATGATCTTGCCGTTGGGCTTTTGCTTAATAAACTGATCAAGGGTCGTGACCAATAGGTCTGCTTGTCCTTCGTTTAAGAGCTTTGCCCGTTTAGCTTGATCAAATTCATCCCCATAGGCTAATTTTATCCCTGCCCCTTTGAGTGTCTCTAGGAATGTGCTATTGCGAAAGGTACTGTAACCACTAAATGTATCCCCCAATAGCTTTACATCACCTTGATTTTGGGATACTAAACCTTCAGGTACGGAGTTGGTGCCTTGAAAAAATCTACTAACTAGCCAAAATCCGCTAATGCTAACAGTAGTTGTAACTAAGAATGTGAGAGCTAACGCTAAGGTGGGACGATTACTCATAATTTTAGACTAGGTGCTTCTTTGCCATTGCATCTTACTATTCCTTAGACCTGATTAGGTTTCTAGATTTTGAGTACGATCTAACTCTTGCGTAAATCCTTTAGCTTTAAGCAGTTCCTGTATATTTTGATATGAAGCGGGGCTGCTAAGATGATGGTAAGTTCTTCTGAATACTACATTAGTTACTTACTATTTATCTATTATTTATCTATGCCTGCCAAGTTTGAGTTAGATCGTTACGATGCTGAGGTGATCGCTAATCACTATAAAAGATTGCCACTTCAAGTTTGGGGGCGTTGTCTAAATATTTTTGTGCCTCTACTTTCGCTATTTTGGAGCCTGTGGTGGGATCGAAAAACTCAACAAAGCGATCGCAAAGCTAAACTTAGAGCGATTCAGGTACGCCAATTACTAACTCGACTGGGACCAGCATTTATCAAGATTGGACAAGCTCTTTCCACTCGACCAGATATTGTTCCCGCCATTTACATGGATGAATTATCGCAACTGCAAGATCAGCTTCCTGCTTTTCCCAATCAACAAGCTTTTCAGTTTATTCATGAAGAATTAGGGGCGATCCCTCAGGAAATTTATGCGGAGATTTCCGCCAACCCCATTGCTGCGGCTTCCCTAGGGCAGGTATATAAGGGCAGACTGCGTACGGGTGAACAGGTGGCAATTAAGGTGCAAAGACCAGATATTAATGAAGCGATCGCTCTAGATATGTATATTCTGCGAGGACTATCAGCTTGGGCAATGCAAAGCTTTAAATTTATTCGCAGCAACTTAGTTGGCATCTTAGATGAGTTTGCCAGTCGAATTTTTGAGGAAATGGACTATACCTGCGAAGGTGCTAATGCCGATCGCTTTGGGGAATATTACGGACAACTAGAAGAAATCTATGTACCCAAAATTTACTGGAAATATACTGCCCGCCGTGTTCTGACGATGGAATGGATTGAAGGCACCAAGCTTACGGAACTAGAAAAAATCAAACAGATGGGCTTTGATAGTCGGCATATTATTGAAGTTGGGGTGCAATGCTCATTACGGCAATTACTTGATCAGGGCTTTTTCCATGCCGATCCCCATCCTGGTAATCTATTGGTGATGTCCGATGGCAAACTCGCCTATTTAGATTTTGGCATGATGAGCCAAGTTAGTTCTGAGCAACGGTATGGCTTAATTGAGGCAATTATTCATCTGGTGAATCGAGATTTTGCGGCTTTATCTAAGGATTATGTGAAGCTAGGTTTTTTAACTGAAACTGTGAACTTGGATCAGATTACCCCTGCCTTGGCACAGGTATTTAATGCGGCTCTCGGCTCCAGTGTGGCAGAACTAGACTTTAAGGAAATGACCGATCAACTTTCCCAAGTTATGTATGAGTATCCATTTCAAGTGCCTGCCTACTATGCCCTAATTATTCGGTCTTTAGTTACCTTGGAAGGCATAGCTCTGAATGTTGATCCTAACTTTAAGGTGCTAAGTGTGGCATATCCCTACGTTGCTAACCGCCTATTAACTGACTCTAATCCAGAATTACGCAACTCGTTGAAAGATTTACTTTTCCGTGATGGGGAGTTTCGGTGGACAAGACTAGAAAATCTGCTCAAAAATGCTAAATCTAATCAAGACTATAATCTGAAGGAAACCATTCACCAAGTCAGTGATTTTTTACTCTCAGAACGGGGTGAATATATGCGGATTCGGCTTGCGGATGAAATTGTGAAGGGGATCGAAAAAGAGGCATTTAGTCTGATTCCTAATCCCTTTAGTCCTAAACCTCAACCTAGGGTGAGTAAATCTGGTTCGAGTTTGTCTAAGTTAATGGGAGTATGGTCAACAATTTCTCAGGATCAAAATATTCAGCCCCTAGAGTTTGCGCCTTTGGCGGGGCAGATTTTAGCTAAGCCTGAAACCCAAGAGCTAGGTAGAAATATTGTGTGGCAATTAACCCAACGGGCGATCGCCCGCATGATTAGGGAGTTGGCACTAAAAACCCAAGAAGTTCCAGAATTAATAACACCCGAATTAGTAAAAATTGTGGAGCCAATAGAAACACCAACAGTATTCACTAGCAAGCCCTCCCGTGAGTTAAATGGTAAAACTTGGTAAAACTTAATAAAAATGCAAGAAATCAAGGATTGATAATTTTGAGGCTGATGTCGATACTACCATCTTGATCGGTAAAAGTCTCTAGGAGTGATCGCCTTACAAATTCAGTTAATTCCATATTTTCGGGAACTACATTGATCTCGGTAATTTGGCGATTTTGCCAGCGCACTTGGATATTGATCTCGGATGCTACTTGAGAAGAATTGAGGCTATTTAGATTACTTAGATTACTTAGAGTCTCCAATTTTTGTTTATAGATTTGCAGGTCAGAGGGAGAACCAGTGATTTTAAGAACTTCTATTTTTATTTTGGGGGTTGCCTTTTGATTTCCGTTTGGATTGGAGTTTTGATCTTTAATTGCTGAAGTAGCTCCTGCTAACTTTCCAGTTTCTTGGGGTAATTCTCTGGTTAATTCTGTACTTGATAAAGATCGGTTAAAGTTTTGCCCATTGGGGACTGATTTAGCTTGATCTAGGGTATTGACTCGATCTGCTCTGGGTTCCCTCGTTGCGCCGATGGTGATAGATGGGTCTGGTTTTGGTGCAGATGGCAAAGTTTCAGAGGATTTAGTAGTTAGCGGATTAGCAACTAATGGCTGAGGCTCTTGTTTGGGGTTATTTTTTACCTGTGGTTTTATTTCTGAGTTAGTTTGGGGCTGGATTGGTAATGCTGAGGTATCTAATCCCTTACTGCTAGGAGAAAGTGATAAGTTACCTAAACGGTCTTGGGGTATTAGTTGTGAGTTAAATTTTGGTTTTAATTTTGGCTCTATTGGGGATTCTACTTTAGACTCCAACTTGATAACGGACTTATCATCTTCAGGTTGTTTCTTTGCCTGGAGTGAATTATTAGAATTACTAGGTCGTGGGGATTGAGGTAAGGATTTTATGTCTGGGCTAGAACTAATTACATACTGGGGTGATTTAGGCTCTAAGAATCTAATACTTGAACTAATACCTACGGTGGCGATCGCCACTATGACAACTTTTAACCAAATTGGACTAATCGGCTGAACGACTAAATCGAGAGTTGGGGACATTTGCACCTCACTGGTTAGTAACTCTAGATTTGAAATTAGATCAAATAATTCTAGGGTGCTAAATTCTAGTCCACTGAATTGCCGTAAATTTGGGATGTGGCAACGATGAAATAGCTTAAGCTCATATATCTCTAAAGGCTCTAAAGGCTCTAAGGGCGAATGCAAAGGCGAATTTAACCAGTTATCCACATAGTTTACTAGACTCTCAATTAAATTCTCCAACTGCCTGAGATTGCCTTTGATCACTTCAGGTTTAGGGCGGTTTAAGATAATTTGAAAATTGAGTTTATTAATAATAGTTGTGTTTGTCCAAGTTGATAGGGGCGATCGCACAGCCCAAACCCTTAGATTAGAGGTAGTAGATTCATAGCTGTAAACTACTTTAGACATTTATCTGAGTAAAAATTGCAGGAATAGAGAACCTATGTTAGTAAGAACATCTCCAAAACTACTGCCAGGCGCACCGGGGGGATTTTTCATCACCTCTGTTAAATCCTTTGCCAATTTTGTGCCTTTTTGATCACCTTGAGCTTCAAACAAAGCCGCAGCCCGATCTGAGTCCTGAATTGCCGAATCCACATCACCAATTTGTCTAAGAGAAATCGCCCGCCCCATGTAGGCAAGGGCATACTTAGGATCAACGACTACAGCTTTATTAAAATATTCAATTGCCAGACGGTGATTGCCTTTTTTGTCTTCATCGGTTGCCCAAGCATAGTATTCTTCAGGGCTAACGGCATCAATGGGAATACCAACTGCCCCCCTTAAAAAGGCATTAGAAAAGTTAACCCCAGTCAAATTCGCCCCACCGAAAAATGCTCGCCTTAGATCGGAACCACTAAAATTAGCACCCTGTAAGTTAGCGTTACTAAAATTTACACCGCTCAAATCAACACTACTTAAATTTGCCCCACTTAAATCTGCTCCATTTAAATTAGCACCAAGTAATGATGCGCCCCGAAAATCCACATTGCGTAAGTTAGCAAAGCTTAAATCGGCTCGGCTCAAATTTGCTTCCCGTAAGCTAGAAAAGCTCAAGTCTGCCCCTGAAAGTTTGGCATAAACTAAATTGGAAGTCCTTAAATCGCAACTTTGACATTTATTGGTAGATAATGCTCGATTAATATTCTCAAGATTTTCGGCGATCGCCACTTGACTTTGACTATATTGGCTATAACCACAGGTGAGGAGAGCTAACGTTAGTAGGATTGGCTTTAGTTTCATAATTTTTTCCTGCTTAGCAACTAACCCTTATAAGTAAATAAACTCCTCTAAACTTTAGCATTGCTCTTAAATTTAAGAGTTTAATATTTTCTGTGGCTGGTTGAAGTTGTTAGTCAGACTAATGAGGCTAAAAACATAGGTTAATAAAAACTTTACTAAGTATTTTCCCGCATTTTACTTTTCCACAAACTCATCTAGTTTTTCTCTAAATGACAGTTGACCAAGGGTACGCCATAGATAGATAAAATTCCAAGCGGCGATCGCAAAGGTAACTATAGCCCAATTCGCAAAATTCCCCAGTAATAAAATTGTCCCTGATAACAACATAAACCCACCAATACAGGCATAAATTAGGCTTTTTACTCCCAATTTAATTTGCTTAAGCGCGCGATCGGTTTCGATGGATGTGACTTGAACTCTTAACTCACCCTGATCTAAACGCTCCTCCAGACGGCGGAGGACAATTTCTGTCCCACGAGGTTGATTAATTTTGGCACTGATAAATTCTTGAGTTTGGCGAGCGATCGCCCCTAGCATCCCACCGCCTTGGTTGACAATTAAGCTTTTAATAAAAGGCTGGGCTGCGGATTTGAAGTTGTATTCAGGATCAAGAATTAATGCCACTCCTGCCAACGTTGACAAGGATTTTAAGAGGTATGTCATCTTGGGAGGTAAACGAAATGGCTGCTTTTCAAAAATTATATATAGTTCGCTCTTAATCTCCCCAAACTCTTTAATATCAACTGGCTTATCCGTAAATCGTTCTAGCACAAATTTCATCATGCGCTTAATTGCAGTCATGTCACCAACTTTTTCGATTAAGCCCATAGCAGTTAGGGTATCCACAAGGCTATTGGCATCTTTGCGCAGTATTGCTAAAAAGCTTTTGACCATCTGTTCTCGATCAATGGTAACAACCTCGGACATCATGCCATAGTCGTAAAATACTAAACTGCCACCGCTAGTTACAGCTAAGTTGCCCGGATGGGGATCAGCATGGAAAAATCCATCTTGTAAAAATTGTTTCAGATAGCAACGAATCCCAATTTCTGTGATCGCTTTGGGATCGATATTATTGGCAGCAAGGGCGGGCAGATCATTAACCTTAATCCCCGGCACAAATTCTAGGGTTAAAACTTTAGCGGAGGAATATTCCCAATAGACTCTGGGGACAACTACTTCAGGGTTATTGGCAAAATTAGCACGAAAGCGATCGGCATTCTTCCCTTCTTGGCGGTAGTCAATTTCTTGGTAAAGAATGGTAAAAAACTCAGCAAAAATTCCTTCCAAATCGTATTGCTTCATCCACTTAAAATAACGACGCAGTACTTTAAGTAATTGAGCACACACCACTCGATCTAAATCAAATAGTTCTCTTAATTTGGGACGCTGCACTTTGATCACGACTTCTTCCCCCGTATGCAGCACTCCCCTATGTACCTGTCCGAGACTAGCGGCGGCGATCGGTTCTAGGCTAAAGTCTCGATAAACACTATAGAGGGATTTACCCAATTCGATTTCCAGAATAGCGATCGCATCCCGACTATCAAAGGCAGGAACTTTATCTTGCAACTCGGAGAATGCCTGCACATATTCAGGGGGAAATAAATCTATTCTTGTCGAAAGCGACTGACCGACCTTAATAAAAGTGGGACCTAAATCCAGCATTTTTCGTACTAGCCACTTCGCCCGTTTGAGCTTAATTTCCGAACTTGGCGATCGCCCATCCCACCACAGAAAAAAAATAAACGTAAATGCCGCCCCAAATATATCTCTCTGACGGCTAAAGGAAGTATGTTTGACTTTCTGCCAACGCAGCAGTTTTTTGGAGTTGGGTTGAGCAGTTGTAAGCATATATCGGCAATTATAATGCTAGAACCTGACAGATAATTTTTACATTTCACCCAAATTTTGAGTTTTTTAGCACTAAATTAGCCTTGAAATTCAGCCAACATCAAAAATATTACTAGACCTATAGGCAATATTACTAGTAGCATTCCCACAATTCCTAGTATTGATAACGGTTCTTGTTGAGTTTTAGAATTAGGAATCAGCAGGAGACCAAGGATATAGCGAAACTTGCCATAGTAAAGGCTTCCCCAAAGTGGGATACGTCTGATTAAAAACAGTCTTTTGCTGCTGAGATCAAGGGCAGCAGGCACATAAAATTCCGCAAAGCCTAAATTTAGTTCATGTTCACAGCGAAACTGCGATTCCGTATCCACCTGATCAGCAATATATACAACTAAAACGGCATCTCCTGCCTGACATCCCCTTGGTAAGAACGATGGGTAAAGCTTTTGTGATTTTGCTAGAAACTGAGGGTGATCGCTTTCCAGCATTGCTAGGGATAGGTTTGTAACCCTACGGACAAATACGGTGTAGTTAATTAATGTAAATAGACAATCCCAATGAAACCAACGGCGACCAGCAATTACAGTATCTGATTCTATGTGGAGAATTTTAAATCCTAAATCTAGTAATTGATCCCGTCGTAAGGATAAAGATTGATCTAAGATCATGACATTATCAAGCAAAGTGTTTGCGAGGTCTTGAGAGAAGAACGTTTATCTCTTTTTCTTGCCCTAATTCCAGTTGTTAGCGATAAAGATATATAGAGCCTGTTTCATATCTCATGAGTAGCAATTCTTTTTAGCATCAAGCGAATAAAGCAAAGATTGAGTTTAGCTGTAGCATTAACGAGAGTTCTCTCAAAGTTCTTAACTAAGATTTTGCATCTTTCAACCCAATTACCCACCTTGTCGGCACAACTACAAACCCAGACAGACCTTTTTCTGCCTGCTTTTGCTTTGATACCTTAGGAGAAATTTCAAACCTAATCTTAGTCATAATCTCAGGATAAACCTTCTGTAAATCAGTCGTCAATTTTTCGATATGATAACCACTATCCAGCAATATCGTAGTTAACGTAATGTCATCTGGCTTCGATTTGAAGTAATCAATGTTAATCGTTAACATCTCAATCAGTCCTTGGTCATCTGATACATTTGCTCTTGTTAAATACCCAGAGTGTCAACGGCTAAATGTCTTTTGATCCCGTTAGTTGCTTTGTAGGAGCAGAAGCCCTTGGATTCTATACTTGCATTACAGGTATTTTTCACTGCTTGTGAGTCAATGATGATTAAAGTTGTCCATTTTGATTTTTTTTGACTGTTCACGGGCTGTTGAATGCAAAGCTTCCATAATCGCAGTAAATGTATCTGTATCTTTCCACTCCTTGTAGTATCGATAGACTGTAGAGAATGCTGGTAAGTCTCGGGGCATATCTCGCCAATTACAACCGTTTTTGAGTTGGTAGAGTATGCCGTCTAAAATTTGTCTTTTTGTCCAAGTTGGCGGTCTAGTTTGCTTTTTCTTTGGGAGCAATGGTTCTATAATTTCCCATTCTTTATCTGTTAGGCTACTTGAGTATGGATTTAGCATTTTCTAAGCATCATACATCTTGCTCATAATAAATATGAAACAGGCTCTATATGAAATCGAAGCAAAATTTTCTTCTCCATCACAATATGCTCCCGAAGAATTTTCTGACCGAGTGGATCAGGAAATAGGCTCGAAGTCCGCTAGAACCCGATCCTTAGTTTCAATTACCCAAGGCATAAAAGCCAAACCGATTAAAGGGACAAATCCAATGCAAAAAAGAACTTGTAAACTGCTGCTCAAAGCATTCTCTCCACGGGAAGCGATCGTTCCCACTAAAAATGGGCCGATAGCTGCTATTAATCTACCAGTGTTATAACAAAAACCTGAGCCAGTTGCTCTTAGCCTTGTGGGGAAGAGTTCGGGTAGATAATAAGTAAAGCTCCCAAATATCCCAAAAACCGTTAAGCCGATCGCAAAATACATATAAAGGCGAACTTCAGGTGGCAGTGGCAGACCAAATGTCATTAAAATAGCTGCTGAGGAAAGAATAAAATATGTACTAAACATGCGCTTCCGTCCTAAATATTTAGCAGCAGGAATTGTGAGAAGAGTACCGATAAAGCCTCCCAAGTTAAAACTGTTGGTAGCAATTACCTTCCAATGCTCGACTAGGGCAAAAGTGGCAGTTTGGCTCAACCCCTGATCGACCGCAGCCGTTCTGGCTAATCCTGTAGCAACCACTGGGATAAAAGCATTACAACTCCACCAAGTCAGTAAAGCCGTTACTGCCATTAAAAAACCACTGATAGTTAAAGGTAAATTTTGACGATTGAAAAGTTCGACCAACTTAGGGGGCTTGGTATTGGCAACTGTATTCTTCCAACGTTCAGACTCCTTTACAAATAAGCGCATGACAAAAGCGATAACCGCCGGAATTAATCCTGTTAAAAATACAAAACGCCAAGATATTTCAGGGCTGCCGGCAAGAATAACTCCTGCAATTTGGTAATTTACGAAGGTAGCTAGCAACAAGCCAGCGGGTGCCGATGTATATAAAAGGGCACCAGCGGCTACTCGTGATTTTTCTGGAACAACTTCCGCCACCATTGATGCCCCAGCCGCCCACTCACCGCCAATCCCCAAACTTGCGATCACTCTACATGTCATCAATATCCAAATATTAGGGGCGAATGCACAACAAGCAGTTCCTAAAGCATAAAGTACCATGGTTAAGAGTAAGGTTTTACTGCGGCCAATACGATCTGCTATATATCCAAAAATTATGCCACCGCCCGCCCATCCCACTAAAAGAACTGAAGTCAGAATTCCAGTCCAAAAAAGCGTGGCTGTCTTAGCTGGTTGTGAGCCAATAGTCAAGCCCAACAAAGTCGGTACGCAATTAGGCGCAACATAGTTGAACAAAAGTCCGTCGAAAATGTCAAAGCCCCAACCTAGCCATGCAGCAAACAACACAGTCCACTGGTAACGATTTAGAAGTAGCATCTTAAATTTAATTTTTAATTAGTTTTTATGCGCTAATTTATCACATACTCCTTTCCCAGTGAAGGATTATAGTAAGTATCGGGGGTGTAGGGGCTGTGCTCCACTTAATTAAGTCTATTTTTTAGAGTATGAAGGGAGTATGTGGAATATAATCACATAACTTTTCGCCTTTTTGTCTAACCTAATTAATAATTGATCTACTCCCCTCACTCCTTCAATAGTCCTAAATCCCATGCTCAGACTTAACCTCATCTCTCTTTGGCAAAGGATTCCCAAGGTGATTGCTTGGAGGGCAAACCTGCGATCGCATTTATTAGGATTATTTGTAATCAGTCTTAGTCTTAGTTGTTTAGCAGGCAGTTGTGATCAGTTACCAAATCGTCAGGTTCTGAGCATAGGTATTAATAACTGGGTGGGATACTCCATTGCCCTATATGCTCGTTCCTCAGGTATTTTTGCCAGGCGAGGACTAGAAGTTAAGTTAGTTCATTTTAACAATCAACAGGATAATATTCGTGCCACAATGCGGGGTTCGCAGGATGCCAGTTTTGTACCGCTTTGGGAAGTAATGCAGGTTGATCCCGCCAATGATAAACCAGTATTTATAATGGTTACAGACATTTCTGCTGGTTCCGATGGCATTGTGGCTAGGCAGGGTTTTAACTCCGTAAAGGGATTAAAAGGTGGACGCATTGGCGCAAAGCTCGGTACCGTTGCCCATTTAATTTTATTAGAGGCTCTAAAGTCCCATAATCTCAAACCAGAGGATGTCACAATCCAAGATGTCTCCAACGAAAGAAGTAGTAACCTACTCGAACAGGGACTTCTTGATGCGGCAGTAATGTGGGAACCAAATTTAAGTAAAACGGCTAAGGACATTGACGGCAAGGTTATTTTTACCACCAAGGATGTGGATAGTTTGGTAATTGATGGTTTAGCAACCCGATCTACTGTACTTAAGGATAATCAAGATTGGTTGTCTCGGTTTATTTTGGCGTGGTTTGATACTATTCATGCCGTAGAAACTAATCCTGATCAAGTATTTGAGGCGATCGCTAGGGAAATCAAACAAACTAAGGCAATAGTTGCTAGGGACTATAGTGGTTTAATTAAAGGTGACATTGCCATGAATCGACGGATGTTTATACCTAATGGGCGTTTGCGTGAAGCAACGGCAGAATCCGCCAAACTGTTACGCGCCGATCAGCGCCATGGGCGAATTATCAGAGATGATGTGGAAATTAATTCTGAATTTGTCCTTAAAGCTATTAATGATTGGCAGCCATGAGTAAAAGTCTATCCCGACAGTTACTAGGTGGGTTTGGCATATCACTTATTCTGGTTGGTATGACAACCCTATGGATTAACTATCGCAATGTCCAAGGAGATTTAGAAATACAAGGGCAGAAAAGGGCACAATCGATCGCCCGCAGCTTGGAGTTTGCCACGGAAGGACTATTGGAATATGGAAATCTCGACATTTTAGAACGGATGACCCAAAATTTTGGTACCTTACCCACGGTACTAGAAGTAGCAATTGTTGATCCTGATGGAAAAACCATCGCCCACAATGAATATTTTGATGAGCCTCTGCCCTATGCTGCCATGCACCCAGATTTAGCTGCAGCAATTGATCAGGCAAAGAATAGTGGTATGGAAATTACCCAGAGGACTAAAATCCATGACCGCATTGCTCTTGTCCACATGGTACCTTTTGCCAGTCACATATTTAAAAAGCAAGGTAAACGTGGCTTATCTGTCATTGCGATCGATCTTTATCAAAGTCAACAGGACGCTTGGCAAATTTTTCTAACCTCAACCGTCACCATGTTAATTGGTACTATTACTATTCTTGGTTTCATGGTGATCCTGTTGCAAAAATCGGTGTTACAGCCGCTCAAACGTCTAAATGATGCGATCTCCCGCAGCCATCAAACAGGGGAAATTGACTTACCTCAAGCCTTACCTAATCATGAAATTGGCTTTTTGGCGCAAACTCTGATTACAGCGATCGCTCAATTACGGGACTATGAGAATTTAAAGCATGAAGAATTAACAGCTATTAATACTGAACTGGAAAACCTCAGTGTATCCCTCGAACAAAAAGTAGCGGAGCGCACCCAAGAACTCAGTCTTGCTAATGAACAATTGGAACAGGCAAAGGAAGAAGCACTGACAGCAAGTCAAGCTAAAACGGCATTTTTTACCAACATGAGTCACGAACTCAGAACTCCATTAAATGCGGTTCTAGGGTTTACCCAACTTATGCTCTACGATCACACCACGCCTCCAGATATCCGTGAACAGGTCAACACAATCTATCGCAGTGCTGAACACCTCCTTGCCCTAATCAATAGTGTTCTGGAAATATCAAGAATTGAAGCAGGTAAGGAAACTCTAAATTGTCAAGGTTTTGATCTTCAAGATTTATTAAAAAGTGTCAGGGAATTGTTGGAACATCGAGCCAAGGAAAAGGGACTGACTTTAATATTTGAACTAGCTCCCGATCTGGAGCTAACTCTTTACAGCGATGAGATGAAACTAAAGCAGATATTAATTAATCTCCTCAATAATGCCATCAAGTTCACCACCGCAGGACACATAACCTTGCGGGTTTCTAAATACGATCGCCAATATAATCAACAAGATCAGCAACAAGAAACCTATCTATATTTTGAAGTTGAAGATACGGGTATAGGTATTGAATCTGAGAATTTACATAGAGTCTTTGAGGGATTTTTCCAATCTCAGGGTAATGGCGGGCGATCGCAGGAAGGAACAGGATTAGGATTAGCCATCAGTAAAAGCTTTGTTAATTTGATGGGTGGTGATCTTAAAGTTACCAGTACGGTAGGTAAAGGCTCAACCTTCTCGTTCTATATCCAGACACAACCTTGGGATAAATGTACGCCAGTACAATCCTTAGAACAGAACCTACCAGCTAACACCTTACCTCAACCTTTAAGCCCCAACTCTTTAAGGATTTTGTTGGCTGAAGATAATATCGTCAATCAAAAGGTAATGCTTAAAATGCTGTCTTACCTAGGATATATTGCTGATGTGGTAGAGAACGGGGTAGAGGTATTAGAAGCTCTGCACCATAGGCACTATGATCTGATATTCATGGATATACAGATGCCAGTTATGGATGGACTAACCGCTACACATGAAATTTTTGCTCAATGGTCTCCACCTGATCGCCCAATGATTATTGCCCTTACCGCTAATGCTATGCAGGAAGATCGAGAAGTTTGTCTAGCCGCAGGGATGGCTGAATATTTAACCAAACCGATCAAAATTAGCCTATTACAAGAGATTTTATCTAAAGTTTCCGTTAGTAATTAAGTAGAGGAGGTAGAAATACCAAACTAAAAAGAACTAAAATCTAGGAATTTCTGGAAACTGGGAATGAGAAGTTAGTGGTTTAGCTCCTTCACCACAGGTTCGGGGCGACGGTAAAACCTTTCCCGGGTTGGCGATATTTTTAGGATCAAAGACTTGCCTAATCCACTGCATAGTTTCAAGATCAGCCTTGTTAAACATCTCTGGCATATAGCATTTTTTGTCAGCCCCAATCCCATGCTCTCCCGAAATACTGCCCCCAACCCGAACGCAGAGTTTAAGAATTTCGCCACCTAGGGTTTCTACTTTTTCTAATGCCCCATGTTGGGAGTTATCATACAAAATTAAGGGATGTAAGTTACCATCACCCGCGTGAAACACATTGGCGACTTTATAGCCATGCAGATCACCTAAAGCGGCGATTTCTGCTAACACAAAAGGTAACTTTGTTCTGGGAATCACGCCATCTTGGACATAGTAATCAGGGCTGAGTTTTCCCATTGCCGCAAAAGCTGCTTTTCGTCCTTTCCATAGTTTCAAGCGTTGTTCAGGCTCGATCGCAGTTGTAATATTTCTGGCTCCATTTTTACGGGCGATCGCTTCCACTTGAATCGCATATTCTGCAACTTCCACAGCTAATCCATCTATTTCTATAAGTAGAATTACTTCCGCATCACGGGGATAGCAACCAGAGGCAACAGTATCTTCTACAGCATTAATACTCATGTTATCCATCATTTCCATACCCGCAGGAATAATACCCGCACTGATAATGTCAGAAACTGTGCTGGCTGCAGCTTCAACACTCTCAAAATCAGCTAAAAGTACATGTACTGCTTCAGGAGTTTTCAGAATCTTTAGAGTAATTTCCGTAGTAATACCTAAGGTACCTTCGGAACCAACAAATAAACCCGTGAGATCATAACCGGGCATTTCGGGAATTTTACCACCGACATCAATAATGTCCCCATTGGGGAGAACTACTTTTAAGCCCAAAACGTGATTAGTTGTGACTCCATATTTTAGGCAATGCACACCTCCAGAGTTTTCGGCAATATTGCCCCCAATCGAACAGATAATTTGACTAGAAGGATCAGGCGCATAGTAAAACCCTGCCCCACTAACAGCTTGAGTGACCCAGTTATTAATTACCCCCGGCTGGACTATAACTCGCTGGTTTTCCAAATCCACTTCTAAAATTCGCTTCATCAAGGCTGTAACAATCAGCACGCAATTTTGAATCGGTAAAGCTCCCCCTGATAAACCTGTACCTGCACCCCTAGCCACAAAAGCAATGCCATAGCGATCGCACACCTTTAAAACCTCTGATACCTCTTGGGTTGACCTAGGCAAAACCACTAAGGCTGGCTGCTGTTTATAGCTAGTTAAGCCATCACATTCATAGGCAACTAAATCTTCACGGGTACGAACCACATTTTTTTTGCCCAGAATTGCTTCAAACTCTTTGATAATTGGTTGCCAGTTAATTTCCTGAGAATTAATTTTCTGAGAAATCTGAGGAGAATTAGATTGTGATTTAGGAGTAGTCAGCATTCTTCAAGGATAAAACAAATAAAGCCGATGACGGGATTTGAACCTGCGACCTACTGATTACGAATCAGTTGCACTACCACTGTGCTACATCGGCATAAGCTTTACTGGGTTCTTTGATAATACCATTCTCAAAATACATTCAAACTAACTAATAATTGTATAAATTTAAACAATGCCATAGCTCTAGCTAACCTAGCCTAAAGAAGCCAAATTTTATTTAGGAGCGAAGCTAAATCTCCCCCATGCGATCGCTCACCCATTTAAGCATTAAATCCAAGTTGATTATCATGCTATTGGTAGTCAGCAGTTGCTCTATTCTAGTGACAGCATACATTAGCTATCAAAGCGGTAAATCCAATCTTACTGATCGAGTTTTTAACCAACTAACTAGTGTTAGGGCATCTAAGGCATACCAAATAGAGTCCTACTTTCAGACCCTCCGCAACCATGTTCAAACCCTAGGTAAAAGTCCGTTTGTCATTGATTCTTTAAAAGAATTTGATGCTGGTTATAGTCAATTAGCACAAAACCCCAAAAATATTGATAAGTTGCAGCCAAAACTAGATGAATATTACCGTGATCAGTTTCTAGCCAGACTTAGCAAAGCTGACTCAAGCATTCAACCGACTGGCTCTGTTCTGAAATTCTTTGAACCTAAAGCCTTAGCCTCTCGATATTTACAATCCCAATACATTGCGGCTAATCCCTATCCTGTCGGTAAAAAGCACTTATTAGATGATGCCAAAGATGGTAGTACCTATAGCAAAGTTCATGCCCGCTATCATCCGATTTTTCGCAATATTATTGAGAAATTTGGCTATTACGACCTGTTTTTAATTAACCCTGAAGGCAGAATTGTCTATACGGTTTATAAAGAAACAGACTATTCCACCAGCCTCAGACAAGATGCCTATAATGAAACCAATCTAGCCCGACTCATTACTCAAGTCCGTCAAGAAAAAGAACGAGACTATGCCCGCATCATTGACTTTGAGTCCTATGCTCCATCCTACGGTGCGCCTGCGGCATTTATAGCTACACCAATTTTTGATCAGTCCCAGTTTATCGGGGCGATCGCCGTGCAAATTCCCGTTAATGAAATCAATAATGTGATGACAGGAAATCGAAACTGGGAAAGTGATGGCTTAGGCAAAAGCGGCGAGACTTACTTAGTTGGACAGGACTATTTAATGCGATCGGTATCCAGATTTTTAGTCGAGACCCCTAATCAGTATCTTGAAACGCTGCGATCGCTTGATGTCAGCGAAAAAATCCTTAAGCGCATCCAGCAATTTGAAACATCGATCCTAGAGCAGAAAGTGGCAACCGTTGGTTCCAAAGAAGCCATAGCAGGAAAAAAGGGTATCCAAATTATTAACGACTATCGTAACATTCCCGTTTTAAGTTCCTATGCGCCCTTACGCATTGATGAACTAGATTGGGTGATCTTATCTGAAATAGATTTAGATGAAGCATATGCCCCAATCAAAGCCTTTGAGCGACAACTGCTGATTTCTGCCACTATCCTGATGCTAGTAGTTACCCTATTAGCTATGGGGCTGGCATATTTATTTGTAAAACCCATTAACCAATTAATTGCTAATTCCCTAAAAATTGAAAAAGGCAGACTAGATGCCATTGTTCCCCTAAACTCCCAAGATGAATTTGGGGAACTGGCAAAATCCTTTAATGCCATGGTCAATAGCCTGCGCGCCCAGACTGAATTAGTAGAACAAAAAAACCTAGAAAATGAACGGCTGCTATTAAGCGTATTTCCCCTAGCAATCGCTAAACGACTGAAACGAGGCGAGAGAAATATTGCGGAAAGAGTTGCCAATGTTGCCGTACTGTTTGCAGAAATCACAGGATTTACTAAACTTGAAGCCTCCTTAAGTGCCTATGAAGTTGTGAGTATTCTCAATGATCTAGTGGGTGCCTTCGATGAAGCAGCCGAAAAATACGGCATTGAAAAAATTAAAACCATAGGCGATCGCTACATGGCTGTCTGTGGACTTTCCCTACCCTACCTCGATCACGATAAAAGAGCTATAGATTTTGCCATTGAAATGTCTGCGATCGTGCGGAGGTTTAACCATGATCGCCGCTTTCAGTTAAATATTCGCACAGGTATTCACTCAGGTAATGTAATTGCAGGAATCGTCGGCAAAAACAAATATATCTACGATGTATGGGGCGACACAGTTGATTACTGCCAGCATTTAGTCTCCCTAAGCCCTATAGGTAACATCACAGTTTCATCAGAGATTTATCACAGGTTAGAAGACATCTATGAATTCAAACCTTTAGAATCTGCGGAGTCTAATTCAGAAACAAAAAATTGGATTTTAAGTACTAATCACCCCGACAACCTAAAGAGTTAAGCAAGATTATAATAATTGGTACCATGTATTGCTTAGATCGTAAATCTGTACTAAACTAGCAATCTAATCTTGGTACCATATTTAATTAATCAAATGCCTAATAAAAACGCCCTTGGTGGCAGGGGTAAAAAAGCCCCCTACAAAACTGAACATTATCGAATTCCTGCGCCGATTAAACCCCTTGTCCAAGCCCTAGCCAATCACTATCGTGAACTAGCAAGTCAAAACAAGGGCGAATTAAGCTTTGCCGATTTAGTTGATCAGATCAAAGAGCAAGCCATAAGCCTTGACCAAGCCAAGTTAATCAAAGTTCCTACTATCTCCGCCTATGAATTCACTCAAAATCTTTATCGAGTCTGGTTTACAGAAGCAGAAACTAAAGCAGGTAGAGATTGTTTTGGTCAACCAATTTTGCTAGCTACATTAGCCCAAAAGATGGAACTAGAAACAAAGACCTTTTTAGCACTATTAACTCAAGTTGAATCAGACCTACTTGAACTCATACCTACTAAAAAGAAAAACTATAAGGTTGATAATAGACGAGTCGGTGCCTTGACATTTCATACCCCACTATCAGTCAGACCAGATCATATTTCAGTTTCCAAAAAAACAATAAGCGAAACAGTTGACAAACCGATATAGCTTTGTTATATTCAATAAGCGCAAAACGGTTAAGAAAAGCCGAAACGCCTGAACCATAGACAACTCAATAGTTTGAAAGCCAAGCAAGAAAACTTCGTCAAAGAAAATTTGAAGAAATTCAAGCAAAAAAGCGTTTAAGAAACGCAAAAAACGAGCAACTCAACTCAACAACATCATGGAGAGTTTGATCCTGGCTCAGGATGAACGCTGGCGGTATGCTTAACACATGCAAGTCGAACGGAGTAGCAATACTTAGTGGCGGACGGGTGAGTAACGCGTAAGAATCTGCCTATAGGACGGGGATAACGGCTAGAAATGGTCGCTAAAACCCGATGTGCCGAGAGGTGAAATATTTATAGCCTGTAGATGAGCTTGCGTCTGATTAGCTAGTTGGAGTGGTAACGGCACACCAAGGCGACAATCAGTAACTGGTCTGAGAGGATGACCAGTCACACTGGGACTGAGACACGGCCCAGACTCCTACGGGAGGCAGCAGTGGGGAATTTTCCGCAATGGGCGAAAGCCTGACGGAGCAATACCGCGTGAGGGATGAAGGTTCGTGGATTGTAAACCTCTTTTTTCAGGGAAGATAATGACGGTACCTGAAGAATAAGCATCGGCTAACTCCGTGCCAGCAGCCGCGGTAAGACGGAGGATGCAAGCGTTATCCGGAATTATTGGGCGTAAAGCGTACGCAGGTGGCACATCAAGTCTGTTGTTAAAGCGCGGAGCTCAACTCCGTAAAAGCGATAGAAACTGGTGAGCTAGAGTATGGTAGGGGCAGGAGGAATTCCCAGTGTAGCGGTGAAATGCGTAGATATTGGGAAGAACACCAGCGGCGAAAGCGTCCTGCCAAGCCAAAACTGACACTCATGTACGAAAGCTAGGGGAGCGAATGGGATTAGATACCCCAGTAGTCCTAGCCGTAAACGATGGGTACTAGGTGTTGGGAGTATCGACCCTCTCAGTGCCGTAGCTAACGCGTTAAGTACCCCGCCTGGGGAGTACGGTCGCAAGATTGAAACTCAAAGGAATTGACGGGGGCCCGCACAAGCGGTGGAGTATGTGGTTTAATTCGATGCAACGCGAAGAACCTTACCAAGACTTGACATCCTATGAATCCTGCTGAAAGGTGGGAGTGCCTTCGGGAGCATAGAGACAGGTGGTGCATGGCTGTCGTCAGCTCGTGTCGTGAGATGTTGGGTTAAGTCCCGCAACGAGCGCAACCCTCATTTTTAGTTGCCATCATTCAGTTGGGCACTCTAGAGAGACCGCCGGTGACAAACCGGAGGAAGGTGGGGATGACGTCAAGTCAGCATGCCCCTTACGTCTTGGGCTACACACGTACTACAATGGCTGGGACAAAGAGTCGCAAGTATGCGAATACAAGCTAATCTCGTAAACCCAGTCTTAGTTCAGATCGTAGGCTGCAACTCGCCTACGTGAAGGCGGAATCGCTAGTAATCGCAGATCAGAATGCTGCGGTGAATACGTTCCCGGGCCTTGTACACACCGCCCGTCACACCATGGAAGTTGGTCACGCCCGAAGTCGTTATTCTAACCGCAAGGAAGAAGGCGCCTAAGGCAGGGCTGATGACTGGGGTGAAGTCGTAACAAGGTAGCCGTACCGGAAGGTGCGGCTGGATCACCTCCTTTTAGGGAGACCTACTTCTACTAGACCGAAACAATACAGTAATAAGTCAGTAGTAAGCAATCCCAAGGTCGGTCGAAGTCAACAGCAAAGCTTTCAAACTATGTCTAGTTCAACTAACAAGAGGGCTATTAGCTCAGCTGGTTAGAGCGCACGGCTGATAACCGTGAGGTCCCTGGTTCGAGTCCAGGATGGCCCACTAAAGAAGTGATAGACATAAAACTTCTTAAAGGGGGTATGGCTCAGTTGGTAGAGCGCCTGCTTTGCACGCAGGATGTCAGCGGTTCGAGTCCGCTTACCTCCACTGAAACATAGGCAATAGTAAAATGTACAGCAACTAATCTTGTGAAAACAAGACAGACTGCTGGAAAATTCCAGTCAGAACCTTGAAAACTGCATAGTAATAGTCAAAAGTAACTTTTCAAAAAGTTCTTTTCTGGGTAACTAGAAAGAACAAAATGAAAACAAGCAAGTAGATATCAATGTAAAGCGAACAAAGCAAATTGTGGTCAAGCTACAAAGGGCTTACGGTGGATACCTAGGCACAGGAAGGCGATGAAGGACGTGGTTACCGACGATACACTTTGGGGAGCTGGAAACAAGCCTTGAGCCAAAGATTTCCGAATGGGGCAACCCTATATACTGCCCGTTGAATACATAGACGGGAAAGAGCAAACCCAGCGAATTGAAACATCTTAGTAGCTGGAGGAAGAGAAAATAAATAATGATTTCCCTAGTAGCGGCGAGCGAACGGGAAAGAGCCCAAACCAGTTGGCATGACTAACTGGGGTTATAGGACAGCAACATGTATCAACAAAGTTAGACGAATTGTTTGAAAGACAAGTCATAGAGAGTGAAAACCTCGTAGTCAAAAACTAAGTTGAGCTAGCTGTATCCTGAGTAGCACGGTACACGAGAAATTCCGTGTGAATTTGCCGGGACCACCCGGTAAGGCTAAATACTCATCTGTGACCGATAGTGAACCAGTACCGCGAGGGAAAGGTGAAAAGAACCCCGAGAGGGGAGTGAAATAGAACATGAAACCGTAAGCTTACAAGCAATGGGAGGACGATTTAACGTCTGACCGTGTGCCTGTTGAAGAATGAGCCGGCGACTTATAGGCAGTGGCAGGTTAAGGCGGGAATGCTGGAGCCAAAGCGAAAGCGAGTGTGAAAAGCGCGATAGTCACTGTTTATAGACCCGAACCTGGGTGATCTAACCATGGGCAGGATGAAGCTTGGGTAACACCAAGTGGAGGTCCGAACCGACTGATGTTGAAAAATCAGCGGATGACCTGTGGTTAGGGGTGAAATGCCAATCGAACCCAGAGCTAGCTGGTTCTCCCCGAAATATGTTGAGGCATAGCGGTTGTGATTATAGTCTGGGGGTAAAGCACTGACTCGGTGCGGGCGGAGAGATCTGTACCAAATCGAATCAAACTCTGAATACCAGATGCACACACAACCAGTCAGACTGTGGGGGATAAGCTCCATGGTCAAGAGGGAAACAGCCCAGATCACCAGCTAAGGTCCCCAAGACATCGCTAAGTGGATAAGGAGGTAGGAATACAGAGACAACCAGGAGGTTTGCTTAGAAGCAGCCACCCTTAAAAGAGTGCGTAATAGCTCACTGGTCAAGTGTTCCCGCGCCGAAAATGAACGGGACTAAGCGATGCACCGAAGCTGTGAGATTAATTTATTAATCGGTAGGGGAGCGTTCTGTAATAGTGAGAAGCATTAGCGTAAGCAGATGTGGACGAAACAGAAGTGAGAATGTCGGCTTGAGTAGCGCAAACATTGGTAAGAATCCAATGCCCCGAAAACCCAAGGCTTTCTACGCAAGGCTCGTCCACGTAGAGTTAGTCGGGACCTAAGGCGAGGCTGAAAAGCGTAGTCGATGGATACAGGGTTAATATTCCCTGACTGATATGTTGGAGCAAACTAGGGACGCATGATGATAAGCCATACCCTTAATGGATTGGGAAGAGTTTACGAACTCTACATGGTGAAGATAGTGCCAAGAAAAGCTAGGTAGCGATGAAAACATACACCCGTACCCCAAACCGACACAGGTGGGTAGGTAGAGAATACTAAGGGGCGCGAGATAACTCTCTCTAAGGAACTCGGCAAAATTACCCCGTAACTTCGGGAGAAGGGGTGCCCACCTAAGACGTGGGTCGCAGTGAAATGATCCAAGCGACTGTTTACCAAAAACACAGGTCTCTGCTAAGTCGTAAGACGATGTATAGGGGCTGACGCCTGCCCAGTGCCGGAAGGTTAAGGAAGTCGGTCAGCGCAAGTGAAGCTGGCGACCGAAGCCCCGGTGAACGGCGGCCGTAACTATAACGGTCCTAAGGTAGCGAAATTCCTTGTCGGGTAAGTTCCGACCCGCACGAAAGGCGTAACGATTTGGATGCTGTCTCGGAGAGAGACTCGGCGAAATAGGATTGTCTGTGAAGATACGGACTACTTGCACCCGGACAGAAAGACCCTATGAAGCTTTACTATAACTTGGAATTGGGTTCGGGCTTCTCTTGCGCAGGATAGGTGGGAGACTATGATGATGTCCTTGTGGGGATATCGGAGTCAACAGTGAGATACCACTCTGGAGAGGCTAGGATTCTAACCTTTACCCATGAATCTGGGAGAGGAACAGTTTCAGGCGGGTAGTTTGACTGGGGCGGTCGCCTCCTAAATTGTAACGGAGGCGCGCAAAGGTTCCCTCAGGCTGGTCGGAAATCAGCCGCAGAGTGCAAAAGCATAAGGGAGCTTGACTGCAAGACCAACAAGTCGAGCAGGGACGAAAGTCGGCTTTAGTGATCCGACGGCACAGCGTGGAATGGCCGTCGCTCATCGGATAAAAGTTACTCTAGGGATAACAGGCTGATCTCCCCCAAGAGTTCACATCGACGGGGAGGTTTGGCACCTCGATGTCGGCTCATCGCAACCTGGTGCGGAAGTACGTGCCAAGGGTTGGGCTGTTCGCCCATTAAAGCGGTACGTGAGCTGGGTTCAGAACGTCGTGAGACAGTTCGGTCCATATCCGGTGCAAGCGCAAGAGTATTGAGAGGACTCCTCCTTAGTACGAGAGGACCGGGAGGAACGCACCGCTGGTGTACCAGTTATCGTGCCAACGGTAAACGCTGGGTAGCCATGTGCGGAGTGGATAACCGCTGAAAGCATCTAAGTGGGAAGCCCACCTCAAGATGAGTACTCTCATGACATAAGTCAGTAAGGTCACGGGCAGAATACCCGTTAATAGGCTTTAGGTAGAAGTACAGTAATGTATGTAGCCAAGAAGTACTAATAGACCGAGGGCTTGTCCTCAATAATTGTTAGCTAATACATTTAATTTACATGACTATTACTGTGCAGCTTTTAAGGTTTTGGGTAAATTAAGCCTTAGTGATTTGCTTGGTGCTTATGGTGCAGTAGAACCACTCTGATCCATCCCGAACTCAGGTGTGAAATGCTGTTACGGTGAAGATACTTTAGGGGTAGCTCTATGGGAAAATAGCTCGGTGCCAAGCTTAATATTTAACGAAAAGAGGTAGTAAAACATAACTACCTCTTTTCTGTTTTTCCTTTTGTAGACTTAATGGATATTCAAATAATGATAGTTCTAAAGATGTAGGGATGCTGATAAAGAAAGCAAAGCCTAGCTTGAATCTCAGCGTTATAAAGAAATACTCGATGAATTACTCAGAGGCTGCAAGGTTAGAAGTAGTGAAAAGTGACAAATCATTGCAAGACGTGCATTATAGTCATGAATAAAGTACCAAATAGCCCCAATATGATTGCCTAACTTCCCAGAGAAAGACAGAGTTTGTCGCACCAAAAGAGAAATGCGTTGACGAAAAGTATTATTTAATCTTTCAATAGGATTAGTTTGACCGCTCTTCTCACCCACAGCACGATGACGTATACAAGGAATTAAATTATTAATTACTTTAGAGTAAACCTGCCAAAAGTGATTATAAGCAACAGTATACTGACGGTAAATAGGAGGTAACCTCTGCCAAAGTTTAAGAGCAGATTTACGACTTCTATCACCAACAGAACATTCGATAATTTCTCTTGTATTGAGATCAATAACTAAGTATATATAGCACTTAAAATTCTTGGAGAGAACAAACGATCACATTCCCCAGAATCAACCAATATCAAAAGCAAAAACTGAGCTAATTGGCAAACTACTTTTAGAACGAATTGTGATGAGACCAATTGTGCGGGTTAGCAATATTTCAAGGCAGTGGGTATAAAGTTATATTAATGGGCAATCACGAAGTGTAGAACAACATGTCAAAGTGATAGCTAAAAAAAAGGTGAGGCTGACGATAGAGTGTGATGAACTTTGGTCATTTGTAAACAATAGTAAAAATAAAGTATGGATTTGGTTAGCAATTGATCGCCAAATCAGAGAAATTATTGGTGTATACCTTGGTAGTCAAGATGCAGCATTGAGGTTATGGCAATCTTTACCAAGTGTGTATCGATAATGTGTTGATTTTTCTGCAAAGCTTACGGTTGTGTTTTACCCCAAAAAGGACATAAAGCTGTGGGTAAGGAATCTTGACAGACTAATCATATTGAATGATTTAATTGCACTTTAAGGCAAAGGGTTGCTCATCTTGTCAGGAAAACTCTTTCTTTTTCCAAAAAGTTAGAGAATCATATTGGAGCTATTTAATTATTCATCCATCATTACAATACTGATATTCAAGCAAAACTCTTCACCATCTGTGCCCCCTCCTTACCTAGTAGTCCTCAAACCTCAATATGAATACAGCGAACGTTTATATAATTATCCCCATTCATAATCGTAAGCATCTTAGCCTTGCTTGTTTGGAAAATTTGCGGGTTAACGGAGATTTGCAAAAATATCAAATAGTGATCGTAGATGATGGTTCTAGTGATGGCTCAACAGAGGCAATCCGATTGCTTTATCCTGAGGTCATTCTTTTAAGTGGAGATGGGAATTTGTGGTGGACTGGGGCGATCACTCTAGGAATGCAATATGCCTACGAACATGGAGCTGAATACTTGATCTGGCTGAATGATGATTGTCAGCATTGTATAGGCACTATTGATAATTTAGTTACCTTTGCTCAGACACATCAAGATGTAATTGTAGGATGTCAAGGAGTTGAACCCGAAAACCCTAATTTAATCGTGTTTGGCGGCAAAGTTAAGACATGGCAAGGATACCGGTTCATTAATCCTCCTGCAAATATGGTTGTACCTTGCGATTTACTGAGTGGAAATATTGTTTGTTTGCCTCGTTCTGTAATTGAGAAAATCGGCTATCCTGATTTAAGAATTACTCCCCATTATGGTGGTGATTCTCTTTATTTAATCCTTGCCCAAAAAACAGGATTTTTAATTTATGTTGATACCAGAAGTCGAGTACATAGTATCGCTGGGGCATCAAAACTTTATCCTCAAAAATGGTTATTAGGAGAAGGTAAAGCCTTAGATATTCTCAAATTAGTGTTTGTACCGCAATCTGGTCTCAGTTGGCGAGTTTGGCTAAAACTAAATTGGGAGGCATATTCAGTCTGGGGAATTGTCATGTTTTTAAAGAAGTATGTATCAATTCTGATAATTACTGGTTTAAGATTTTTACCCCTCAGTATTAGGTACAAACTATTTGCAAATACCCATGGGTAATATCAGCATCATAATTACTTGTTATCGTGAAGGTGAGCTAATTCGTGAAGCGGTTAATAGTGTTTTATCCCAATCACTACTACCCCAAGAAATAATTATTGTTAATGATGCTTCTACTGATCAACCTACGATCGCAGTTTGTCAAGACTTAGAACTTAATGAACTAAATCAAGAGCTTAAATGCCCTATTAACGTGATTTGGCGAGAGGTTAATGGCGGTTCTTCTGTGGCTAGAAATACAGGGTTTTCCGAGGCTAAGGGAGAAATTTTAGTGCCGTTAGATGCCGATGATATTTTGCCAGTTGACGCTTTAAAGCTAATTAGTCAGGCATTTTCCAATGATTCGGAATTAAGTTTTGTCTATGGTAGCTATATGAGACTGGATCGGACGAACTCTATTATGAAAATTAATCCTGATGATATTTCTTTAGGGGTAATGCTGCGGGCAAAGAGACTTTCCTTAAGTTCAAATTGGAAGCTGTTGGGAACTACTCCTTTAAAGCGATCGCTATGGCAGTCTTTAGGCGGTTATGATCCTAATTTTGGGGTCAAGGATTTACATGATGTGGAGTTTTGGATGCGGGCGATCGCCTCTGGAGTTAAATATACAAATATTCCTGAACCTATTTATATCTGGCGCAAGTATTTAGGTAGTAATAGCCGTCTTGTCACTCCTATGGCTTGGTATCAAATTGCCGAGAAGTATTGGGATATTTATAATGCTGTAGGTTTAGAGTACCGTGCCTATGAGCTTTTACTACTGGGGAGTAAGTGGCTTAATCAATCTGAGGATATTCGTACCTATACCCATAAACTATGGCAATCCCTACGATCTGGGCAAATTCATTTTTCCACTTTGGTGGCGATCGCTATACCGCCTCAGGTTTTGAGGTTTCTAGCTAACTGGCATCGACGTTAACGCCATCTCTGGAATTCCTACCCTTTCTTTAGTTTGACTACTCCTATACTTAATGGCGGCTCTGTAGTCATCATTCACGCCAAAATGAAAACATCAGGGGAAGTGACTACGGTTTCAACACCGTTGTTAAATCCTGCATCTCGATCTAAATCACGCAGAGTTATTGCTTTTCAGTCTTTTCCTTTTGGAGATTTTTAGTTAGGTTTTCTTACTTAGTTTTGTTACCTAAAAGTTGATTTCGCAAATTTTTAATGCGATCGCGTAGTTGGGCTGCCTGTTCAAA
Source organism: Synechococcus sp. PCC 7502 (assembly GCF_000317085.1). Lineage (NCBI taxonomy): Bacteria > Bacillati > Cyanobacteriota > Cyanophyceae > Pseudanabaenales > Pseudanabaenaceae > Pseudanabaenococcus > Pseudanabaenococcus habilitatus. The sequence goes on from NC_019702.1 coordinate 3,287,565, forward strand.
TTCCTGCTTTTTAGCTGCTACTTGCATTTGGGTTTGCAGTTGTTCAATTAGCTCTGGAATGCTATCTAGGGGAATACTATCAAAGGATTTAACGGTATATTCTGCCTGTTGTTCGTTTAAGCGGCGGGAAATTGAAAGGAAATCCAGAATGCCATTGTTAGAGGTTTTGATAATAGATTTGGGTGTAATACCGTGTTTTAAGTTATGTTCCAGTTGAATTTGACGGCGGCGGGCAGTTTCATTGATGGCATATTCCATACTTTCAGTCAGGCGATCGGCATACATAATTACCTGTCCATTGCTATTACGGGCGGCTCGACCTATGGTTTGAATTAGGGAACGATTGGAACGTAAGAAACCTTCTTTATCAGCATCTAAAATTGCCACAAGGGAAACTTCGGGTAAATCCAGCCCTTCTCGGAGCAGATTAACGCCGATTAAAACATCAAACTCTCCCTGCCTTAGTCCTTGTAAAATTTCAATCCGTTCAATGGATTTAATATCAGAGTGCAGATATTTAACATTAATATTGCGCTCTTGGAAATAGGTAGTTAAATCCTCCGCCATGCGTTTAGTTAAAGTAGTAATCAGCACCCGTTCATTTTTGCTTACCCGCAGTTTAATTTCTCCCAGTAAATCATCCACCTGCCCTTCAATCGGACGCACAAATACCTCTGGGTCAAGAATGCCCGTTGGTCGAATGATCTGCTGCACCACCTGCTCGGAAACTTCTAATTCCCAGTCTCCGGGGGTAGCAGAAACGAAAATACATTGATTGATTTTGCTGAGAAATTCATCACTTTTCAAAGGACGATTATCCGCCGCACTGGGCAGCCTAAAGCCATGATCGATTAGAACTTTCTTCCTTGCTTGATCGCCGTTGTACATACCTCGTAATTGCGGAATCGAAACATGGGATTCATCCACAACTAAGAGCCAGTTGTCTAAAGGGAAATAATCCACTAAACAGGATGGAGGATCGCCAGCATTTCTGCCAGCTAGATGCCGAGAATAGTTTTCCACTCCATTACAAAAACCAACTTCACTTAGGAGTTCCAAGTCGTAACGGGTGCGTTGTTCTAGACGTTGTGCTTCTAATAATTTATTCTCTTTCGTAAGCTCATCAATGCGTTCATCCATTTCTGTTCTAATATTGGCGATCGCTTCTTGGAGTCTATCTTCAGGGGTGACAAAGTGCTTTGCGGGATAGATATTCAGTCCTTCTAAACTCAATAGAATTTCGCCCGTAATCGGATCGACATAACGGATAGCTTCAATCTCATCCCCAAAAAATTCTACTCGAATAATCCGATCTTCATAGGCAGGACCAATTTCGATAATATCGCCTCTGACCCGAAATTTACCTCGACCCAGCTCTAGATCGTTGCGCTCGTACTGCACTGCGGTGAGGTCTTTCAGTAATTCCCTAGGATCGAAAGTCGTTCCTACTCGGAGGGGAATCGATGCTTTCAGATATTCCTCTGGCATTCCTAAACCATAGATGCAACTGATGGAAGCAACTACAATCACATCTTTACGTTCAAATAGCGATCGCGTGGCAGAATGCCGCAACATATCAATTTCGTTATTAATAGAAGCGGTTTTTTCGATATAGGTATCGCTAACAGGAATGTATGCCTCTGGTTGATAGTAATCGTAATAGCTAATAAAATATTCCACCGCATTATCGGGAAAAAATTCCCTCAACTCGTTACAAAGCTGTGCTGCAAGGGTTTTATTATGTGCCAGAACTAGGGTGGGTTTTTGGTATTTGGCAATGGTGGAGGCGATCGTCATGGTTTTGCCCGTACCCGTTGCTCCCAATAATGTTTGAAAGCGTTTGCCAGAATTTAAACCCTCTAATAGCTGGGCGATCGCTTTGGGTTGATCAGCTGTAGGTTCCCAAGGTGCATTTAGCTTGAATTCTGGCATAAAAACAATACTCAAAAGGCAACTCTTAAATTATACTCGCTCCATAAAAAGATATGGCTTAACCCTTTTTGCTAACCAATTATCTGTATGGATGTCCTTCTCACTCATTTCCTTCAGTATCCATCCACCAATTTTCATTGTTTCAAGTATCGCAGCTAGTATGTTCAATTGGCTGGGGATCGATACCAAGACCTCTAAAAATTTGGGCTGAAGGGATAGGTAACTTTAGCACTCCATTACTTTCTCTAGCCCATTCTCCAAATAGATGGAGTATAGAGGCTATTTGGTATCTTTTCTTGATATAGAAGGCACACAGACATCCCGTTTTTCACGACCCAATAGGGAAAGGGTACGGAATATAGGTCAATTGCTAAAACAAGTTAAGATCGTAGAAGGTGAAAGGCTTACAGCCAATGGTTTAGATGTCAAATAGGCTCTATATTCACTCATTCCTGAATGTTAATCGAAAGCCGCCCCAAGGGGCGGGGAATTTACCCAAGAGATTAAATTAGTTCGATCTAAAGTAATTTCTAAAGCCATCAGAGAGTTATTCTATATGCTAGTTAACTAAGGGTGTGGTTAAAACTGGGGTGAATAACCCCTTTTTAATTCCCAGTGAAACTATCTATACTGAAAGTTATCCAGAGAACATGAAAATTGCGATCGCTCAACTTAATCCAACTATCGGCGACTTAGCAGAAAACTCAAGACAGATATTAAGGACTGCGAATCAGTGTTTTGAGCAAAATGTCAGTTTATTAATTACGCCAGAACTGTCCTTGTGTGGCTATCCACCCCGAGATTTATTAATTCATGATGGATTTATTCAAGAATTAGCGATCGCTTTGCAATTATTAGCTGAGACATTACCTGCATCCGTTGCGGTTTTGGTTGGTACCGTAGAGGTCAATCCCCATGCCCCTATTACTGGCAGTAAGCCTTTATTTAATAGTGCGGCGTTGTTGCACCATGGCAAAATTCAACAGGTTTTTCATAAACGGCTATTACCCACCTACGATGTATTTGATGAGGATCGATACTTTGCTCCCGGCGATCGCAGTAATTCCTTTATTCTTAACCAAAGCCTAGATCAAACCCCAAATCAAACTTTAGAGCAACCCCTTCGTATTGGCGTGACTATCTGTGAAGATATTTGGAACGACTACAAGTTTTGGGGTAAACGATTTTATGCGGATGATCCCGTAGCTGATCTGGCTGCCCAATCCGTCGATTTATTAGTTAATCTTTCCGCTTCACCCTACGCCATAGGTAAACCCCAGTTAAGGGAATCCATGCTCAGTCACAGTGCGATCGCCCATAATCTCCCTGTTATTTATGCTAATCAAGTGGGAGCAAATGATGAACTAATTTTTGATGGGCATAGTGCGGCTTTGAATCAAAAGGGAGAAGTGATCGCTAGGGGCTTAGGCTTTAAGTCGGATTTATTAATTATCGATTACGAGGCTCAAGATTTACATTCCCTAATAGCTCCAAAACCCGAACCATTTGATCAGTTTGATCACTCCACGGAATCTGAAATCTGGAATGCTCTGGTATTGGGTGTGCGGGACTATGCGCATAAGTGTGGCTTTAAACAGGCAGTATTGGGGTTAAGCGGTGGTGTCGATTCTGCTTTAGTTGGGGCGATCGCTACGGCAGCCTTAGGTCGGGAAAATGTTTTGGGGATTTTAATGCCCTCACCCTATAGTTCTGATCACTCTATTTCCGATGCTTTAGAATTGGCTAAAAATCTGCAAATCTCTACCCAAATTATTCCCATTGCGCCAATGATGTCAGCCTTTGATCAGGCTTTAACAGAAATATTTAGAGGTAAAGATCAAGATATTACCGAAGAAAACTTGCAATCTCGGATTCGGGGAAATATTCTGATGGCAGTCTCTAACAAGTTTGGGCATTTACTATTATCTACGGGTAATAAATCGGAGATGTCCGTGGGTTACTGTACCCTCTATGGGGATATGAATGGAGGCTTAGCGGTAATTGGCGATGTGCTGAAAACAAGGGTATATAAGCTCTGTGCATGGTTAAATCAAAATCAGGAGTTAATTCCTCAGCATATTTTAACCAAACCCCCCAGTGCCGAACTTAAACTCGATCAAGTCGATCAAGACTCTCTGCCAGCCTATGAAATCTTAGATGATATTTTAGAAAAGTTAATTAGCGATCGCCTAGCTCCTAAGCAAATTATTAAAACTGGACATGATCCGCAAACTGTGAAGCGAGTGGTAAATTTGGTGAATCGAGCCGAATTTAAACGCCGTCAAGCTGCCCCAGTCTTAAAAATTAGTGATCGCGCCTTTGGTTCGGGTTGGAGAATGCCGATCGCAGCAAAGACTACCGTTTTATCTGTGAATTTAGCTGTAGATTTATCATTGGAGGAATCACCATGAAAGCTTTATCTAGTCTGTGTATCATAATTCCTACTCTAACTTTCACTTTTATTTCGAGTATATTTCAACAAGCGATCGCTAAACCCTTCCCTAAAGATGATGGTTGTTATATTGTCAACTCGTCGGGTAAGGTCATAAGTCTCTCAAGTTTATGTGGATCGCCGAATTCAATTACTAACAATAATCCCACACAAAATTCTAAGCAAATCAGACAACTCCCCAATGGCGTATTTCAAGCCAAAATTAAACGCCGTGACAATGGTATTCCCGTGATTGATGTCAAATTTGGGAATCGCATTTTTGAAATGATCGTTGATACCGGAGCTAGCGGTACGATCATCACCACCGATATGGCTCAGGCTCTGGGCATAGTTCCTGTAGCAAAAACTTTAGTTAATACCGTGGGTGCGAATAATGTGGAATTACCCTTAGGCTATGTACCGAGAATAGAAGTAGAGGGAATTGTTGCCCAAAACGTGCTGGTGGGGATTATTCCAGCTTTGCAAATTGGGTTACTAGGACATGATTTCTTTGGTGATTTTGAGATGACAGTGAAGCGAGACACGATTGAGTTCCGTTCTCCTAAATAGTTAGTTTCAATAATCAGCCCCAAAAAACTAGACTAATTTAAGGTTTGGGCAATTACCCTTGTCCATACAGCATAGCCCGCCGAAGAAGGATGAAAATGATCTTGGGAAAAATTCAATTTAGGAAATCTGCGGAAATCTGGTTCGGTACCACGATAAATGTCCACAACTCTGATACTTGGTTCCGTGGCAGCGATCGCCTCAATAATTTGATTAAACTTCCCCGCTTGATAATGGGCAGCAGAGCGATAGGGCTCCCAGAGTAATGGACTAGTGGAAAAAGCTGGAATATTGAGCAAAACAATTTTGGCGTTGGTTCGTGTAAGTTGCTGCAAAATCATCGTGTAATTACGCTGAAACTCCTCGGCACCGGTTAAACCAGTCACATCATTGGCACCAATGGACAGCATGATTAGATTTGGCTCCAAGGCGATCGCTGCTTGCACTTGTTTAGACAATACATCCTTAGTTTTGGCACCACTCACAGCCAAGTTATAGATTTTGATCGCAGGATATTTTTTAAGTAAAACCAATTGAGCATACTGAGAGCTATAGTTATCAGCCTGTACCTTTGCTCCTTGTCCCACACTGGTACTATCACCCAGAACCACATAGCGAAAAGGTGGTGTTTGGGGTTCTGAATTTGCATCGGCTTGACGACTATAAAAAAACTCAGCCCCCGGAGTAAATGCTACTGTGGGATGTTCCTTAAAAGCATAGTTGAGCATACTGTAATAGGCGATCGCTAGATAAGCAATTCCTAGAACTATTACAATTAAGATAGGATTCAGCACTTTGAAGATTTTTTGGCTAGTTTTCATTCAAAATCTATCAGCTTTTTAGCTTTTCCCTTCAGTTAGTTTTTAGTTAGTTTGGCATTTTATTATTTTAGCTAGTTTGATAGCTCCTCCTGTGGCGGTTCACTCAGAAGTTATATATGAAAATTTTGATTCTAAATTCTGGCTCTAGCAGTCAAAAGAGTTGTCTCTACGAGATTACCGAAATGTTGCCCCATCCGATTACACCTGTGTGGGAGGCACAAATTGACTGGACGCATCAGCAAGGTAAGGCAGAACTTAAGGTTAAAACTAAAGGCGGTGAGACACAACAGCAATCATGGGTTTCCACATCTCGTTTGAATGATACGATCGCCATGCTGGAGACTCTGTGGCAGGGGGTACATCAAGTAATTGATAGTCCTAGGGACATTAGTGTGGTTGGGCATCGGGTTGTACATGGTGGGCAAGATTATCAAAATAGTGTGGTGATTACATCTGAGGTTAAAGCTGCGATCGCCCGCCTTGCCAGTTTTGCCCCAATCCACAATCCGATTAACCTAGAAGGGATTACCGCCATTGAGCAAATTTTCGGAGATGTATCCCAAGTAGCAGTGTTTGATACAGCCTTTCATAGTCATTTGCCGCCTCCTGCCTATATTTATTCAGGTGATTATAATTGGACAAAGCAAGGTATTCGTCGCTATGGATTTCATGGCATTAGTCATGAGTATTGTGTAAATCGGGCTGCCCAAATTCTCGATCGCAATCTTAAAGACTTACGTTTGATTAACTGTCACTTGGGGAATGGCTGTTCTCTGGCAGCGGTCAAAGTGGGTAAAAGTTTTGATACGACTATGGGCTTTACTCCCCTAGAAGGTTTAATGATGGGGACTCGTTCTGGCTCCATTGATCCGGGCATTTTAATCTACTTACTACGCGCTGGCAATTACAACTTAGACCAGCTAGAACAGCTACTAAATAAAGGTTCAGGCTTACTCGGTATTTCTGGTATTTCTGGGGATATGCGCCAAATTATCGAAGCGATCGCCCAAGGGAATGAACGGGCTAAATTAGCTATGGATATTTACATTCATCGGTTGAGATCAGCGATCGGAGCCATGCTTGCTAGTCTGGAGGGACTGGATGTCTTAATTTTTACGGCGGGGGTAGGGGAAAATTCGCCATTAATTCGAGAAGCCACCTGTAAGGCATTTGCTTTTTTGGGCTTAGAAATCGACTTAGAAAAAAACCTGCGATCGCCTGTGGATCAGGATATATCTACTCCAGAATCTACGGTGCGAGTTCTTGTAATTCATACCCAAGAGGATTGGGAAATTGCCCGTGAGTGCTGGAATTTGCTGGCATAGTTCCTATAGTGTTTGGCAGGATTCTGTTTATTTTTGCTAGGCTGAATCTTAAATTTATCTTTTTTATCTTTCAAATTATTTATCTTTTAGATCAGAATGTTGCGATTTCTACCAATGGCAGTGGGGATTTTAGGAGGTTTGGGATTAATCTTCAATCGGTTTTTAACTCCATCCTTGACTGCATCTCAATCTCGTTCCGATGCCTTAGCCATCATTGAAAGTGCCATACTAATTTTAGTAACGCTACTATGGCAACAGGTACAGCCTAAAATTCCTGAAGCTGTAGTTTTAGAAGGAGAAGAAGGACTAGAATTTGATAGTGATTTAACGCCATCTGTCAAAGCCGAACTAGCTTGGGCTTCCCATACCCTCCTAACCAATACCACGACCAAAGTGATGATAGTTTGGTACAAAGATAAAGTTCTATTAAAACGAGGGATATATCACCGTAATAAAGAAGTGAAATTAGGAGCGATCGCTCAACGGGTACTAAAAACCCAAAAACCTGTATATCTGGTGAAACTAGCTCTTTATCCGGGCAGAATTGAATTTGATTACCTGCCTGAAAATACCCAAGGCTTGATTATTCAACCCCTAGGCGATCAAGGGCTGATTATTTTAGGTGCCAATGCTCCCCGCAGTTATACAAAACAAGATGAAAATTGGATAGATGCGATCGCTAATAAAATTTTATTTACCCTAGGAGATAGTTAAAACAGTACAGTCAAACCAATCAAAAAACTTAGTGACGGATAAAGGTAATTTAATTAATCTTCAGCCAATTCATTAGGTTTCTCGGATTTGCCTTGACTCTGTTCTTGAGGCTGCTCTTTAGGAAATTCACGGATGAGATACCACAAAATTCCTAAATTCAGGATAAAAACCACTAACTTTAAGATCGATACCCCATGCCATAATTCAAATATTTCGGGAGGGATACTAATGCCCACCACCCCAACCACTAGCCACCTTGCCCAAGCTTTTTCATACCACAGCCCGACCGCTTCAATGGCTGTGACTCCACTGTAAACTGCTAAGGCGATCGCACTAAATTTTAAGTTTCTAGGTTCAAAATTCAAGATTTTTTCCAACACCCAAGCAATAATTCCCCGCTTGCCCGATAAAGCCAAGGAATCAGCCAAATTTTCTAAACCCTCATAATTTTTAGCTGCAAGGAATATTCCCAAAGATGCAGTGGCAAATAAGGTGGCGGTAAAGGATTTGTAAGAAACGATCGCAATTAAAGCTTTAGGACGTTTACCAAGTTTGGACATAAGCAATATATTCTAGCGACGGATTTGGGGATAGTTCCAAGTATATTCGTTGGGAAAGAGAAAGTTCGTAAAGGATAAAGAGATACTAACATCTAAGGAACGCACATGATGCCACCAGCCTGCGGGGATAAAAATTGCTTCACCCGGCTCCAGGGTTACTTCAGTCATACAAACATTCTTAAATAGCGGATACTTAGCATAGTCAGGTTGTTCACAATCCACTTCACTAAAAACTCCTTCATAGTTATATAGATAAGGTGTGTTGAACGGTGGGATAATCTTCCAGGTCTTACGCCCATAAATCTGCACAAATAAAAGATTACAGGCATCATGGTGCAGTGGCGTAACCGTGCCAGCAGGACCGAGCCAAAAGAAAGCAGCATTTTCAGCCTTAGTACGATCCAAGTACTCTGGAAACATCTCAATGTCATTTAGTAGCGATCGCAACTCGGTTTTAGACAAGTTTCCATTATTAGCCACCATGTAGTAATCATTGGTATTTGCCGCCAACATATCCACAAACTCCCCTAAGGTTATGCTGTGGCGATGAGCATCTACATCAATTTCATAACGACGATTTGCCAAACGGTTAGCTTGAATTTCCACGGCGATATGTCCATACTGCGATCGCAAAAACTCAGGTGTCCATAGGTTTAGTGCCTGCCAATTTTTAGTTGCCTCCGTCAGAATTACAGGGCGATGGCACACATAGTAATTCTCAAAAAATTCCGCCTGTGAAAGTTGAGGATGTCGATCAATAGTCAGGGCAGACTGGGGAGACAAAGCGGCTAAGGCAGTTTGTACTTGACAATGGGATTCCAGTTTACGCAAAAGTTGTGCTAGGTTTTGACCTGCTTGAAAGTAGGGGCTTGCCGCAATTGTTGCCAGTTCAGCCTTTACAGCTTGGGCATTAAACCCAAATCGGCTCATCTCCGCCACTAAATGTTCATCACTAGACCCCAGTAATTTATTTTCTGCCAGCCATATCCGCCAGTTATCGGTAATGGGTTTACTAACGACCTGAAATGGAGTGAACTGTGATGGGTTAAAGGGGTAATTTGCCATGTTCATGGGCTTTTAACTATTTGCAGAGATACCCATAGCATAATTTAAACTAGCCAAAAAACTACAGCCCCAATAGACAATACCCGATCAGACGGATTTCAGAGTTAGGGATGGTATTAAAGCCAATTCAGGATGAAGTACAGGCAATTAAAATTTTACATACACAGATTGCTCAGGTACAGCAGTAAAGCTTTGGGCAGATGAAGAAGCTGTGGCTTACGAGAATCATGGCGCAATTAGGCAATCTGCGTGGCAAAAAAGTGGGTTTAGATACGGTGATCTTTATCTATGCACTGGAGGGACATCATGCACTTGGAGATCGCCCTAAATACCTATTTGAGTAAATTGCAGCAGGAGAAATTAACAGTTTTACTTGAGAGCCTAGTGCTTTTCATGGGGAAGATCAATTCAAGTAAATCTATAGTAAATCAAGGTAATATTAATTTGGTAATAATTAATAAAAATACTAACTATGTCAGGACAAGGATTTGGATTTGGGCTAGGCAAACTAAAAGAAATCCAGCAAGCCGTTCAAAAAGCAAAGGAAATTGAGCAAGGTGCAAAGGCACTACAGGAAGAACTAGAGGTAATGCGGATTACTGGGCAATCTAGCAATGGGTTGGTTAAAGTAACTATTAGCGGCAACCAAGAACCCCATGATGTAGAAATTGATCCTGCTGCCCTTGCAGGTGGGGCTGAAATTTTATCTGACCTAGTTTTAGCTGCCTTGCAAGAAGCATATACTCTTTCCTCTACAACCATGAAAGATCGGATGGAAAAACTGACAGGTGGATTGGGTTTGCCCGGTGGATTATAAATAAACCTAAACTTAGTTCGGGACTAAACCATCTATTTCCAGTATCTTAGGGTATGAACATCTGATTTATGGTGATGCTTCAGTACTTTTGGATACCTTTTGATATTTTTTGATCTCGAACTAAATTCCCATTTTTTAACCCCCGAATTTTAACCAAAGTCTAGCTCTGGCTTAAGAATCCCTAATGCTTCTAATTGCATTACCTGATCTCTCACCCACATTAATTCTTGAGTTTGTTCTGGAAAGTGAATTGAGATGTGAACCTTATCAGGATGGGCAGTAACTAATCGGTCTAAAGTATCACCGACTAAATGTAATCCGTTAGTTGTAAGCGACAAAATAATACTCCTTGTAAGCTCTCCAAAACCTCAAATAAACCTGCATACTCTAAAGGCTCGCCACCACCAAAAGAAACTGCCTTAGTTCCAGATTCAGCACAATCTAAAATAAAGCTAACGAGCTTATTTGGTTACCAATGCGTACTATCAGTAGAACGACTTTCGTTATAGCAAAAATGGAATTGTTTAATACAAAGGTTAGTTAGTTCAATGCTTAGCCTAGTCCATTTTGTCAGTTCAAGTGGTTTATTAATCTGGTCATTTGGATTAAGTATGGCAAGATTTGACACAGGTATCCCCGCCATAAAAACAGAGCAATTTGCTGATATTGGCTTGAATATTCTAAATTTTCCGTTGGTATCCTTAACCTTATTACCAGAATTTCCACGCATCTTAGTCAATGGAGTTACAGGCTGGCTGGTATTTATCGCTAACAGTCTATTGTGGGGCATAGGAATTTATACTTTAGTTAACGTTCTGATTAAAAAATTTGAAACTAAAGGTATCGATCGCCAATAATTGAATTTTCTTGCATTCAAAGAGTTATCAGCTAAAATATCGACTATAAATTAACAGCTAAAAAGATAAAGTGTCCAAATATTTGCTAGTCGGCTCAACTAGAGCTTCCAGTGGAAAATCAGCAACAGTTTTAGGGCTAGGAATCCATCTGCAAGCGAGGGGAATGAAGGTAGGATATGCAAAACCCTTAGGCACATTTACCTCTCGTACAGTTCCTGAGTCATCTATCAGTCTTGATGCTGATGTTGAGTTTATTACCCAAACCCTAGGTTTAGATCATGGTTTGGTGCGACCAACCCTACTAAATTTGGACAAAGCTTCAATTCAACAACGGTTATTAGAGCAGAACACCACCGATTACACGCAAAAATTAGCTGAATATTTAGAAAATACCAATGGCGAATTAGTTTTAGTTGAGGCTCCGGGCAATCCCGAAGAAGGTGCCATGTTTGGTTTATCTTTACCGCAAATTGCTGAGTGTTTAGATGCACCAATTCTACTAGTATCAAGATTTGAAGATTTACTAGTTGCCGATCGCCTGTTAGTAGCAAAATCCCGACTGGGCGATCGCTTACTAGGAGTTGTAATTAATGATATTCCTGAAGTTCAACTAGAAACTGCCCTAGAAATTTTATTACCCTATTTAGAGTCTTTGGGTATTCCTGTGCTGGCAATGATGCCCGAAAACTTAATTCTTAGAAGTGTAAGTGTCGATGAATTAGTTGCCCAACTCGATGCCACAATTTTGTACCAGCCCGATGTTAGTTTATCGGAAATTATGGTAGAAGACCTAAAAATTGGCGCAATGGATGTTAACTCTGCCCAAATATATTTCAGTAAATCTTTCCATAAGGCTGTGGTCACTGGAGCCAACCGCCTAGATATTCAATTAGCCGCCTTGGGAACTTCCACCAATTGCTTGATTTTAACTGGTAACTACCTAAGTGTTCATCCCGATGTTTTACAAAGAGCTAAGGAAATTGAAGTGCCGATTTTAGCGGTAACCAAAGACACCCTAACTACGGTGGCAATTATTGAGAAATCCTTAGGACAGGTACGCTTACATGAGGGGGTAAAAGTTAACTGTATCCAAGAAATGATGGCGAAACATTTTAATTTCGATCGCTTGCTGCAATTGTTACAAATTTCTAATCACATTTCTCCCTAAATTCCTACCTAAGCTCTGGTAAGCGCATTTCCGATTCCCCGTCAAATACATGAAACTTCTGCAAATCCAACTGCCAGTGGGTCAGTTCACCAATGCTAAATGCTAAGTCTGGGCTAGTTTTGGCATTGATTAATAAACCCTGAATATCAACAATGACATTGGTCTCAGACCCCAAGGACTCAATTAACTTTACCCGACCTGAAAGATGGGCAGAGGCAGAACTAGCAGGTTGAATATGCTCGGGACGAAAGCCTAGAATTAGGTGCTGCTCCGATGGAATTTGATGGGATGTGCGCCAAGGCAAGGAGGTATTTAGGTACTGTCCCTTTAAAGAATTATCCTCAGCGACAACGGGGAGAAAATTCATAGATGGCGAACCGATAAAACCTGCCACAAATATATTATTGGGATGGCGATAGATATTAATGGGCGTATCCACCTGTTGAATTTTTCCAGATTTCAATACCACAATGCGACTACCCATAGTCATGGCTTCGGTCTGATCGTGGGTGACGTAGATCGTAGTGGTTTGCAACTCATTTTGCAGTTGAACCAATTGGCTACGGGTTTCGCTGCGGAGTTGGGCATCTAAATTTGATAACGGCTCATCCATTAAAAATACTTGGGGATTACGGGCGATCGCTCGACCTAGAGCTACGCGTTGCTTTTGTCCTCCCGAAAGTTCTGCGGGTTTACGGTGTAATAGATTTTGAATTTGTAAAGATTTCGCCACCTGTTCTACGCGATCGAAAATTGCCTGATTATATGCTCGATTAAATCTTTGCTTCAAGAAATTACTATCCTGCCGCCGCAACCCAAAGGCAATATTGTTAAAAACGCTCATGTGGGGATAGAGGGCATAGCTTTGAAATACCATTGCCATATCACGGGATTTGGGAGGCAGTTGATCAATTTGGCGATCGCCTAGGTAAATTGCCCCTGCCGAAAGGGCTTCTAAGCCTGCAATTAAGCGTAGTAAAGTGCTTTTCCCACAACCCGAAGGACCAACTAAAACCATAAATTCGCGATCGGCTATGGTTAAATCAATATCTCGTAAAACCTGAGTTGAGCCAAAGGTTTTGGATACACCCGATAAGCGCACAGAAGCCATGCCGTGTTTAAGATATAAGATTAATACAAAAATAATGAAGCGGATTTCAATGTATCATTTTTGCCAGACTTTGTGACGATATATCAAATGCAGTTACTTGCTTTGAATATTATTAATTTGGGTTTGCAGTTCTTCAATTTGGCGGCGCAGTCGATCGGCTTCACTCTCTGGCGGATCGACATCTACAGCACCTGAAGCATTTGAGTATTTATAATTTCCCAGCTTAATTTGGCGGTACTCTTCCGATTTAGCCCATTCTTGTAAGTAATGGATGCGATCGACAGGAAAAGGATGGCTCATCATTGCTCCCGAGTTAATTCCACCGTTGTAAAGTAAAAACTTGTAAGCTTGGTTGAGATTTTCCCGATCCAATTCTTGATAGGACTGGGATTGACGAATAAACTCTGGCAGACTTAATTCATGCATATATGCCTTACTGCCGCCAGACACCTTCATCATGCAGGTCATAACTAGATCGAGGTCATCAGTAGCTAATAGGGCAGCCCGATCGCAGGACAGTTCAGCCTTACGTCGCCATTCATAAAAAGCATAGATCAACCCACTACTGACAACACTACCCAAACCAAAGGTCATTTCACTAATGGCAGAAGCGACACTCATTGCCCACATTGCCATCTGACTGAGTATAGTATGCCCACACTTAATATGTCCCAACTCATGGGCGATCGCTACCCGTAATTCATCCTCAGTTAAAAGGTCTAGGAGTCCCGAATTAATGACAATATAAGGGTGTTCCTGCCCCATCGAGTAAGCATTGGCATTGGGATTTTGGGATACAAATAAAATTGGCTCAGGGGAGACATCAAGGTCTGAGGTGCTTTCACGAAATATGCTGTAAATCGTGGAATATTGTCTAGCTCCAACTTGAATACTGTTGCCTGTGTGATAAATGAGTTGAGGGCGTTCGTAGAGAAATTCAATAAACTTGGTTGCAACTAAATCAAAGCCGGGGACACTGCGTAGGGACTGTTCAGCTTGGCGATCGAGGGGATGCCTAAATGCTTCACTAGAAATTCCTGTATATCTGGGCATAGAGTTACGGCAGCATAGACTAAAGAGTATAGTTTTATTTTAACCGCTATTGCCATGCAAATAAAAAAGAGCCAGTAGCTTTCCGTGTTTCGCTTTGGCTCTTCTCTATTGTTTCCTCACACATTCATAATATAACCTATATTTCTTAAGATTACAATTAATTTTATAAAATTCTTAGGTTAGGTAAAGTAACATAGCACTACCTCGGCTTGCGGCATTTTGGTAGTAGTCCAACATTTCTCCAAAATATTCAATTAAAAACTCTTGAATATCTTTAGCTAGGTCAAATGGTAGATCTTCGTTCTCAGATGCTCGGTTCAATCTTGTTTCAAAGCCTTCCTGTCCAAGAGTAAATAATCCCTCGGACATCTCTTTGACCTGCTCGGCAGAAATATATCTTGCTTTGCCGTACCCCATTTCATCACCAATTTCAATGCCAGCCCCAAAAGCATTAACCAATGGCAAACCATCCCATTTTGATTTTGCAATTACGGTAAATGGGATAAAGTCCTTATTCTCTGATAATTCCATCAACTCATGATTTGCTTTAAGCTCAGGAAATGTTGTTGCCTCATAGGAAATATAGTCAGGGTTATAACCAGCAAGTAAGTATGTTAAGTCAGAAAAATACTGATCTAAATCTAATCTTTCTGCTTCTACATCTAATGGGCTATCTCCCGCAATAAATTCCTCGACTAATGAGGGATCTTCTAACAGAGCATCTAAGGTTGGGGTAGATATTTCTTGAAGCACACCAATTATTGACATAAGCTACCTAATCAAAAATGTGAGGGTTGCAAAATTTTATGGACTTAGTTTATCTGAATGAGATTAAATTCTTATTATGAGACTTACCGTTGATTAAATATTACTGATTTTGCTAAGTCTCATAAACGGTCTAGGGATTCTGGTAAGATCAGAGCTTACTAAATAGCTCACATACAAGTGCTTTGAGACTTCATGCTTTGTCCCTTTTGCACACATACCGATAGTCGGGTGCTGGAATCTCGCTCCGCCGAGGAAGGTAAAAGTATTCGGCGTAGGCGGGAATGCTTAAAATGTCAGCGCAGATTTACAACTTACGAGCGCATCGAATTTGTGCCAATTGTCGTAGTTAAGCGTGATGGTACCCAAGAATCCTTTGACCGTTCTAAGCTTTTAAGGGGAATTATTAGAGCCTGTGAAAAAACTGGGGTATCTCAGGAAATTTTAGAAAATATGATTGATGAGATCGAGGCACAAATTCAATTAAAAAGCGATCGCAGTGTTTCTAGTGTGGAAATTGGTGAGGCTGTACTTGAGCAGTTACAATCTGTGAATGAAGTTGCGTATGTCAGGTTTGCATCGGTATATCGCCAGTTTAAGGGTGTAAAAGATTTTGCTGAGACCTTAAGTCAGTTAGATCAAAAATCCTTGGCTCAAATGTCCCTAAGGGAAAAAAATTATGCAAGTTAATCCTGAGCTATAAAGTCTTTTTCTATCTTTAATCAAGTAATCAGTAATCATCCAGAACACTTCATGACTTTACCACCGCTAATTACCCAGATGCTCTCATCGGATTTTTATCCGCATCCAGTGACAGAGCCGATCGCCCTTATTCAAACTCATATTTCCTTTGTATTGTTAACAGGTAAGTATGCCTATAAGGTCAAAAAGCCGATGAATTTTGGGTTTCTGGATTTTTCTACCCTTGAGAAGCGCCATTTTTTTTGCCAAGAAGAACTCAGGCTAAATCGTCGTTTGGCACCTAATTTATACTTACAGGTTTTAGCAATTACCACGGATCAGGATCGGTTTAAGTTTGCAGAAAACCCTGATAATGCCGTGGAATATGCCATTCAAATGGTGCAATTTCCCCAAGAAAATCTTTTAATTAATCTCTTTGAAGAGGGTAAATTAACCCTAGACCATGTTAGGGACATTGGTAAACAGTTGGCTGAGTTCCATGCTTCGGCAGAGACCAATGATCATATTGCTAGCTTTGGGACGGCGGCGGGCTTAAAGGCGGTGGCGGATGATAACTATGCTTGTACAGATAAATATCTGGGCTTAGCTCAAACCCAAACTCAACTGGATCAAACCCGTGCTTATACGGATCAATGTTTTATTGATAATGCGGATTTATTTAGCGATCGCATTGCTCAGGGCAAAATTCGGGAATGTCACGGCGACTTACACTTAAAAAATATTTGCTTATTTGATCAAAAAGTTCAAATCTTTGACTGCATTGAGTTTAATGAGCCATTTCGGAATACTGATGTTCTCTACGATGCCTCGTTTTTATTAATGGATTTGCAGTATCGAGGACGAAAGGATTTAGCTAATGCTTTCTTAAATACCTATCTAGAACTTACCAATGACTACAAAGGTGCTGTATTACTGCCATTATTTTGTAGTATGCGGGCATATATTCGGGCTAAGGTCACTTCTTTTTTATTAGATGATCCAAATATTCCCGAATCAGTTAAACTTCAAGCCCAACAGGAAGCCGCCGCCTATTACACCTTGGCGTATCAATATACCCTCCTCACTGTGGGTAAAATATTTATGATGTCGGGCTTATCTGGATCGGGTAAAACTACTGCAGCTAGAGCCTTAGCACAGAAAATTGAGGCTATTCATCTTATTCATCTACGCTCCGACGCCATCCGCAAGCATTTAGCAGGAATAGACCTGATGCAACGGGGAGATAGTGAACTTTATACCCCTGAAATGACCCAACGCACCTATGCTGAACTCTTGAATTTAGGAATTTTGTTAGCCAGTAAAGGGTTTCAAGTGATTTTAGATGCTAAGTACGATCGCCAAGGTTTACGTTCTGCCGTGATTGAGCAGGCAAAGGCACATAATATAAATCTGGAAATTATCTACTGTACTGCTGATGTCGAAACCTTAAACCAAAGACTGGGCGATCGCATCAAAGCTAATAGCGATATTGCCGATGCTACACCTGAAATATTGGCATCCCAAAGGTTTGAAGAGTTTACAGATGCGGAGAAAGAATATCTTGCCAATTAATTTAGATAACTCAACAAAACAGATAATTACTTCGCCAATATTTTCTTAATGCTCAGACTTAAACTCATTATCTAATTCATCTAAGCCCAAACTATTTCCCAGTCCTTGGTGCATGGTTTTTACCCATTTCAGTTGCTTAGGACGAATTGACATACGCAAAGTTACACTAACCATGACTGGAATCCAATGCAGCATATAAATGGTACCGCGCAGGGTTTGGATTAGAGTCGAAAATAGAGAAGAACGATAGGATTGCTTCACTCCCACTGCCATACCAATCGTGGATAAAATTGTCGTCATCGCTAAAATTGGCGTAAGTAATGGTCTTTTATGCAAGACGATCGCCCCCAGAAGGTCGGGAATTATTGCCGTGGGTAAAATGTATTGAATCAGCAGAAATATAGCTAGATCAAAGGTTTTACTCAGCCCCATTTGATTTTGTATAATTGGCTGCCAATAGTCTAAATATCTTTGATATCCCCCCTCTGCCCAGCGATTGCGTTGATGCCACAGTTGTTTAAGGGTTAATACTCCTTCTTCGTTAACAGCAGGATGGGTTAGACAACCTATATCCCAGTGATCAAGATGAAGACGGATGGTGAGGTCTAAGTCATCGGTAATAGTCTGCTCGTTCCAACCCCCACAGCTAATTAACGCCGATCGCCTGACAAACTGTCCGTTACCCCTAAGCTCGCCAATGCCTTTAATATTGTTCCTGCGTCTTTGAAAAAATATATCGAGAGCCATTTCTGCTGCCTGTCCCCTTGTCCAAAAGTTATCCCCAGCGTTGGCGATCGCTTTCCGTAGTTGGACTGCCCCAATTTTAGGCTTGTGAAATAAAGGTAATAAAGCTGTTAAGAGATTTTTTGGAACTTGGGCATCGGCATCAAATACACCAATGATTTCTCCTGTAGTTAAAGGTAGAACTTGATTTAATGCGCCCGATTTACCGCCTTGGGCATCGACTCCCCTGCGTAAGACTTTTAGTTGTTGATATTTTTGCTGTAATTTTTCTAGGATTAGAGGTGTGCGATCGTTACTATTATCATCAACTACCCACAGTTCCAAACGGTTAGACTCATAGTCAATTTGGCATAAACCCTCAACAAGTTTGCTAATTACTGCTTCTTCATTTTTGGCAGCAACGACAAGGGAAACTAAAGGTAATTCAGGAAGATTATTTTCATCATAGTTCTGATCGGTACTCGGATCGTAAGTGGAAGTTGAAGAACTTGTAAGCAGTAACCGTAGAGCATGGATGGTTAAAATTCCCAGTACGACCATAACTACTTCTAAACCCCAAGATGATAGATGCAGCAGAAAAACCGTACCGTAGATTAGCCCCAGAGCGATCGCTGCTTTTAACCTTCTCATTTCTCCTTTAGGGCTATGTCCTACCACCGTTTCATCCTGATCCATACCCATCGATTTTGCTGTCCTACGGTTTAGTGTATTTATACTTGTTAAGAATACCTGTTAAGAATATTGAGGAATATCATCCCATAATTAGAGTCACGATCAGAGGGGTGAATTTTGTATACCTCCCAAAACCACTATAATATTAAGGACTTTATGGCTTAATGCTTATAAACTATGGCAAAGGTGGAAATTTATACTTGGCGCACTTGTCCTTTTTGTCTAAGAGCAAAGCGACTCTTGGATCGCAAGAATATTGATTATATCGAATATGCCATTGATGGCGACGAAAATGCCCGTAAAGCTATGGTGGCTAGGGGTTCTGATGGCAAATACTCGGTACCACAAATTTTTATCAACGATCTCCACATTGGTGGCTGTGATGCAGTTCATGCCCTAGATGCCCAAGGTAAGCTAGATGCTCTATTAGCTGGATAGTTTATGAGTTCCCCTCAGTTGTCCACAGGCTGCCTGTGCCTCTAAACCTCTAGTCCGCCGCACACTAACGGTAATATTCGCATTAGCTAAAACATCGGCAAAGGCTTGAACCACTCTAGGGGAAGGACGTTCATAGGTGCCATCTTGAATGGGATTATAGGGAATCAAGTTCACATGACTTTGCCAACCCTTAATTAATCCTGCCAACTCTAAAGCTTGACTGGGGGAATCATTTACTCCCGCCAACAGTGTGTACTCAAAGCTAATCCGTCGTCCCGTGATCTGTACATATTCTCGGCAGTCTTTCAGTAAAGTGGCAATGGGATAGCGATCGGCAGAGGGAATTAAACTTTGGCGCAATTGTTGATTGGGGGCATGGAGACTTACAGCTAGGGTGGCTTGGAGTCGATGTTCTGCTAGTTTAAGAATTTGATTAGGAATACCCACAGTGGATATAGTCATCATTCTCTGCCCAATGCCCACATCTTGATTTAATACAGCGATCGCCCCGACCAGATTATCTGTATTTAATAATGGCTCTCCCATACCCATAAACACCAGATGGCTTACTCGCCTTTGCATGTCCGCTTGGACGGTCAAAACCTGATCGATGATTTCATGTTTAGCCAGATTGCGATCAAATCCGCCCTTACCTGTAGCACAAAAATCACAAGCCATCGGACAACCAACTTGACTGGACACACACACCGTTAGTCTTTGGCTGCTAGGAATGCCAACGGTTTCCACGATCGCCCCATCGGATAACTTTAATAGATACTTTACAGTGCCATCGGGTGTCGGCTGACGGTAGTGAATTTCCGATCTACCCAAATTAATTGACTGCTGAGCTATTTCTTCACGCCAACTTTTGGGAAAAACCGTGATCTCATCTAGCGATCGCACTGCCTTGTGATATAACCAGTCATGGAGTTGCTTACCTCGGTAACGGGGTTGTCCTTGCTGTACCATCCACTCTGATAGCTGTGCCTCGGACTGTCCTAAAAGCGTAAAAGGGTGGGGCATGGTGGGTATCTAAGGGTATTAAAATGGAAAATAAGGAGAAAATTCTGATTTTTTGGCTTTAAAAGCCTAACATTACTGTAGCCTAATTTCCTTTAGCTCGTTTTTGCCTCAAATTTAAAATAATGAAGTCGCTGCCAGTAAGCCTAATCCACCTAATACCGTAACTGAGCTTAATAGATTATTCCAAAGTTGATGATAGCTCTTTAAGGGCAGATGGTGGTGATCGCCAGAAATGGGTTGTAATACCGACACATCAAAGCTAGGGCGATTTCCTCTTCTAAACCAGCCTGTGGTTAAAACTGTTTCTCCCACTAGACTTTCTAGTTTTGTCAAAATGGGAGTAGCATCGCTAAAAAATGTCCGAACATCGGGCATATAGTGCAAAGGCAAAATTGCTGATTGATCCTCTAGCCTCAAATCGTAATCAGGCAAGTCATGGATGCTATATCCCACTAACTCCCCTGGGACTTGGACAGGTTTCCCCCTGAGGGAACTGGCGTAGGGATCAATTAATAAATTCACCAGATTAGTGGCTGTAACTTTGGTGTAGTCAGGGTATCTGAGACTGCCCCTAAGCATTGTACCTAGACCCAAGGCGATCGCAACTAAACTGGGAAGTAGCCAATTATTGTAAAGCCAATAAAATCCCATCGATGTAATTAGGGCGATCGCCACAAAAGTATAGGGAGCAGTTTCAATCCAGAGATCACGGGCAAAGTTTTTATAAAGCACCTTGAAATTCAAGCTTTTTTCTGTAATCAATAATTGGCTAAATTCGTACTCTTCAGTTAAGCCTAATTGATAGGCATAGGCAGTTAAAGCCCTGATCCGCCTGCCAATTAGCGGCTGCGGCGAATGCAACTCAGTCCATACTGCCCAAGGATTAAATAACTCCCACAAAAATACTTTATAAAGATTTTCCCTAGATACCTCCGAATAGCCCGCATAGAGAATTTGAAAAACTATGCCAACACTAGTGGAGGTGTGGGAATCAATGGTACCAAAGTTAACACTTGACTCTAAAAGGCGGCTAGGGGTTGGGGTATCTCTTGCCATTTTGGCTAAGGCACGGGACAAAGCATTGGGATTACCAGTGGCTTCAGCAGCAAAGTGATCGCAGATATAAGCACTGGAACGGGTGACTCCAAATGCCAAATAACTGGTAAGGGTGTATAAATATCGAGGAATCGCCGCACATATATGCCAAAAATAGTTGCCAACCTTGAGCTTAAACCCAATACGGGTAATAATTACATGACACAGATAAATTAGCTGACTGGGTGCAGTGACTAAGCTAACTACGGCAAAACTCCAATTGGCAACATGACCTAATTGCTGGGCAACCACGGCGGCAATTTCATCATCATCAAGGGTGATAAATAAGCCCCTGCTCAGAATCAGGCGAGTGGAATTAGGCAGAACTCCATAAATAAATGCCACGGGACTTTGATCCTCAATCCAACCAATTTTGGGTACAAAGATATTACGAGCTTGACAAAACTCTTCAATTACCGTAACCGCTTCGGGAGCTTTAGGATCAAGATCGGCTAGGGTAATCCATTGCACCCGATAAAACTGTTTGTGGGTAATATCAATCAGCCACGGGGACATAAAAAATAAAATAATGCTGGCGATCGCTGTGGTACCAATGGCAACATACAACCAACCTGTGGTTAAAGTTGGGGTAATCAGGCTAATTATGCCTAGGCAAACCCCAAAAATAATCCCCAGAATTAAACCAATAGTGCCAAGCATTGACAACCTAAATACTAGCTGAGCATAGGGTTTTACCGATAAAGTAACTCTGTTTTTACGATAGCGATTTGGTTTAGATTTAATGACTGAGGTAACAGGAGGTGGGACGATTCCTGCTAAGTTCAGTTCAGCCGTTTTTAAAGCCTGTTTTGCCCAAGTTTGCACCTGTGGATCGTTATGATTAATAAACTGTTCACAAATAGTAATTGCTTTATCCGCTCTGCCAATATGTTGATACGCAGACACTAACCACATCTGAGCTTGAATATAATCACGGGTTTGCTCTTGGTGATTTTCCGCACAATACTGAGATAGAATGGCGATCGCTTCGGTGTATCTTTTTTGGGCTAATGCTTCTTTCCCCGCTTTAAGTGACATGAATCTTGATGAATGAGGATATTAAAACTATATTCTGCCATTCGTACTTCAGTAGTTAACATAATCAAACCCGATGTGCAACTAAAAGTCTGAGAACCCTGATTTTTGGTAGTGTATTAATCAGGAATTTTCGGTAACTCAAATAACCTCAGAACAATAGCTCAATAATATAGGACTTACGCCCTCATATTTATAAAATTCAAATTGAAGAGAGTTTGAGGACGGGGTTTTTAATTGTGGCAAAACCTTAAACCTATTATAAAATCTGGGTTTTTCTTTTATATTGCGTAAGTGATAATCTAATATTATGACATGATTATGCCTCAAGCCGAAATTGAAAACTTGCCTGTTATCACTTACAATAAAGCTTTTCAAACTGGACTAAGCAATACAGCCTATTGAAGTTACAATCCTACACCCCGTATTAAACAAACCTGCAACAAGCAATAACCTAATCTTCTGATAGTCCCACCTTTGACAAACTTTTTTACTTCTCTCACCCAATCTGTCATATCCATATAATCTGAATACCTGCCAAATCGGTAGTCGCATCAGGGGCGATCTCCTATTGGTAAATTATGTATCATGACACTAATCGCTCTGAGTAGTACCATGTTTTATCCTCGTCTTAGCAGCGATCGCTATATCAATCCACTCACAGATTTTGGCTTTAAGCGACTATTTGGAACAGAGCCAAATAAAAACTTATTGATTGATTTCCTCAATGTCATATTACCGCCCCAACATCGGGTCAAAGATCTCACCTACGGCAGTACGGAAAACCTCGGTAATACCCCAAGCGATCGTAAAGCTGTCTTCGATCTTTACTGCGAAAGTGAAAAGGGCAAAAAATTTATTGTCGAAATGCAAAAAGCCAAACATAAACATAATTACTTTAAAGACCGCAGCATTTACTACGCCTCCTTTCCCATTCAAGACCAAGCCGAAAAATGAGATTGGAACTACAAACTTGCTCCAGTTTATCCCATTGGTATTTTAGACTTTGTTTTTGATGAAGATAAAAATGATGACAGTTTCTTACATATCGTTGAACTAAAAGATCAAGATTGCAAAGTTTTCTATGGAAAGCTGAAATTTATTTATCTAGAATTACCAAAATTCAAAAAAACAATTGATCAACTAAATAACTATTGTGACAAGTGGCTATTTTTGCTGAAACATCTGCCAGATTTACCGTTGCAAGAAAATGTATTTATGCAACTGTTTGAAGTCGCCCAAATTACGAACTTTTCTCCAGTAGAAAGAGATGCCTATGAAAACAGACTAAAGTACTATCGAGACATGAAAGGTGTCATCGAAACAGCACGAGAAGAAGGTAATGGCTCAGGGTATACAGGAAGGTATCCAAGGGGGAAAAAGCTCGCTTCTGCTAAAACAACAACTTTCTCGAAAACTAGGAAACATACCCGATGAAATTAAAGTTCGGTTGCATCATTTAACATCAGAACTATTAGATGTATTAAGTGAAGCTTTGTTTAATTTAGAAAGTTTGGAAGATTTATATATTTGGCTCCAAAATATTGACAATTAGGTAAAGGTAGTCACCCCAGATAGCTCTAAGGACATCTCTGGGTTTTATTTAATTAACCTAAAACTAAGTCACTACTACTAAGTAGAATATCAGGATTACCTAAACGCGCAAACTCAAACACTGATGACGTATTGAGAGCATTACCATTTTGGTTATAGAACAGGCTGCCACTGCTTTGGCTAAAGACGATATGAGCAGTACTTGCATCTACCAACGCATCATTAGTAACAAAGGCAAAATCGGTTAAAGGCTGTCCCACTATACCAGTAACGGCATTGAAGGTAGATTGGCTGAGTTTGATTTTGTCCTGCCCAATGTCAAATTGGCTAATGTAGTCGACACCTAAGGTATTGTTGAAAACACCGCTAGCTTGAAACAAATATTGATCTTTGCCAGCGCCTCCTGTGAGAATGTCATCGCCCTCCCCTCCCCATAGGATGTCATTGCCGCCCAGTCCTTGGAGTTGGTCATTACCAATACCACCCTTGAGGGTGTTATTGAGGGAATTACCCGTGAGGCGATCGCTACCATTACCACCCGTAGTATTTTCAAAGACATTGTTGGCGGCAAGGATGAGTTTAAGGTTACTGTTAACCATCTGTGATATCGTAACACCCAAATTAAGATTTGTGGCAGTTGTTGTACCGCTAAAGTCAATTGTGTCAATCCCACCTGTTGTTGTTTCAGCGATCGTGTCTGTTCCCAATAAACTGTTGGCAGCAAAGATATAGGTATCGTTACCATTAAGCCCGCTGAGAGTGTTGTTGGCACTATTGCCTGTGAGGACGTTATTACCTGCGTTACCTGTGCCATTAATCGCTGCTGTTCCTGTTAAGGTCAGGTTCTCGACATTGGTGGGGAGAGTGGTAGTAACGGAAGTACTTAGGGTATCGGTGATGGTTGTGGTAGTAGTTGTAGTTGCACCTAGGGTTGCATTGGTGGGAGAGGACAATGTGAGCGTAAAGGCTTCATTCGGTTCGTTAATCGAATCATTGAGAATGGGAATGTTGATCACTTGACTGGTAATACCTGCGTTAAAGGTTAGGGTTCCGCTGGTACTTGTATAGTCTGATCCTACGGTAGCTGTACCGTTGGCAGTCGCATATTGAACAGTAATGGCTTGGCTACTGGCGTTAGAAAGTGTAACGGTATAAGTGACATTTTGAGGGCTAGTGAAACCTTCAACAATGGTCTGCTTGGCACTGAGGTTAATTTTGGGTAAGGCATCATCGTTGGTAATAGTTGCTGTGACGGCTGTGGTTGTCCCAACTACATATCCAGTTCCAATTGCTAGAGTGAGAGCGACAGTTTCATTATTTTCAAAAATGGTGTCGGCTTTGGGATTAATTGTTAAGATGGCAGTTGCTGCACCTGCTGCGAAAGTGATGGTTTTGCCTGTTCCTGTGGTTGCGCCCGTGTAGTCGTTACTGTCGGCTGTACCTGTGACACCGTAGCTGACGGTGAGAGCCTTAGTGATAGATCCCGTGCGGCTGAAGGTATAGACAAGGTTAGCTACTCCATCTTCAGTAACGCTTGCTGGTACTACCGCTAAAGTGATTGATGGGGGTGGCTCTTTATAGGCAAAGTAAGCACCCGTTAGGCTTAAACTGGCTTGATTTCTAATGATCCCAATCAGTTCATCAGGTTCGGCTCCTGCTTTTTTGATTAAAATTTGGGTGTCTGCACCAACTGCTGTAAGCAAATAGTCGGTACTTGAGCCTCTAAGTTGAATGACATCGCCTTGGCTACTGTTAAAGTCAGCGATATTAGCATAGTCAGCAACACCACTAGCTGTATTACTTCCGTCATCGTAGCCAATCCAAGTGGAATCGCCTAAGACAAAGCGATCGCTTCCTAAACCACCATTGAGATTGTCTATCTCACCTCGTCCAAGATTTACACTATTCGGATTGAGTCCGATTAGAACGTCATTACCCGTTCCACCATAGAGCGTATCGTTGCCACCACCGGCGATTATGGTATCGTTTCCATCATCGCCATTGACAGTATAGTTGCCTGTTGCCGAAGCAAGGATTGTGACTGTATCGTTGCCCGCACCAGCCGTGATGGTATTAGTTTCAGCCGTTGTTGTCGCGGTGATCACATCTGCACCTGCACCAGTCCTAATCGTCTGCACACCCGCATTCGATATGGCTGTGAGCGTGACAGAATTTTTACCTGTACTGGTAATAGTCTGTCCACCATTGGTCGACGTCGCCGCTACTTTGAAAAGATTTCCACCTACAATAGTTTGTGCCCCTGCACTGGAGGTCGCAGTGACTGTGGCAAGCCCTGCCCCCATGGTAATCGTCTGTGCCCCTGCTGTAGATAGGGACTCGAGAGTCGCAGCCCCTGTAAATGAACTCATGTCAATAGTAATTGCCCCTGCATCCGAGGTGGTGGTCAGACCGATCCCTGCTCCCGAAAACGCAGATTGAAACGCAGCACCTGTGGTAATGGTTTGAGCACCCTGTTTAGTGGAGTTAATTACAATCTTTTCGATATTAGAAATGTTATTCCAAAGACTGTCAGGTGGAGCGATCGCCGCGACACCAATAGGAGTGATACTCAGTGTATCTATACCTGCATTGCCATTGAGACTGTCACCAATAGCAAATGTACCCGTCATTCCATTATTGTAATTAGCAAGAAAAGTATCATCGACTGCTCCTCCGCTAATATTGTCTATACCCGTAGTAAGTGTAAAATTTGTCATGGGGAATCTCCTGTGTACAAACCTTCATGACAACCAATGATTGGAGTGCTTCTAAAGGTAATGCTCTTAATAAGAAGACTCTAACTGAACGATGCTTGAATTTATGTATAGCTGGATCTCGGCAACGATTGAGTTGTATCGTAATGGATTGAGTACAGGATAACAAGTTATAAAAACAGGCAATGGTTCAGCTTCATTAAAAGCTAGAACCTTTGCTCCCCAGTCACTATGATGACTGGGGAGCAAAGGGGAAATCTTCTTAAAGAATGGGAAAAGGTATTGCTGAAAATACCATCAACTTGGAACAAATATTGATCATTGCCAGTTCCTCCGGTGAGGATGTCATCCCCTCGCAGCCTTTGGAGTTGGTCATTACCACTACTGCTAAGATCAAAAAATACCTTGCGGCAATTAACAAAGTCATTTCTAATGATTCAAGCGTGATTGAACTACTGATATGAATACTGCGACTTTACTAGTTTCCTGTCCCGATCAAAAAGGCTTAGTTGCCAAAATTTCCGATTGGGTATTTTCCCACGGCGGTAATATTCTCCATGCCGATCAACATGCTGATAGCACGGCTGGTTTATTTTTAATGCGGGTAGAGTGGGACTTAGATAACTTTGGTTTAACTCGAACAGAAATTGCGCCAACGTTTGCACAACTGGCATCGGCAATTCAAGCTAAATGGCATATTCAATTTTCCGATTATGTGCGCCGCATTGCTATTTTTGTGTCAAAGCAAGATCATTGTCTGTACGACTTGATTTTACGGCAGCGATCGCATGAATTACCCGCAATCATCCCTGTGGTGATCAGCAATCATCCCGATTTAGAACAGGTGGCACATAATTTTGGCATTAACTACCATTACCTTCCCATTACTCCTGAAAATAAGCTGGAGCAAGAAAAACAGCAACTGGCACTCCTAAAGCAATATCAAATCGATCTGGTGTTACTAGCAAAATATATGCAGGTTCTTAGCCCAGAATTTCTTTCTCAGTTTTCCCAAGTAATTAATATCCATCATTCGTTTTTACCTGCCTTTGCGGGTGCAAATCCCTACCATCGTGCCTATAAACGTGGTGTAAAAATTATCGGTGCCACCGCCCACTACGTTACTGAAGAACTAGATGAAGGTCCAATTATTGAGCAGGATGTAATTCGAGTTTCCCATCGAGATTCAGTTAATGATCTGATCCGTAAGGGTAAAGATTTAGAAAGAATTGTACTGGCACGGGCAGTAAGACAACACCTAGAAAATCGAGTTTTAGTCTATGGGCAGTCGGCAAATTCGGGCTTAGGTATTCGCACCGTGGTATTTGATTAAATTCTGGTTAATTTAAGTTAATCAATTGTCCATCAAAAAAGGTAACTACATTCTTAATTGCTTCCGATGCTTGGGGCGATCGCGGAGCAGACAGATCGGGTTGAGGAGATATATTTTCATTTTCATTTATTTTCTCTTCAGTTTTAGGACTAGGATTACTTTTAGGAAGATTAGTAATGGCTAAATTGCTTTCAGGAATCTGAGGGTTCTCAACAGGAGTAGTTGGAGCTATGGGAGTTGGTGCAGATGTTGGAGATGGGGATAGAGAAGATTTTTGGGTTTCCGTCTCCGAGGTTACAAATCGGAATTTAACCTGCATGGGGCGTTTAAAAACCTGTTTAGAACATTTTTCTAGTTCCTCTCGCTTTTTAATCGCAATTTCCCTTAAACCCTTATCCTTTAAGCCGATTACCACATGGTCATGATTTATTTCCAGAAAAATCGCCTTATTCACAAAAATTGCTTTAGAAGGGGGAGATAAATATCTAATCAACTCTTGCCAAGCTATGGCTAGGTCTTGATAGGAGGATATGGATGATTCATTTGATTCACTGCTAAAAGTTGGAATTAAGATATTTGCACTTGGAACTTGAGTAGCTGTAGTTGGTGGTTCACTGGGTGCAATATTTGAAATAGTAGAGCTTGGATTTTGAATAGGGGTTAATGCTGGAGTTTTTGAGGTTAAAACTGAAACATTAGAAGTGATTGATTGATGAGATAAACCAACTTGATTAAATAAACCAATTAGGGTAATTTCCAGCCACAGTCGAGGTTGGGTTGTGTTTTTAATTTGTACTTCTGCCGATCGCAAGTGTTGCTGCCCTAATAAAATACTTTCCAGGGGAAACTCCTGAGCTATTTGGTTTAATTTTGCCCATGTGCCTGCGGTTAAAGCCACTAAATCTTGGCGATCACCTGCGGTTTTAGCAATTAATAAATCCCGATAGAATCCTCCTAAGCTTTGCAATACCGTTAATGGTTCTCTACCTCGATCCATAATTTGGCGAATCTTTTCAATCACAGCCACGGAATTTTGCAGAGCGATCGCTTCTAAAATCTCTAACAAATCTCGTTCTGGTACTGTACCGACTAAATCCCATACAGTTTCATTTTTGATTTCACCCACATGCAAACTAAGCTGATCTAATAAGCTCTCGGCATCCCGTAACCCCCCCTGTGCCATCTGTGCCACTAACAATAAAGCTTCGGGATTAATATTAATATTTTCAATCTGGGCAATTTGGGTTAAATGTTGCACCATCGGTTCTAGGGGAATCCGCCGAAAGTCAAATCTCTGGCACCGAGAAATAATTGTTGGTAAAACTCTTTGGGGATCGGTGGTAGCTAGGATAAAAACGACGCGATCAGGTGGTTCTTCTAGGGTTTTGAGTAGGGCATTAAATGCTGACGTACTGAGCATGTGGCATTCATCGATCGCATATACTTTATACCTCGCTTGGACTGGGGCAAACTGCGATCGCTCAATTAAATCTCGAATATTTTCTACTCCTGTATTACTAGCAGCATCAATTTCCGTAATATCTAAGGCATTACCCCTAATAATACTCAGGCACATTTCACATTTACCGCAGGGTGTGGCTGTAGGTACATCAAAGCTCAGGCAGTTCAAGGACTTTGCCATGATTCGGGCGGTAGAGGTTTTACCCGTTCCCCTCGCTCCCGTGAGCAGATAAGCTGGAGCAATCCTTTGGGTTTTCATGGCATTACTTAAAGTCGTAGCGATCGCCTCTTGTCCAACTAAATCAGCAAAAGTTTGAGGTCGATATTTATGATGTAACGGTTCGTAAGCCATAAGTCATCGTAGGATAGTTGAATTAAGGTTATCAACTGGTTTTAATCACACACTTTAATCCAAATGGAACCGATAATTTATCCCACCTTCCTCTGACACTTCAAAAGTTGCATTTAACATCACGGCTTTTTGATCCAAATAAATTTTTGCTTCTTCTAGGGATAACTTGGTGGCGATCGCAAATTTAAGCGCAGTCACTTTCCCATCATTACTATCAACTAATTCTAAAAAAGTTCTTTCTAATTGTTCGAGGCGATCGCTTTGGGAATATTGATTTTTCTTTCTTAATCCCCAGACAATCCATGCTCCTCCTGCTGTGGCTGGCACCCCAATAATTAATCCACCTAGGGCGGCACTTTTATCCTCTGCAGTGGGGTTTTTAGTAAAAGCTACAGATACCGTCACTGCTAAAAAAATAAATCCTAATGAAAATAATATCCCCGCAAATACTTTAGGCATAGTAAAAGTTTGTAATATTGCGAAACAGACTAAGAGCTTATATTTTAAGCCCTAATATTTCCAGTAAAGTACAATCCCCAAAATTTAGTTGAAAGTATAACAAATCATTGAACAAACGCTAAAATCTACATCTTTTAGACTAACAATAGGGATAGACTAAAGTGCGTTTTTCCGTGGGTTGAGTAATTAAAATGCTGAATAAATTACCTAGGAACACTGAAAGTAAGCAACTATCTCATCCCATCAGTACCAAGAAATTATATTTCGGTCTAGCGACCGCAGAAGTTTAATATCTAACACGGGGTTATGTAATTGGCAAAGTAAATGCTATGTGATCGTATGCTAAATCAAATTGCCTGAACTTTAATTTGATAATTTGAACTTTTAAGTTTTTAGGACGAGGGAAAGATAGCATTGACAATTTTATACTGCAAATGTAGTATGTATAATACAAAGTTAATGATTCCCATGAGTGAACATCGTCTCAATGAAATAGTAATTGAACGTCCCCGTGGCGGAGCACATCTAAGCTTAAAAAAGAAAGGCTATAAAAAAAGACTACGAAGACTAACCATTGAAGCACAAGAGGATGGACTACTAACTCCTTACCAAATTAAGCCGCTTCGCAAAACAAAGTATTTCTCCGACCATATTGCCCCACTACGGCGACTACTTTACTCTAAGGTGGGCTTGCCTTGGGATCAGGTTTACAAAGAACTTAGTCAAAGATTGGACATAAAGACACTCTCTGGGCAGCATATTCTGTCTCATGTCTGGCGGTTTGTAGAAAAACATGTTCAAATCGTTGACAACATAGTCTTCGCAAAACCAAGTCAAAACTCCTATAGTTTTTATCAACTTTATGTAGGAAAGCTTTATATTCATCCAGATACTGGCATACTTTGTATATATCGAAAAATTGATCCAGACCCAGTTCTAGAATTTACAGAAATTACATGCTTAGAAATAGATACCTATCATCAGTATCAAAAGCTTGAAGGAATTTGGTATCTGATCGCCTTTGAACCTACTCACCCTGATACATCCTCAGAAACCATAATTTATCGAAATGGGGAACCGATGTGTATTACCAATAAAAAACAATGCAATAAAAAAGAATTAAAGTTAGTTACCTGTTTGCTTTTGCAGAGCAAGTCTTGATCATAAATAAGTCATAGGTTATATAACAAGCTAAAATAGCGATTGTGTCTATATATCTTGTTTACTTCGTATGAATCCAATTCTCCAAACTAAAATTGAAGGGCAAATTAATAATAATAAGATCATGATCTACATGAAGGGCACTCCCAATGCTCCTCAATGTGGTTTTTCAGCTGCCACAATCCAAGTATTTAAATCCCTAGGGGTACCATTCGAGACCATAGACATTTTACAAGACCCCGAACTACGCCAAGGAATTAAGGAATTTTCTAACTGGCCCACCATTCCTCAGGTTTATATTGGAGGTGAGTTTATTGGGGGGTGTGATATTGTCATGGAAATGCACAATCGGGGAGAACTTGCGCCAATTGTTCAAGAAGTGGTGAATTCTTAAATTCAGAGCATACCACTACAAAAATTAATATCTAACGGTATTACTGTGATAAAATTGCCCCAATGCAGTGCTAATCAAATCAAGCATGAGCGATAAATCACTTAAGCTAAAAATTTCTATACCTCCAGTTGAGGGTATTGAAGATATCCCGATTGTGGCGGTTGAATTATTGGCACAAAAAATGGGCTTTGACGCAAATAGAGTGCAAGATATTGTTCAAGCACTTACTGAAGCTTGTGTGAACTCAATTCTTTACAGTACTACTGATGATGATATTGAGGTTCTGGTTACCGCCCTGCATGGTAGCCTAGTTTTAGAGGTTCGAGACCATGGACCTGGTTTTAATCCCGATGCGGTACCATCCCCAGACTTTGATTTGATTTCTCAAATCGGTGTTAAAAATGGCGGATTTGGTATACACATGATTAAATCCTTAGTAGACAAGGTGGAAATCGAATCTTCAGAGGCTGGCACTACAATTCGTATGAGTACTTTTCTAAAAAATTCTGACTTAAATCCAGTGGCATCTTAATCATGACTCATTCTTCTTTTCTTCAAGACGAACTTAAGATTTCTGAACAGCTAGATGGAGATCGTGCCATCCTAAAGCTAAATGGGGCTTTAAGCGTGACCACTGTCCCCTACTTTCGTCAATCTGTGCAGCCTTATCTAGAAAGAGGACTTGGGGTAATTGTACTTGATTTTGAAGGAGTGACTAAGATTGTCAGCCGTGGCGTGGGTGCGGCTATTGATATGGCTGTACAAGCTAAAAAGCAAGGTACTAAGTTGCGTTTAGAAAAAATCGGTAAATATGCCCGATCGCTTTACATTCAAGGAGTACATCTTGTAGCTGATGTACCTGAATTGGAAGGATTTGAGCCTTAAATAATTAAATGCTTTTTTGGCGCTGAAAGTATTGAAAAATAAGAACGGGATTGGGCGGACTTGAACCGCCGATCTAGCGCTTAGGAGGCGCTTGCTCTATCCAACTGAGCCACAACCCCAAATTCATTAACTTTATCAGTTAATAGCATATCTCACCCTAGTTAAACTAGTTATATAAATTATAGATATTTGGGAATTATCCTAGTAATCCTGCGATCGCTTGATCTAGTAAGGACGGTAGGCTTCTCAAGATTTTACGTTTTTGCGAATCAACTGGAACTAAACTCACTGATGCTGTCACACATAGCCGATCGCCTTCGGGATTAGTAGGATCAACAGCTTTAATCTCATAGTCAAAGGTTAAGCGCAGTTTTTGAGATTTGCTGAATTTGGTCATAATTAGTAATTCTTCACCCATTTTGGCAGCTTGATGATAGCGTAAGGTCAAATCTACAACTGGTAAATCCACACCCGCAGCAACTAACTGATCAAAACTGACCCCTGCTGATCGCAGATATTCCACCCTCGCTTCTTCCATCCAAGTAATATAGCTACCGTGCCAAACAATGCCAGCATAATCTGTATGATGCGGGTAAACCCTTATCGCATAACTAAACCAACCAGAGGAAAGTGACGGAGAGATTAATTCGGTCATATTGCTGAGAAGTATTTAATTATTCAAAATATTTAGATTTAAATTATTCAATAATTCCTAGATTTGGAACTCAGATGCAGCCTCAGCGATCGCCATTTTATGCATAATTTTAGCTAATTCCGCCGCCACTTCAGGACGGGAAAACTCTGGAGGTGGACATTCACCCCGCCGTAACATCTCTCTAACTTTAGTTCCCGATAGGTGAATTCGTTCTTCAGGCAAGCTCGGACTAGTTTTCGTTGTTGCCATACCCTTGGTACGAGTGCAGTAAAAAGCATGCTCAAACATCATAGGCATGATCCCTAATTCTGAGGGCGTAAATTCATCAAAAATATACTGGGCATCATAGGTACCGTAGTAGTCCCCAACTCCCGCATGATCTCGTCCCACAATAAAATGAGTGCAGCCATAGTTTTTCCGTATTAACGCATGAAATATAGCTTCACGGGGACCCGCATACCGCATAGCGGCTGGATTAATGGCTAGGGTAACTCGATCTTGGGGATAGTAATGCTCTAGCATAATTTCATAGCAACGCATCCGTACATCCGCAGGCACATCATCACTTTTTGTTGCTCCGACTAGGGGATGTAAAAATAGCCCATCTACGATTTCTAGCGCACATTTTTGTATATATTCGTGAGCACGGTGGATCGGATTACGGGTTTGAAAACCAACTATTGTCCGCCAACCTTTTTGTAAAAATAACTCCCTTGACTCTTGAGGATCAATCTGATAAGTGGGAAATTGAGGATGCGATCGCCGTTCTAACAGCCAAATATCACCTGCTAAATAGACATTACCTTGGTTATAAACTACTTTGACTCCCGGATGACGCTCTTCGTTAGTGCGATAAACATGCAGAGCTTCTTTTAATTTATCGTAGGTGTATTTTTCGCTAAGCTCCAACACTCCGATGAATACGCCCGCAGGATCATCTAATCTAACTAAAGTACCAATATTAAGTTGAGATGCGATCGCCTCGGAAACAGGTAAAGTAATAGGGATTGACCAAGGCAAGCCGTCATGCAAGCGCATATTTGTCACCACAGATTCGTAGTCTGCGCTGCCCATAAATCCCGTGAGGGGACTAAATCCCCCGATCGCTATTAGTTCTAAGTCTGAAAGCGATCGCTCTGATAACTGTACCCTTGGTAAAAAATCTGCCTTACTTAAAAACTCGCCTACTTGGGACTTTGACGCTAAACGATTAACTAGCACTCCACCATGAGGGGCAATTGCTTGTGCGGATCGAACCATATTCTTAACATTGTTTTGATACCATTTATCCTAACTCAGTTTGCGATCGCATTTATTAATCACCATTTATTAATCACATTGATATTAGCTATTGAGCCAGAGAATCCTAAAGACTGATTCTAAATATTTTGCAAAAGTTAGGTCTTAGAGCTAAATATCAGTTTTAGGATAAGGTATAGCAGAAATTTAAATAAATATAAATCGAGAAAAACCTTGGATACTAAAGCAGCCGTAGCATGGCAGTCTGGGAAACCCCTCACCATCGAAACTGTCCAAATTGCCCCACCGCAAGCAGGAGAAGTCTTAATTGAAATTAAAGCCAGTGGCGTTTGTCATACCGATGCTTTCACTTTATCAGGCGATGATCCAGAAGGACTATTTCCCGCAATTTTAGGACATGAAGGGGCAGGTATCGTCGTTGCAGTCGGCAGTGGAGTCACAAGCTTAAAGGTTGGGGATCACGTCATTCCGCTCTATACCCCAGAATGTCGGCAGTGTGAGTATTGTTTAAGTCGTAAGACCAATTTGTGTCAGTCCATTCGCTCTACCCAAGGACGCGGAGTAATGCCCAATGGTACCAGTCGTTTCTCCATAGATGGACAAATGATTCATCACTACATGGGAACTTCCACCTTTGCTAACTATACAGTTTTACCCGAAATTGCCGTCGCTAAAATTCGTGAAGATGCTCCCTTTGATAAGGTTTGCTATATCGGTTGTGGCGTAACGACGGGAATTGGCGCAGTGATCTATACTGCTAAGGTTGAACCGGGTGCCAATGTTGTGGTGTTTGGCTTGGGTGGAATTGGACTAAATGTGATCCAAGGGGCAAGACTAGCAGGGGCTGACCGAATTATTGGCGTAGATATCAATCCCGCTAAAAAAGCTATGGCAGAAAAGTTTGGTATGACTGATTTTGTTAACCCCCTTGAAGTAGAAGGAGATTTAGTTCCCTACTTAGTTGATTTGACTAAAGGTGGTGCTGACTACAGTTTTGAATGTATCGGCAATGTCAATGTCATGCGTCAAGCTTTGGAATGTTGTCATAAAGGCTGGGGGGTCAGCGTTATTATTGGTGTAGCAGGAGCGGGACAGGAAATTCGCACTCGTCCATTCCAACTAGTTACGGGGCGAGTTTGGAAAGGTTCAGCCTTTGGGGGAGCTAGAGGTCGAACGGATGTCCCCAAGATTGTGGATTGGTATATGGATGGGAAAATTAATATTGACGATTTGATCACCCATGTGATGCCCATTGAACAGATTAATGATGCGTTTGCCCTCATGCACAAAGGTGAGTCTATTCGTGGTGTAGTTACTTTTTAAGCTACTCTTGAGGCTAATAAATTTATTTATATTTTCACCCTAGAAACCTAAAACTAGGGTTTTTTAGTAATTATGCCTCTTTATATAAAATTGAGATTGAATTGTCAGTAATTTATATAGAGATGATTGCAGAAACGACTAGAGCTAGTGTGTATAAGATGGTGTTTTATTTAACATTTTTTTGACATTAATAATCTACAAATAGATCAAAATTCGGCTAATTTAGCATAAATTTTCTATGGACTGACAGTCAGGGATCATTACCACCTAACTGATCCCCGAGTTTTGCTTAGTAATTGTTTGCAAAATGTAATTAAGTATTTACCCATTTAATTATTTACAACTCGTATAATATGTACCTATAGATTCATATATCTAAATTTAATGTCATTGATTAGTTTAGATAAATTTAATACTTTTTTTATTCATAAAATATCTTAATATTTATTTAATTTTGAATTCAAAAATTTATAAAAACCATTTATTTTTACAAAACAATTTAATAATTTCTTAAGGATTTAAAAATATGTCAATAATTCAATCTGTACGCTGCCCCAACTGTGGCTCTTTTGCGGAGAGACTCTATTTACCCTTGCTAGCTCAAGTTCAAACTGAATGCGGGGTATGTGATTATTTATTGATCTCCTGCACTCGGACTGGGAAAGTGATCGAAGCTTACTATCCGGGATTAAATTATCAAGAGTTATCTAAATCTTCTAACTCTAGCAATTGTTTTTCTAAACTGCTTAAAGTCAATGTCACAAAGGTTTTAGCTACTACTAATCACTGAATTTCACTGAAGTTAAGCTAGGTTTCTGCAGTTATTTGAATATTAATATCTACCCACTTTGTTGAGATTTGGGTATTTTTTAGTTAATTTTGCCAAGATTGCAAAAATGATTAGATTTTGGAGTCCTTAAAATCTAGTGCCTAAAATTACATCAAAATAGGTTGGTTTCAGCCAATATTTAGAGAAAAAGAGCAATTAGGCTTGGCAGAGGGATTTAAGTTTTTGCATCATTGTTGATTTCAGTATTGATCTATGCGTTGATCTATGCTCGGAATTAGATAACCCACTAAAATTATCGGTTAAATTATCGGAATTTTCAGTTTCAGTATTATAAGACTCACCTTGACTAGATGCAGTAGTTAAGTCATGGGCGATCGCTGCTAAATTTCCCCAGACTAGCCGCTCAAATTCATCATCAAATTGAAAGAAGGTTTCCTGTTTGCGTTGCCATGTTTCTAGGATTTGTTCAACAGAAATTACCTTATAACGACCTCTGTATAAAGCCTCAGTCACAGCTAGCCTTAGCCAAATTGGATCATACTGACTCCATGCTGTGGAAATTTCAGTTATGGAGCGATCGCCAAGGTCAAATTTATATCTTCTTAGGAGTTTGAGGACTGCTTCCATATACTTTCGGGTTTATTAATGATTTTTTAACGTAGTATGATGACAAGACTTCCTATCAGTTTACTATGCGCTTGATTTCTCTGTATTTAGAAAACTTCCGCCAACACAAATCCACGCAAATTCATTTTCCCACAGGCTTGATTGGGATTTTAGGAGAAAATGGGTCGGGGAAGACTACTATTTTAGAGGCGATCGCTTGGGCATTGTACGGGAAGATTACAAGGGGAGACAATGATAGTGTAATTTGGCGCATGGCTGAGGGGAAATCTACGGCGGTGGCAGAATTAACCTTTGCATTTAATGGGCAGACCTTAAAAGTTAAGCGATCGCAGTCTAGTAGTAAATCTAATGCCGAATTAACCCAAAACCAAAAAATTGTCGCCACCTCAACTAAGGCAGTAAATGAGAAGATTTTAGAACTTTTAGCAATGACTCACCAAGAGTTTTTTAATAGTTACTTTACGGGACAGAAAGACTTGAATTTTTTAGGCTCGATCAAAGGAGCAGTAGAACGGGAAAGATTTATTGCCAAGATGTTGGGCTACGAAAAAATTAGCGAAGTCCAAGGTGCGGCGGGAAAAGAGGGGACAATTCGTTTTGACCTCCGCCAACAGGAAAGAACCGTAGATCGATTACAAGGAGCTTTGGGAGATCAGGTACAGATTGAAGACGCAATTATTCTTTATCAAAATCAATTAACCGAGGCAAATCATCAACTTGCAGAAGTAACAGCGGCTCTTACATTAGCGATCGCCCATGCTGCCCAATTAGAACCCCAACTCAACCAACTGCAACAGCAAAGGGATCAGCATTATCAATTAACCGCCCAAGTACAAAATTATCAAACTCAGCAAGCTAGATTAATTAAGGAAATTTCGCAAAAAATCGAACAGCGATCACAAATTTATACAGCCACTCAAATTTATGAAACTCTGGCGGTAGAGGTGGCAAATTATCAAGCAATGGAAACAGAATTAGCGGCGTTGACTAACGTGAAGCAGGAATTTACGAAAAAAACTGACCTCGAACTGAGATTAACTCACCTCAACCAAGAACTACAGAGTTTAGAGCAAGATTTAGACCTACTAAAAGATATTGATATTAGCCATATTCGCCAAGCGATCGCACATTCCCAAGCACAACTAGAACATATTAATCTAGAAATCCAAACCCAAACCCAAACATGGCAAACCACGCAAGCAGAACTCAAAGCCAAAATTAAAACCGAACAGCAAAATTTGAGTAAATTAGCCAATCAACAGCAGGTAATTCTAGCAGCAGGAGTCGAAGGTATCTGTCCTACCTGTGAGCGTCCTTTGCATTCAGAATATGAAAATGTAGTGGAGGGATTTACCTCACAATTGGATCACCTGCGATCGCACCTCAAGACATGGGAAAACGAGCTAGCCGATCTAAAGCAAACCCCAGTCGCATTAAAAAGTTTACAGCAAACTCAAACACAAATAGCCGACCTGATTAAACAACAGCAGCAGGAAGAACTAAAAATTTCTACGGATTTAACTCGATTCCAGTTATTACAAAACCAACAAAACGCTAAAACCCAAGAGATTAAACAACTCCAAGTCCAAATTTCTCACTTGCCCCACTCTTTTGATCTGGATAGATATAATCATCTCTCTAGTCAAATTCAATCCCTAAAACCTAAATATGAACAATATCTGCGATCGCAAGGTATAAGCCAACGGCTCCATGAAATTGATGGGGAATTGGTAAATCTAAACCAAGAACAAAGCCAACTTCAGAACCTTCTTAGCAAGCTGGAGCAGGAAATTCAGCAGTTAAAGTTTAAAGAATCGGAATACTCTGATCTAAAACAGGCGATCGCCACTGCCAATCAAAATCTAGATAGGATCCGCACCCAACAGGCACAGGCTCAGCAACAACAGGCTCTAATTACCCAAGCTCTAACCACAGCTCAGAAACAAGCGGATGAGTATCGCCTCAAACAAGCTGAATACCAAACTGCCAAAAAAGAGCAAATTTTATTACAGGAATTAGATAATGCCTTCACAGATATGCGCCAACATTTCACTGAAGAAATTCGTCCCCAACTTGCCGATGCTGCCAGTATTTTTCTAAATCAGTTAACGGATGGACGTTATAACACCATTGAGATTGATTCTAAATATAATGTGATTGTTCTTGCCGATGGTGATCGTAAACCCGTAATTTCAGGAGGAGAAGAGGATATTGTGAATCTCAGCCTCCGCTTGGCAATTTCCCAGATGATTACAGAACGCAGTGGACAACCTTTCTCTTTACTAATTTTGGATGAGGTTTTCGGTTCCCTTGATGATGGACGCAGGAATAATGTTTTAGCTTTGCTTAATGCCCTCGAACAGCAGTTTGAACAGGTATTAATTATCTCTCATCTTGACTCTATTAAAGATAATCTCAATCATACGATTCGTTTAGAGTTTAATGCTAAAGAACAATGTTCTCAAGTCGCTGATTCTTTAGTTTAGTTGGAAATAGCTGCCTTCTTGCGCTCTATTTCTGTTCCAACCTTTATCGCACGAAGCTGAGCAAGTTGTGAGGAGAGTCCCTATCAAAGCAATACCACAATTATTAAACTTAATTGTTCGCCATACTCACCTGCTTTATATCCCCCTAGCTAAAGCAATGGCAACCTAACGGCAATTTTTCCGTAAATATGGTTATGTAAATATGGTTATGTAAATATGGTAGATAGCTATTCCAAATTTCATTTGCCCTAACAATAACCCACGTCCAGTTTTTCATGAAAATTCTAGTTCTAGCATGGGAGTTTCCACCTCGCATTATTGGCGGTATATCTCGCCATGTGGCTGAACTTTATCCCGAAATTGTGCTACTTCACCACGAAGTGCATTTAATTACCGTAGAAGTGGAAGGCATTGCTAATTTTGAGCTAGTTAATGGTATTTATGTCCATCGTGTCCCCGTGAAGTACGATCGCGATTTTTTTAATTGGGTCAGCAATATGAACTTTGCGATGAACTTGTATCTAATTAAATTACTTGATAGTACCGATCAGGAGTTTCAGATCATTCACGCCCATGACTGGTTAGTAGCGGATGCAGCGATCGCCGTTGCTGAAAAATTTAATATTGCCCTTGTTGCCACAATTCATGCCACCGAATACGGTAGATATAACGGCATCCATAATGATACCCAACGCTATATCCACAGTAAAGAAACGTGGTTAGCCACCCGTGCTACCCGTGTCATTGTCTGTACCAATTATATGCGGGCAGAAATTACCCGTGTCTTTAATTGTGACGACACCAAAATTGATGTGGTTTATAATGGTTTAAGTCAAGAACGACTATTTAAATTTCAAAACCTTGACTTTGACAAAGCCCAACTACGCACAAAATTTGCTGAATCCCATGAGCAAATTGTCTATTACGTCGGTAGAATTACTTACGAAAAAGGTATTTTTTTACTAATTAATGCCGCAACTAGGGTAATTCCAGCCCTAAAAGGTAATGTTAAGTTTGTAATTATCGGTTCTGGTGATACAGATTCACTCAAACAACAGGCTTGGAACCTAGGTATTGCCCACAAAGTAATTTTCACTGGATTTATGTCAGATACCGAATTAACCAAATTTCAAACCATTGCTGACTGTGCCGTGTTTCCTAGCCTCTATGAACCCTTTGGCATAGTTGCCCTAGAAAGTTTTGCCACTAAGGTTCCCGTTGTAGTTTCCAATACAGGGGGATTTCCAGAGGTGGTGCGTAATGGCGAAACAGGCATTGTCACTATTGCTAATAATAGTGAATCGTTAGCAAATGGCATTATCGAAATCCTACAAAATCCAGAATATAGTGCTAAATTGGCAGCCCAAGCTTTTAAGGAACTACAGGAACGGTGGTCTTGGGTACCCCTAGCGGCTCAAACTGTGGCGGTATATCTTAATGCCTTAGCCAATACTTCTTAAAATTACTCCTCTTAAAATTGATTTAGAACACTGCCAATAACTTATAATCACAGGACTAAAAAAAGGAAAGACCAATGAAAGTATGGGTATTACTATTTAATGCAGATTCTCACAATCAGGGTATTTATACTCGCCTAGAAAATGGTAAAAATATTGTCTTGGCATTTACCCAAGAAGATGACGCTCTCAGGTATGCCATGTTGTTAGAAGCACAGGATTTTCCCAGTGCGGTCACAGAAAGTATTGACGAAAAAGAATTAGTGGAAATTTGTGAAGATACAGGACTAGGGCTGAATATTGTGCATGAAGATGAACTAGCCATTCCTCCCGCCCATAATGTCGAAAAAACTGACTGGCAATCCGATGATGATTTTGATGATTCAGATTTTGCCAGTGATGATGATGTCGAGATTTCTGCAGAGGCTTTAGAAATTGAAATTATGCGTCGTAAGCTTGAAGGATTACTTTAGGATTTTTTCGGAGTATTTTTGGGATCATTTTTGGTCAAAGGAATATTACTTTGATCAACTAAAGTTTTTAGGGTGGGAGTAGCTAGGATTGTTTTGGCATCCGCAAGGAGTTTGTCACCCCATAGATTTTCCTTCAAAAATTCGGGCTTGCCATAGCGCACATCTATTTTTAGAGCTTCCTCTGCCAGTCTTAATCCCTTGGGGCGATCGCCTTTAATATAAGTAGCTATACCCAATGCTAAACGGGACTCAGCCGCTTTATCTTCTATGGTTTCACCCTGGGCAATGGACTCTTCCCATTTTTTGATGGCAATATCCACATTTCCCCGTTCATATTCTACTAATCCAATATTATTAGTTGCTGCCCAAAACTTATCCTCTAGCTTGAGAACCTGATTAAATTCGGCGATCGCTTCATCGTAGCGTTTAGTTAAAAAATAAGCATTGCCAAGATCAAATAAAGCTGTGGGAGATTTAGGGGCAAGAGTCAAACCCTGTTTAAGTTTATCGATCGCCAATTGATAATTGGTATTGCGTAAATAGGCAGCCCCCAAACTGAAAAAGATCGAAGCATTATCCTTTTTAAGATTTAAAGCATTGGAAAATGAGGCGATCGCCTTGGGATATTCCTCTGTCCGTAAATAGATACTACCTAGCACTGCTTGGGTTTGATAGGACTGGGGCGATAATTGTACTGCAAGTCTGGCTCTGGATAAAGCTAGATCGTATTGCTGAAACTGTGCTAACTGGGCAGCATCCCGTGCCAGTGCCAGTGCTTGGGTCTCGACGTTGCCAAAATTAAGTTTGATTGTGTGGGGAATTAATGCTTGGGCATTTACTGGATTTACGGCATTGGCTAAAGTCATTCCATACGTCAGGGTGACTAAGGCAGCAGTTAGAGGAAGGCGATAATTCACAGGGATATTCTTAAAATTTCAATACACCATATTCAGTATAAACAGCTTTACCAGAAATAAAAAAGCATCTCAACCGCTTTAACACATACTTTTGATCTTACTAAGCGCATATTAATTCCATTGTCCTTGAGCCTATCCCTGTACTCTCCCAGCCATTTACCCTGTTCTGTGTCAGGTCTAAGACGCTTGATCTCTATACAGGTAAACTCCCACTGCCATAGGGCTATTCGGCATAGGTTAGAACCGCCGACTACCCATTTCATTTCCTTACCAGAGGACTTTTCCACAAGCCCAAAGCCAACACTGAGCTTAAAGCTGGACAGTGACCTATAACGCTTTGATGTGCCGTTATTTTTGCGGTTTTTGACCAGTTCCACGATTTCTTTATTGTCAGCACCTAGATAGGTTTCAAAGGGGTAGATCGTGCTTAGAATCATTGCCCTAACCCTTCTACCAAACTTGAACTTATCAAAGAGCTGATTATATTTATCGAACATTGGATCTTTGACGGTGCCAAATAGCGATCGCTCAATTTCAATTTCTTGGTCATGAATATCACATAGCCGTTTGGCATGGTGACGGGTAAATTCACTAATGCCATTACCGATTGTTGACACTAAAAACTTATTAAACTTATTGTTACTTTGAGTGCTAACCTTGCGACCTGCAATCCAACGCCATAGAGGGGCGGCTAAGTCATCTGACTTGGTGGCAGAATGTTCTGCGATTTCTGGCAGTTCATAAGCCAGACTTTGACGAATGCGATTAACGATCGGCGACTGGCATTTATTCAGGTGACATAGTTGAAGTGAGAGTTGTCGCAGCTCCCCACTAATTGAGAATGGGTCAAACTTGATAAAGTATTTTGGTTTGTGGCATCGTCTTAACCCATAGGTTGCCAGTGCCAAAGCATCGGCATAGTCATTTTTACCAGTTAAGCGATTGTCACGTCTAAAGCTTGCCAGTTCACAATGTCCTACCCAGAGAATTTCTACGCCGTTGGCGGCTAAAGTTTGCGCCCAGATTTTAGAATAGTTGACACCTGTTGGCTCCAAGATGGCGTATTTAGCTCCAAGCTCCAAGACCTCACGAATACCGTACTGGTTAGGGTACACTTTCTTAATTGATTGACCGTTATACTTCAAATAAGAGT
The DNA here is from genome assembly GCF_000317085.1 of Synechococcus sp. PCC 7502. Classification (NCBI taxonomy): domain Bacteria; kingdom Bacillati; phylum Cyanobacteriota; class Cyanophyceae; order Pseudanabaenales; family Pseudanabaenaceae; genus Pseudanabaenococcus; species Pseudanabaenococcus habilitatus. The sequence goes on from NC_019702.1 coordinate 3,331,465, forward strand.
TAAGATCATCGCCATCGTGATCGAGTAGGGCATAGACGATAAAGTGTGCGCTCACGTCTATTCCCAAGAATTTTTCAGTTTTCATGGTTGCAGTGGTTAGGTGAATTAATTCCAAAAACCCATTAACCCAGTCCGAGAATCACCCAAGCGTCACTAAGACCGATTCACTATGAAGACCAGTGGGTAAACAAAGGTAGAGAATGCGAAAATATAAAACCCATAAGGTCATTTCTTCTTAAATTCCCTACCTATGCTCTGATTGCTTTGGACACAATCAGAATTAGGCACTGTCGCAACAATGCCGATCCTGATTGGTTCAAAACATTACTAATGGTTCTGTCAATTCCAGAAATTTGATTGATTTTTCGTTTAATTCGACTAAATCTTGGAGAGCGTAAAATGACTCATGATCAAAAAGACCATTTTCTAAAATATGCTTTAAGTCTTGTTTAGCCTTAAGATTGCCTTGTTTTAAGACGTAATGTTGATAACATAAACCGTTCCAACCTTCTAGTTTAATTTCTTGTTTATCCATAGATTCCATCCTGAATAACATTGATTAAAAATTCAGCGTCACGGTGAGAGATTAGAAGCGTATCGCCATTACCAAAATGTGCGATCGCATTAGTTACCTCTCCTACTTCTTCATGCTCGACTAACATTATTTGATCTAGGTTGATCAAATTGCCAGATATGGGCAGTTCAATAAATTTCATGGCTGTATGTTTAGTGATTTGGATAGGAGAATATCGATCTGTCGTTTGGCGTATGCGATCGCATAATTTGAATCTTCAAACATGTGTTTAGCCTGAACCCATTGATAAGTTGCATAGCATATAAAACACTCCCACGCTCTAAATGTTTGAATAACCATGATCATCTGACCTCTGTAACTTTCTGTGTGAATCATGCTGATCTCCTAAAAAAGTTAGGGGACACACATCTTGCCCAGTGAGGAGTGCCGTCAGGTTCTACGGGCATCCAGTTTTTATTTTTAGTCTCAATCCAAAATATGCGGGCTTTGCAACGTTTGCAAAATCCCCCTTGTGCGCCGCTTGGTATGTGGTATTGCATAGAGTTTGGTTAATTTAAGGTATAGAAAATCCCCCCGTGCGATCGCTACGACTTATCGGGTTAATGGGATGATTAGGTTAAGAAATGGCGATCACTCACTGAGGGGCGATCGCTGTTTTATTTTCGTAAGCCAATGTTACACGCATGATACTTTATAAGTCAAGCGTGATATGTAAACTATCAAGAATGATATAATATGGAAAAAAAAGTATCACCATTAGCCATGCTTAGAAAAATTAGAGGCGACATTACACAGGATGAATTAGGTCAAGAGATAGGGGTATCTGGTCAGACTGTCGGGAGATGGGAGAGAGGAGATGTTGAACCATCTTTAAAACCTTGGCAAGTAAAAAAGCTTTGTAAATTTCTCAATATCACAATAGCTGATCTCCCAGATAGTTTCGCTCCGCAACCAATTCATACTGACAATACGGACAAGTGAGCGATCGCCAATATAAGCAACTATCCGTGCTTAACTACCTTGAACAGGTAGAACGCCCCGCCGTGGCAAAAAAGCCTAAGCCCAAGGTAGAGAGGGAAATGTACCCTAACTTTGCAGTGGGTGAAACTGTAGAGTATGTCTGTTGGTTAGCCAATAACGAACATGAAATAAGGACTGGCAAGATATTAAAAATCTTAGAAAGAGATTGGTATCAAGTAGATACCCTAGATGGGAATCAATTATTTTGCTCACACGTTGTAATTAAAAAAGTTAGGGAGCAAATACCAGAAACAAGTGAACTTTTAGATTGCTCCCTAACTAACAAAAAAACCCAAAATGACCACAAATCACCCCCCATCTACTACGAGATTAAACAGATCAAGGGTAGGTATTATAGATATGCCAGATGGAGAGAAGGAAAACGCCTTAAATCACAATACATAGGCAGAGCTTAGTTATAAATTCTGTTCATCGCTGATTGAATTTTCTGCTTTGACACTCCCAAATACCTTTGAGTAGTCAAAATACTGGCATGACCGATTAATTGCTGAATGGCATATATATCTAAGGCACCCTCCTCGTAGAGCTTAGTTATAAAACTTCTACGGAAAGTGTGAGTGCTTATACCTCGATGCTCCAACCCAGCCCGATCAACCGCAGTCCGTAGCCATTTATCCGCAGCAGAAAAAGTAATCGGATCATCTTTCTTGATCGAACTGGGGAACAAATAAACCTTTCCCAGTTCCCCACGATATGAGCTTAGATATTCCCGTAAGCGATCGCACACATAAGCCTGTCTAGTTTTCCTCTCCCCATTGGGTGAAGCTTTCCTAGTCATTGCCCGAAATGTAATCTCATTCAGTGGCTCTTTAATCCCTGAGTAGCACACATACACATCGCAGACCTGTAACTGGCAGATTGCTCCAAATCTCTCACCCGTGTAGCGGGCAATGTTAAAAAATAGCCTATGGCTATCTGATTGAAGCTGTCTATAAATTCTGTCAAGTTCGAGGTCTTTAAGAATTTCTGCCTGACCATGCCGATTATTTTTAGCCACATAACCTCTCACTTTTATAGTTCTGGGATACTAAAGTAAGAGATCGTTTTTTTTCTTACTTCAGAATTTACCGCAAAATGCCTTAAGCGTCTATGCTTTGGGCATTTTTATTAACTCCATCTTTTATGTAAAAGTGAGAAATTTACTAACAGGAAATAGGCGATTAATATCAACTCAACGCAGATAAAACTTGACAACGCAATTATGCTGCAACCTTACAAAGTCAAACGGCAGCGAACAAAACTTAAGGAATTTATAAATTATGGCTATTGTTGATATTAATGCTCTTGCCTTGACGGGAGCGATCGACGAAAACGGTTCTAAGAAATGGCAAAAATACACTAGCGACACAGGTGACGTTTACGCTGTAAACATTGACAAAAATATCGGTGTAGCTCTCGGCTTTGATGACTATGCAGCTACTGATGGGACTATTGCAGAAAAACCCGCTTCTTTAACTATGCGATAAGTCCACGCAGTAAGCGCAAACGGCAAGGTTAGAGCATCTTAATTTTGTTGGTAAGCCTACTGAAGATATTTATAAAGAAGGCGGGACTATCAAAGTTCCTAGAAAAAGTTATGCAACTGGCTTGGTTTTAAGTGTGACTGGCGTAACTGGCGAGAAAAGACGATTCCCCGGTGCTAATGATACTGGTGAAAATAGCGGAACTACTACTTAATCCAAATCGCAATCATGGCACTCTCAGAACTTATTTTGATTGGCTCATCCTGTCTAGTTCTGTTTTCAGAGTTCAAGAAACTTAAACAGGATGAGATTCTAAGCAAATTTGTTTCTGAGTCTCATGTGATCCTTGACCGACTAGACATAATCGAAGAAACTCTAATTAAACTTTTACGAAAATGACTGTACCTAGAATTATTGATTTATTCGGACCAAACGTTGTCCTAAATCTAACTGATAACCGCTTGGAGATTTCACTGGCTGATTTACAGACCTATGCCGAACTTACTACTTTAGATGACGAAAAAGGTCTGAATATCTTTGCAGCTATTATTCGCCAATCTCAGGACTATCTGGGAACTAGACCAGATGAAGCAATAAATGCAAAATCCGAGGTATCTGTGATCAGTCCAACTATTCGTAATAGTCTACAGAAAACAGAATATACCTTTGCTATCAGTTTCTACAACCCATACGCCAATCTAGTCTTTGATCCTGATAATGTCTAATTCCCAAGGAATGCAAGCTAAATACTGGGGATTGTAATAATAGTGGGTTATTTCAACCATCCAATTTGGATTCTAGATTTAGCTTTTCTTTAAAAGCAACTAGATTAAATACTCCATTTGCTGGACAAGTAGATAGACAGTATTTCTTTGGTAGAAGTGGCGACTACATATATGGGACTTTAATATGCGTATCTAATTCTTATATATACCAAGCTATACCTGATATTGATGGCAACGATTCTTTAGATTGGCGTTTTGACTACGCAATTTTATACCAAGGGTTTATCTATAGCTACAAAAAGGTTAGAACTGGATTTTTACCGATAGGTAATGGGAATGAACTTTTTCATACGGTTTACTACCAAATCGAAGAGTATAGGCTACAGATGGTATAAATATATAAACCGAGTTCAAAGAAAAAAATGGCAGGAGTATACAAATTAGAGATCAAAGAAAGTGAAGAAGAGCTAAAACATATGCTGAGAGTGCAAAAGACCGCATCAGATAAAGAAAGAATTCAGATGCTGTATCTGTTAAAAACAAAACAAGCAAGCACAATCCAGACAGCATCGACAATACTGGGACGGCATCGAGTTACATTGCAAGATTGGTTAGGGAATTATCGCAAAGGGGGAATAGTAGGACTAAACCTAGAACAGGGCGAAAACAGAGTATTCCACAATGGGCGCAGAAAGCATTGATAAAAAAGCTGGAAGAAGCAGAAGGCTTTGAAAGTTATGGGCAGATCTGCCAATGGTTAGAGAACCAATTAGGAATCAAATCAAACTATAAAACTGTGCATCATCTAGTCCGATATCGGCTGAAAGCCAGACCGAAAGTGACACGTCCAGTCAGCGCAGGAAAGTCAGAAGAGCAAGTAGAAGCATATAAAAAAACCTTGCCAGTATTATAAGCATGATTGCTTGGTTTGGCATTAATATAATCGGACTAAATGGCAAAGTGAGATTCTTTTGTCAAGATGAAACACGAATTGGGTTAAAGACAATTAGTGGAAGGAAGATCACAGCAAGAGGAGTCAAACCCAAAGGTAAAGTTCAGTGGCAGTTTAAGGCAACTTACCTCTATCGAATTGTAGAACCATCAACAGGGGAAAGCTTTTTCTATGAATTTACTCACCTTAATAGTGAATGCTTCCAAGTATTTCTGAACTTAGTAAGCGCATATTTTCAAGGTGACATCATCGTTATGCAAGTGGATCAAGCAGGAGCACACAGAGCAAAACGGTTAAAGATTCCTAAAAATATTATTTTGCTATTTCAGCCTGCCCATGCACCTGAGACTAATCCCATTGAAAGAGTGTGGCAGCATTTCAAATTAGGGTTGAGGTGGAAACTGCCAAAAGATCTTGACCAGTTGCGTGCATTAATGCGGGAAAGGTTAGAAGTTATGACTCAGGAGGTAATTGCTTCGATTGTTGGGTGGGATTATATTTTAGAGGCTTTATCTGTAGCTCGTATTTAACGATTTGGTATTAGCTCACAAAAAAGCCCATAGAAAAGCGCACAAAAAATAGATACAGAAAATCGACCTCTGTATCCACAAATTAATATTATGCTATGGGATCAAAATGGAGTAAAAGCCTATTCCGCAAGGGCTGTGCCAAGCATCAAAGCTAAAACGGCAGGCAACAGAGCGACGACTAAAGCGGTCAACACTTGAGCATCTGATAAACTCATAAAATTCCTCTATTAAAAAAAGATAGATTTAGTTTAACAATATATCAGCAATATGCCAGAGAAAGTTTACTCAAACCCAATTACCCAAGAGCCGACATAACGCAAAAGTGGTAACTCGGCTGGTCCCATCACCCTGGCATCAAACTGATATAAGCCAGCATAAAATGGATTACGGACATTGGACAGTACGAGTTTCAACGCTCGCCCTGCGGGAATTGGTTCCTTGGTGACAACTTCTATACGGCGGTTCTCTTTATCCCAAGAAGCCTTCTCTAGATCTAAGTTGCGATCGTTGTAACGGAGATCAATTGACTGCGGATCAATCTCGCCATCATAGTTATCACGGTAGGTAACTATAACCTGAGAAATTTGAGTTTTTTGGGCAGGTATATCCAGATAATAGCGATCTATTTGTCTGGCTCTACCCCCATCAAGCCGATAGGACAAAGCGCTATCTCTCACATTTCCGAATAAAACTATCCCTGAACCAGTTTGGGCAAGACTAGCAGCAGCCGATGTAATTCCGAGAGCAAGGCAGCAAGAATATAGGATAAATCTTTTAGACATAGGTTCTTTAATGATGATCGGTTGTGATGGTCGATTAAGGAGGCAATTAATTGTATTGACGAAAAAGTTGAATATTTTGATTCAGGCTGACTGGATAAACTAGTGGGTAAACTAATTCTAAATCACGACTAGAAATTTCAGCCGATATTTTATCCTGTCCTCATTTTTGATCCGATGATTATAACTAAAGTAATTACAGGAATTACAAGTGCTGCATACAAAAACTTAATCAGACTATGGAGTTTAACCATACATGACCTCAAGAGTATTTGCCAGTTCCAACTTTTTGGAGCCTAGTGATGCTGAACCAATTCGCACAGTTGTCACTGAATCAGAACATGCGGCGGTGATCGCTTGGCATCTTAACCCTCACCAAATCATCTCGGCTCATATTCATCCTTACGGACAGGATACATGGACGATCCTAGCTGGGGAGGGGCAGTACTTCCTTGATGAAACGGGAAATACGCAAATAATTAGGGCGGGAGATGTCGTGGTTGCCCCGATTGGGAATGTGCATGGGGTAATTAATACTGGCACGGAGCCATTGATCTTTATTTCTGTGGTTACACCCTCTAGTGCAGGTTATGAGATAGTTTTTATAGAAAATGCTAGAGCTAATTAATCTAGCTCGCTAAGCGGAGATAAACCGTGGCTAAGGCTTCAGCGTTACCGACATTACCGGGAAACAATACGACTGGTAATTTAGGAAATGGGAAATGAGCATCAGGGGTAATGACCACGGAGCAACCCGCTAGAACCTGTCCTAAAAGTCTGGCTGTTGGTAGTTTTAGTCCCGTACTTAGCACATCGTTAGAGGTAATACCGCCCTTACTAATCAAAAAGCCAATATCCTTAGGTAAGCCTTGAACTATATCCATTAGTAACTGTGATACTTTTTTGCCAAAATCTAACCTAGTCTCAATATCAGCAAATTCCAGTTCCCTACGGCTAGTAAAGATAACAGGGGTTTTACCTATGTCATAGATTTGCTTGATTTTAGCTAATATTTCCCCTAGCAACTCCTGTGAATCCCGACTTGAAAGCAGTAGGCTGACATCTATTTCTACAGGTGCGGTAGTAGGAATTTCTAGGAGTTTTTGCAATTGTTCTGTGGTTTTCTGAACGTGGGAACCAACTATTACGACTCCTGCTCTGCCATTACGGACATACTTTGACATCTCCTCGGCGGGAATAGGCTGGGGTGGCAACTGTGCCAAGGCAGTTAATAAACTAGCAGCGCTGCGAAATAAAAACTTTTTACCCTGATCAGCCGCAGTTAGTATGTCTTCGGCAAAATGGCTCATATCTGCTTGGGTTTCGGCATCAACAACCCCGCACTGGTTATCTTTTAACTGAATTAATCTATCTAGGCAGCCCGATCGCACATCTGCTAATAAAAATCTTTCAACCGCACCACTTTTAATTTTGCCTTGGGTTTTTTCCTCTACATAATCGGGCAAATAGCTATGGGTATAGCCAAATACGGAATCTTGGGCAAATTCAGTTAAGTGGGTAGGAGTAGGTACGCCATTAACTACTAAGTAATGAATGCTATCACGGGTAAATCTGCCTCCTTCAAAAAATGCTGGCACCAAAAAATGAGCATCAAATCCACCTAATTCCTCGGCGATCGCATCGGTTTCAATTGGATAATGCCCCCGCAAAGTAGAATCAGACCGACTAACTATTAAAAAGTCTGTAATTTCTTCTAGTTGTAGAGCAATTTTTAGATTACGGCATACCTCACGGGTAATTTTATCGGCATCATTTGGGGCGATCGCTCTGGTGTTGGTTAGCACAAAAAATATGGGTGAAGTATCCCTTAAGCCAGTTTGTAAAGTCTCTACATCCCATTGGGTTAAAAGTAGGCAACCATGAACAGTCTGGGAACCAGTGGGATCATCATCTAGGACTATAATCTTGGATTTGGATGTCATATAGGATTAGCCATGGGAAGTCCAGAGTTATTCGCAGGTTAGGAGCATTTCAAAGGTGCTAGTGCGGAAGCCGCAAGCAGAATATAACTTAAAGGCGGCATCGTTGGCAACCAAAGTATTTAACCGTAGTTGCTTAACTCCCAACTGGCGAAAGTGGTCTATGGTCTGCTTTACCATCTGTCGGGCAATTCCTTGGTGGCGATATGGTTCTTCGACCCAAAGGTCTTGGATATAGCCATATTCTTTTAGATGATAGATCGGTATTTCTGTTTCTAAGGTAGATACCATATACCCAACCAATAAAACGTTCGAGTCAGATTTAGTCTCAGCAACCAAACACAGATGGCGAGAATCTTTTATTAGTCTTCTCAGCCAGTTTTCGTAAAGCTGTCCTTGATTCGGCAAGAAATTATATCGTTCCGTATCTAGGGATTTATGGAAATCGGTAACTTGTTCGATAAGATGGAACATCAAAGGAATGTCGTTGGGCTGGGCGGCTCGAATTTGGGGTGGGTCTATAAAAATCATCGCTTTAATTGTCTTGGTTGTTAAGTTTTCTCTTTTATACTGTGGCACTTATACTTGGTCACTATCCTGTAAGTCCCGATCTTTTACCGATTTTTTTAAAGAGCGGCAAGATAGAATGGGGAAAACAAAAAAGTTATAAATCATGGCTGAGTGGCTAGAGCATACTGTCCAAGTTGAGGTTAATCATTCTATCGATCAAGTCTGGAGTCTATGGTCAAGTTTAGAATTAATGCCCCATTGGATGAAGTGGATTGAGTCGGTAAAAATTCCACCCGATCAACCAGGCATTTCTAATTGGGAACTCGGTACCAGTGGCTTAACTTTTACTTGGCGATCGCGCATTTTAAAGCAAATTACCAATCAAATTATTCAATGGGAATCAATTGACGGCTTACCCAATCGGGGCGCAATTAGGTTCTATCGCCGTCCTACTGGCACAATTGTTAAGCTTACGGTTGCCTATGCTTTACCTAGTATTGTTAAACAGGTTTTAGATGGTTTATCGATCCCCAAAGTCGTGGAATCTACACTCCAAGCTGACCTAGAAAGATTTCGTACCTACATGGACAACCATGCTAAGGTTAGCTAGACTAAACGTCACCATTAGTAATAGAATTTTCAGGCATCTTTGATTAATAAATTAAAGATTAATAATTTGAAAGGTTAAAAGACTTTTGTGGGAATTTTCTCAAAGGATATAGGTATTGATCTCGGCACTGCTAACACTCTGATCTATGTTTCGGGTGAAGGAATTGTTTTGCAAGAGCCTTCTGTAGTGGCGATTGATCAACGAGATAAAACTTTTTATGCGGCTGGGGTTGAAGCTAACAAAATGATTGGGCGCACCCCTGGAGACATAGTTGCGGTTAGACCGCTTAAAGATGGTGTAATTGCTGATTTTGATGCTGCCGAAATGATGCTAAGGGCATTTATTATCAGAGCAAAGCGGCGCAGTTTGTTTAATCCTCGGATTGCGATCGGGATTCCCAGTGGCGTTACGGGTGTAGAATGGCGGGCTGTGATGGATGCCGCTCGTAGGGCAGGTGCTAGGGAAGTTTACCCCATTGATGAACCAGTTGCCGCAGCGATCGGGGCAGGTTTACCAGTAACTGAAGCCACAGGAAATATGATTATTGACATTGGTGGCGGTACAACAGAAGTTGCGGTTTTAAGCCTACAGGGTATTGTTCTCAGCCAGTCTGTGCGGGTAGCAGGGGATGAACTGACCGAAGCAATTATTAGCTACATGAAAAAGGTGCATAATCTGGCGGTGGGTGAGCGCAGTGCCGAGCAAATTAAAATTGAAATCGGTTCCGCCTATCCTACGGCTGAAGAACTATCGATGGAAGTGCGGGGAAGACATTTACTCTCTGGATTGCCTCATACGGTAATTGTCAAAGCCACCGAGATTCGGGAAAGTATGGCAGAACCTTTGTCGGTGATTGTTGAGGCGGTAAAGCGTACCTTAGAAAATACTCCGCCCGAATTAGCATCAGATATTATTGATCGGGGTATTATGTTAGCAGGTGGTGGAGCCTTGCTCACTGGGATCGATACTTTAATTAGTCACGAAACGGGTATTGTCACTCACATTGCCCCCGCCCCTCTTAACTGTGTGGTGATGGGTGCAGGAAAAGTGTTAGAGGATTATAAGAAACTGGGTAGAGTTTTAACTAGTCGCTTAAATCGCCTCTAGTTTTTGCCTCTGGTTTTTGTCTTTAGTTTTTAAAGATGTGTGTATTTAAGTATGGAATCCTTACGTCGGCATTGGCAACGCTACGCTTTACAGCTAGGTATGGCACTGGCAGGGCTAATTTTGGCGTGGATGATTCGTCAAACCAATGGCGTGTTTTTAATGGAGGCATATCAATTTTTGAGTGCGCCATTTCAGCCTAGCTTTTCTCGGCAGGAGGTGATGCAAGACGCTAGGGTGAAGGAGCTACAGAATCGTCTCACTGAGTTGGAAAATCAAAATCAACAGTTTCGGAAAATTTTAGGAGAAAAGTCAATTATTTCTGGTTCAGGTACTTGGGCACCGATTATTGGGCGTAGTGCCGATTCGTGGTGGCAACAAATTATCATCGGTCGGGGCAGTAGTGATGGGATTAAATCGGGGGCGATCGCCGTTGGCACAGGAGGATTAGTGGGTAGGGTTACCGATGTTTCTTCCCATAGCAGCCGAGTATTATTAATTAGTGATCCTACAAATCAAGTGGGAGTTGTGGTCAGTCGCAGTCGTTATATGGGCATATTGCGGGGACAAAGCCAAAACTTAGGGATCATTGAATTCTTTGACCGTGATACCGATGCCAAACGGGGAGATATTATTGCCACTTCGCCCTTTAGTAAGCTTTATCCTGCGGGTATTCCTATTGGGAGAATTCGCTCTGTGAACTTAGATAAACAGCCAGCCCCAGAGGCGATCATTGAGTTTACGGTACCGATGTCTTTACTAGAGTTTGTGCAGATTTATCCTAAGGATTGATTGGCTTAGATTCGAGTTGTCCCCACAAGTTATTTCCAGAGGTGTAGGGAAAGTTTAAATGCCATGAAGCAAGTCAATGTATTAGTAGATTGTGTTGGCATAGATGGGGTTTTGAGCTATCGGGTTCCCGATCAACTTACAGTTAAAATTGGAGATATTTTGACCGTACCCCTAGGCACAAGATCTGTGGGAGCGATCGCTGTTGAATTAATTGATCTGCCCTTAGATTCACTAGATTCTTTAAATTCTGAGTATGAACTTAAAGAAGTGCAAAGTGTTGTTAATACTGGCTTATTTCCTTCAGGTTATTGGCAATTACTAAATCTCACAGCTTCCTATTATCGAACTTCTTTGATCCAAACGGCGAAGGTGGCTTTACCGCCCAATTTATTAGATCGGTCGAGCTATCGGATTAAGGTCAACCAAAATATTGATCCCCAGCCTGAAAAACTGACAGTCGCAGCTCAAGTGGTCTGGGATTTTTTACATGAACACCCAAAACCTTTAACCCGTCGCTATATCACACAGAAGTTACCTAAATATGCCGCCAGTGGACTGCGATCGCTAATGAGTCTTGGATATATTGCCACTGAACTGGAACCACCCCGTAAACCTCAACCCAAATTTGAAAATGTCGTAGTTTTAATTAAGCTAGATACCGAGGAAATTAGTAGTCGCCACAAAGAAATTCTCCATACTTTAGCCCAAGCCGGCGGTGAGTTATCCCAACCCGAATTAATTACTAAAGCTAAAACCACAGGAGCTACCCTTAAAACTCTGGTACAGAAAGGATTAATTGCGATTACGCCAAGGGAATGTTTACGTTTAGGTGGAAAAACCCATTTTGTCCAGAGCGATCGCCCCAAAGCTTTAACGCCCGATCAAACTCAAGCCCTCACCAGTATTCAATCTCTTTTTAATCAATCTGCTACTATGCTTTTGCATGGAGTCACGGGATCGGGGAAAACCGAAGTTTACTTACAGGCGATCGCTCTAGTTTTGGCAATGGGAAAATCAGCTTTAGTTTTAGTCCCTGAAATTGGCTTAACCCCGCAACTTACCGATCGATTTAGAGCCAGATTTGGCGATCTCAAAGTTAATCTTTATCATAGTCGGCTTTCCGATGGGGAACGGTTTGATACTTGGAGACAAATGTTGGATGGCAGTTCCCAAATTTTAATTGGTACTCGTTCGGCAGTCTTTGCACCTCTACATAATCTGGGCATTATTATTTTGGATGAGGAACATGATCCCAGTTTTAAGCAGGATCAACCCCAACCCTGTTACCATGCCCGTACTGTGGCGGAGTGGCGATCTCAATTGGCAGAATGTCCTTTAGTTTTAGGTTCTGCTACCCCTTCGGCGGAAGTGCTTCATGCGATCGCTTCTCAACCTGATGTGCAGTACCTAGCTTTGCCTGAACGGATTGGCAATAAGCAAATGCCTAAGATTCAAATTGTCGATATGCGGTCAGAATTGCAGTCTGGCAACTGGTCGATTTTTAGCCGAGATTTACAAGCAGCGATCGCCGAAATGCAAACCCAAAAAAAGCAAGGAATTTTATTTATCCATCGCCGTGGGTACAGCACTTTTGTATCTTGCCGCAATTGTGGTTATGTCAGTAATTGTCCCCGTTGTGATGTTTCCCTTTCCTATCACCACGAAGCCCATGACCATAATATGCTGCGCTGTCATTACTGTAATTATTCTGAGGGAAAAGCCAGTAAATGTCCTAGTTGCGACTCTCCCTACTTTAAGCATTTTGGCAGTGGCACCCAAAAAGTGGAACAAGAACTAGCAAAGCTCTTTCCTGAACTCAAAATTCTGCGGTTTGATAGTGATACCACTCGCAATAAAGATCAACACCGTCATTTATTAGAAAAATTCCAAGCGGGAGATGCGGATTTATTAGTGGGAACGCAAATGTTAACCAAAGGCATAGATATTCCCCAAGTTACCCTAGTTGGTGTCATTTCCGCCGATGGCTTACTGAATTTTTCCGATTATCGGGCGGGAGAAAGAGCGTTTCAGATTTTAACCCAAGTGGCAGGAAGAGCAGGACGGGGGACAGAAGTTGGCGAAGTGATTATCCAAACCTATACCCCCGAACATCCCGTGATCGAAGCTGTGAAAAATTATGATGGGGATGCGTTTATGCGATCGGAACTGGAAACTAGAACTGCCTTGAACTATCCCCCCGTGGGACAAATGGCACTAATTCGCTTAAATAGTGAAAACTCTGACCTAGTGGAATCCGTGGCGATCGCCCTTAGTGAAGACCTCAGAACTCGGTCGGAATTATGGGAAGTTCTCGGTGCAGCCCCTGCCACAATTACAAGGGTAAATAATCGTTATCGCTGGCAGATTTTGCTCAAATTTCATCCCCAAAACCTGAATCATATTCCCACCTTAGATGATCTAAAAGCATGGATAAATTCCTCTGAGGTGCGAGTAGCGATCGACATTGATCCTTTAACTATTCTTTAATTTCATTTTGCCCTTCACTTTGATCTTCATTTAGAGTTTTGTAATTCGGGATTGAATAATCTTGATGGTTTTGTGCAGACACTCCATATACAATTCCCAATAAAATCCAAAACAGCATATTTACTCTGGGTTCGTAGAAAACCACGTCTAAAAAGCCAGATAGCATAAATAGAGCGATCGCCACAATTACAGCAAATACTAAACTCTGATTTGGCTTGGGTAAGTTTGCTTTTAAGCCTATCCAAAGTATCCATCCCACCATTGCCAGAAATCCCAGCAGTAAAGGAATGCCACCCGCCACAGCTAAAGTTAAATAAAAATTATGCTCGTGGGGCAACCCCCGTAAATCGTAGCCCATACTTTTAGCAATTAGGTCAAAGCTGCGTAAACCCCATCCCTGAATTGGTCGCAGTTGGATCAAATCCGTAGCAAACTGCCAAGCATGAACCCGATTAACCGTAGATAGGTAATCACTTTGACTAGAATTAATCGTACTCTCTAGTCTGGTAATTATGCCCGTGGGAAACAGCACCCGCAGCCATTCTCCCCCTAATCCCAAAAACTTACCCCACGCTGCCCATAGCACTAGAATTAGACTACCGACGATGCCACCGACCACATACCAGTAACGATGGTAAGCGGCTAAAGCAATGATGCCTAGACCCAGTAGGGCGATCGCATTACGGGAACTACTAAAAAATATAGTTACTAGCCCCAAACCCAAGGCAATCCAAGTTAAGTAGCGAATTAAATAGTGGCTAGGTTGATCGAATTTTTTGCTTACACCCGATCCTCTAGATTTTAAAAAGGCGATTGCTATCACCAAAATCATTGCTAAATAAACACCTAATTCACCGTAATCACCAAAGAAAGAAGTAATGCGACCATCAGAACTCAGCCCTAATTTGATCTCATAAGCATTAAAAAGCCGAGGTAAATGCCAATTGGGTTGATTGACGATCACCTGCACTAATCCCAAGCCACTAATCGGAATTGAACCAATTATGAGTAAATTCAGAATATGTGCCAATTGTTGAGGGGTTCTAACTAGAAGTTGAGCGATCGCAAATAGGAGAAAAAAAGGTAAAAAATTAAATAACCCCGTCCATGCCACACTGGGATCAAAGGCGGTAAAAGTGGTGATTATTAGCCATCCTGATATTGCCAGCCAGCCCCGATTAATAGAGTTATCTAGCGATCGCCAGCCCTGCTTGATTAAAAACAATAAAATTAAAAAACCACCCAGTAAAGGGCTTAAAATACTTTGTAAGGGCAGAACTAAAGCAATAATCTGTAATAACAACCCATAGAAATTGGAAGGAAAAAATAGCTTTAACAAAACATCTCATCAAAAACCTAGCTTAACCATAGCAACTTCAGATAGTAACTTCAAGTTCAAGGAGTTCAATGCAGCGATCACCATTTACAGCTAAAAGTACTGTCTTCTCAGTGAAAGTTAAGGTATTGAGGATATTCCAGTTCTAAAAGTGGCACAGGCACAAATAGTTCTGAGCATTACTATCGCTAATATTAATTCCAAACCTAATGCTGGAATAAAGACTATGATTAAACAAATTGGCTTTGAGAAAGATACAACTGCGTGGATTGCCCAAGTCTGGGTTTCTTTCCTACTGGCAACTTCAGCAACGACCGTGGGAATTATTTATTTTCCTGTAGATATATGGGTAAAAAGCTATATGGGTATTAGTTTTGCCTTTTCTATTAGCTCAACATTTACGCTTGCTAAAACCATCAGAGATAATCAAGAAGCTAATCGTCTAACGGCACGAATTGATGAAGCCAGAGTCGAAAAAATTTTAGCCGATCACCATCCACTTAAATAATCAAACAATAATCACGCAATAATTACAGCACCGCCCCGATGAAAGCAATTCGAGTTAGAGAACATGTCAATCCCCTTGGCAAAAAATATCAAGAACCAACACCCCCTCCCCATTGGCAGAAAATTTATGCTGATTTTTCCCAGCCCCTCAGTTTAGATATTGGTTGTGGTAAGGGTGAATATATCCTCAAAATGGCGCAGTTAAAACCTGACTGGAATTGGTTAGGCTTAGAAATTCGGGAACCTTTAGTGGAACGGGCAATCGCTATTCAAAATTCCCTTGGTTTAAAAAATCTCCACTACCTATTTTGTAACGTTAATGTTTCGCTCAGGCATTTACTCCCTCCGAATTCTGTGCATCAAGTCAGCATTCAATTTCCCGACCCTTGGTTCAAACGCCGACAACATAAACGCCGCACCGTCCAACCCCAACTGGTGGCAGATTTAGCAATGGTGTTAGTGCCTAATGCTCAGATTTTGCTGCAATCGGATATTGAAATGGTGGCAAAGGAAATGCTCAAATATTTTGAAGCTGATCGCAGATTTAACAATTTAGCGGGAACGGGTAATTTTGCCGATGATAGTTGTTATCCTGCCCATGAGTTAACAGATCGAGAAGAATGGACAATTACCACAGGCGGCACAGTTTATAGGAGCCATTTAAAATTTATGGGAGTTACTCTTTTAAACTGATAAAGTTCAAACTTATAAAGTACTGATAGGACGGAGTTTAAAGGTTCTGCTCCTAACCCCTTTTTAGTCTAGGTTTTTCTTCTACCGCCTAAGTCCTGAAACTCCTACTTACAGTCTTTTTTGGATTTGTATATATGGGGTACAGGGATGGAACCCCACACCTCAACGTATCCCTTAATCATTAAATAGGCTGTACTACTTTACAAAGTTTAAAGCATTACCTCTAAGCGTTCTCATGCCAACTTGCTAAGAGTCCTAAAGTTTCATCACACCAGTCGATCCAACCTTTTTCAAAGTTAATCCCTCGGCGAAGAGTCAAATAAGCAAAGCGGGACTCTTTCGGGCAGTCTTGGGACGAACTAAAAAAGTTACGCTCGATTGCTCGATATATCTCCAGTTGTTGTTGATGTAATTGACGATGCGTTTGGATTTGTTGGGCGATCGCTTCTTCAGGGATGAGATAACCTGCATATATTTTAAGTAGAAATTCATCTTTAACGGTGGCAACTTCGCTAGATTGCAGCAGCCATGTTTTTAGGTGGGACAAACCTAAATCATTTACGGAAAATATTTTTTTATCAGGTCGCCCCTCTTGAGCGATCGCCTCAGCAACGATCCAGTTTTGCTGCTCTAGCTTGGTTAATTCACGATAAATCTGTTGGTGCGTTGCTTGCCAGAAAAATCCCACAGTTCCATCAAATTGTTTGGCAAGGTCGTAACCGCTTTTGGGTTCGCAAATCAGGGAAACCAAGATGGCGTATGCAAGAGACATAGGTTTGAAATTTATTTGGGTTGAGGTTGACATATACACTTAATTGAATATACATTATCTAGCATATTCAACTAATTTAATATTAACTTAGTTGAATACAAAAGCAGACTTAAAATAGAGCTATGAGTCAAAAAATCTTGATTGTACAAGGGCATCCTAACCTCACCAGCTATTGTTCTGGCGTTGCTGAAGCTTATAAGAAGGCGGCGATCGCACTCCTAATAACGCAGGAAATTATCCCGAAGATGATCTTGTTACCATAGCGACCGAACAAGGCTGGCAATTTACCCATAAAGACGGAACCCCTTATTCTTCTTGAAATCTATTAGAATCCATTAAAGAGAAAACTATGACTACAACTATTGACAAACAAGCAAAGCAAGCATCTTGGGCAAAGGCGATCGCTAAACCAGCTAGCGAATTTCCTCTCACCCAACTCTCGACAATCTCTGGGCAAATCCCCGAAAATCTCAAAGGTTCTCTCTATCGCAATGGACCCGCAAGATTGGAACGTGGTGAATTTCATGTGGGGCATTGGTTTGATGGCGATGGAGCGATTCTGGCGGTACATTTTGCCGAAGGACAAGCCCGTGCAACCTATCGCTATGTGCAAACTGCAGGATATCTGGAAGAAGAAAAAGCCAACAAATTGATTTATGGCAATTATGGTATGACCGCTACAGGTGCATGGTGGCAACGTTTCAGTAAGTCTTCCAAGAATGTGGCGAATACCTCTGTGATTGCCTTACCCGATAAACTTCTCGCCCTGTGGGAAGGAGGATTGCCCCATGCCCTCGATTTGGAAACGCTAGAAACATTTGGCATAGAGAATCTCGAAGGTTTGGAAAATCGACTTCCCTATTCGGCTCATCCTAAGCATGATGCTAATACTGGTGAGATTTTTAACTTTGGGATTTCCTATGGTAAGAATGCGATTTTGCATCTTTATCGCAGCGATCGCAATGGTAAGCTCATCAGAAAGAATCAGGCAACTTTGGCAGGGCTATCAATGATTCATGATTTTGTCCTCGCAGGAGATTATTTAATTTTCTGTGTACCACCTTTGCGGCTGAATCCATTTCCTTTGCTCCTGAATTTAAAGAGCTACAGCGATTCCTTAGCTTGGAAGCCTGAAGAGGGAACGGAAATTTTAGTATTTGATCGCCACAATCTTGAATTAGTCAGTCGCAGTGTTGCGGAACCCTGGTTTCAATGGCATTTTGGTAATGGCTATAGCGATCGCGATGGCAATGTCGTATTCGATTTGATTCGCTATCCTAACTTTGCCACCAATCAATATCTCAAAGAAATTGCCTCTGGTAAAACTAAAACTCACGCCCAGGGAACGCTCTGGAAAATGCGCCTAAATCCCAAAACTGGTGAATTTTTGGAGATGTCAGAGTTATGCGATCGCGGTGCTGAATTTCCTAGTGTTGCCCCTGACCAAGTTGGACAAAACTCACGCTATACCTATCTTTCCATTCATCGCCCTGATGCTGTAATTAATCAAGAACTATTCGGGGCGATCGCTCGTTATGATTACCAAACTAATAAGCTTACCGAAGCCAATCTTGGTAAAAATCGCTATCCAATGGAACCATTATTTGCACCTGACTCATCTAATCCTGATACTGGTTATGTGATTACAGTTGTCTTTGATGGCGATCGCGAATGTTCGGAAGTATGGGTGTTTGATAGCGATCGCTTAGACTCTGAGCCAGTTTGTCGTTTAGCCTTGCCGAGCATTGTGCCAATGGGGTTTCATGGCACTTGGCGTTCATAGGGCGATCGTAAACTCAATATACTGCTCAGTCCTAATTTAATAATATTTAAGGCTCTGGAGGTTTTGCCGATATGCGTTTACGAGGTTTAGGTAGAATTGATTCTACTGCTTGATCTTCTGACAGCAAATAATCCACAGAGCGATCGCTTAGGCGGATGGATCGAGCAATGAGAGTTTGGGATGAGGTATGGGGCGGACAAATTTCCAAAATCTTGGTTTTAACTAAGGGTGCCTTGGGAGAGAATACTGCCCTAGCTGCCCGCCATTCCGCATCGGATCGAGAAAATAAGCGTAATGCTAAATCAATAGTGGGTTGCCGACAACTGCTCTCATCATTATTCAAGACTACATACAGCTTTTCGTAGCGGCGATTTATTTCTGGTGCTAAACAGAGGACAAGTAAATCCCGTTCAAATTTTCCTAACTTCAGGCGATCGCACAAAATGGGAATAGTTAAATTAACTGACTCCTCCATACTAGCAGCAATCCGATCGCCATACCTTGAAGCACAGACCCCGGCGACGGGACGATATATAGCCTGTGTACCACCATTGGGAGGGTCTAGGGTAATAAATCCTTTCCACCAATGACTAGTTGCCTTATCGACTTCATTACGTGAAATTCGATCTATTTCCTTATTTAACTGTCTTTGCTTGGCGATCGTTCTCATAATTACTCGATCAAGCCATGCTAGTTCTGCTTTTAGGTAACTCCAGTTATCAACAAATTTGGCAACTTCTTTCATGCCACTCCTCGACGCAGCACTCCTCTGATCGCGATCGCCACCAGCCCTACAAAGATTAATAGTTCGATCACAAACCCAACTAAAGTCATATCACCCCAAGGGGCGGTTAAAACTACACTGTGCCAAGTCCAATCCCTGTGACTATAGACAAATCGAATTGGCTCGATCGCAAAAGATAAAGGATTCAAACAAGCTACCCATTTTAACCAAGTTGGCATAAAAGCGACAGGTGCCAAGGCAGTGCTAGAGAACATTAGGGGCAGATTCACTAGGAAAATAAATGCTAATAATTCTTGGTGTCCGGGCATAGCAAAAGCTAATCCTAAGCTCAGCATGGTAAAGCCTAAAACCAATAACATTAATACTAAACCAACCACACCTAGCCCTGCCGCATTGGGTAAGCCAGCCCCCATCACCGCACTGGCAGCAATAATTACTAAGGTTTGGATTACGCTAGTGGTAATGATAAAAATTGCTGAGGCTAAGACAATGGAAAACCGAGACACCAATGGAGCCACTAACATCCGATTGAGGAACCCAAATTCTCGATCAAACAGTACAGGTAAGCCAGAATTTAAGGCACCACTAAAAGCACTAAAGACAATTATGCCCGCCGCTAAAAACTGAATATAGGTTTGTCCATCACCTAAAAATCCCTCAGGGGCGTAACGAAATAATGCGCCAAACAAAATTAACCACATTAACGGTTGCAAAACTCCAGCAATTAGAGTCGTAGGTCGGCGGATTAATTGAATAAATAGGCGTTTGGTTAAGGCTAGGGTTTCTTGGCGAAATTCATCGGAAAAAATAGTTGGCAAGCGATCGCCTGAGGTTTCTGGTAAAGCAGTTAGTGTCATGGCTTAAAAATTCTCTCGTGAATTCCTTTATTTTTTCTTGTAATCGGTCTTGTGAATTTTCTTTTGAGTCTTAATTAGATAAATGCAAGCCCTAATCTAGTTTAACCTTAGAATTTTAAAAACGGATTTTCAGGTCTGATCTAATCGCTTTAATCGTCTTAACTGATCGAATTTATTGAATTTAAGGCAAATCTAAGGATGCCAATAGATCAGATGCTGTGGTTAGTTTTCGACTAATTACCGTTTCGGCATGGTGTAAATCGGCTTTTATCGCCGTAATCAACTTAGTTGCTTCAGAAATTTGCGTTGTTCCCGTTTCCAGATTACCCATAACTGCCCTAGTTTCGGTTTGAATATTCTGTGCTAATTCTTCCATTTCCTTCATGGTTGCTACGGACATATTCACGAGCTTACCCACCTGCTCTGAGAAAATACTAAAGTCCCGACTATGTTCGCGGTTAGCTTTAATCCCAGCATTCACGGCTAAAAAGTTGGCTTCAATGGCAATTTCATGGATTTGATCGACAACTTTAGAGATTTTTTGTGAAGATTCGCTCAGTCGCTTTGCTTTCTTAGAACTAACGGCGATCGCCTCCCGTAACTGCATAATTTGCTTAATCATTAACTCAAGGTTAGGGGTAGGATAATCTTCGGGCTTAGTGTTACTAATAGCTTTGATTTGGGCTTTGATCTGAGATTTAATCTGATCTAGATGGGTTTGTAGGTTTTGAATTTCCAAATTTTTCTGCGCCAGTTCTTCTTCCCTTTGTTCGGATTGGGCAACAATTTCTTCTAGGATTAATTTGTACTGCTCTGAGGAAGATTGGAGTTCTGCTTTGGCATGATTACTTTGCTGATCAATTTGTTCAATTTGTTTATATAGTTGCTGGGTTTGAGCTTGTAATTCTTTAACCTCGACTTCTTTGTGGCTAATCTGTTGCTGTAATCGTTCTTGATTGCGGTGCAGGAGGTTAATTTCCGTTTGCTTTTTCACTAACGAGGCTTGCAAATGGGCGGCGATCGCTTCAATATCTCCACTAGTAGTATCTTCGCCATTGGTTTGGATTACTTTTTGCAGGGCATTTACACCTTTAGCAATTAGTCTTTGCAGTTGGTCAATGGTATGGGTTTGATGATTGAGCAGGTTTTGAAACTGTTCGGTAACTAGATTGATTTGCTTAGATAAATCGGTAATTTCGTCATTTCCTTGAGAATTTAGGTATTTTTCAGTTTTTCTTTGGGCAATAGCATTAACTGCATCTGTAGCTTGAATTAGTCTATCACTGAGGCGACGTGCTGCCAGATAGGAAACAATGGCGATCGTTAGGACGATTATTAAGGTTAAACCGCCCAAGATTACCCCATATCCATAGTCGGGCTCAAAATCAGAACCCACTGCCACATTCCACTTTAGGTCTGGTAATCCTGATAGGGCAGGGGTAGGAACCGTGACCAAATTAGTCGGGCGATCAGAAAAACTCGCAAATAGGGTTTGGTTACTATCGGTACTGGTAATTGAATATTTACCCGAAGTAAAGCTAGTACGAATGACACTAATTGGGAGTTCAGCTTGGAGGACTGCCTGGATTTTTTGGGTTTTCGGTTCAGAGATCGGGACTAAAAACTGAATGGGCAGGGATGAATTAGCAGGCGAGATCAGAATCGGGGAATTAAATTTTAAGAGCTTTTGGAGATTATTGCGATCCAGATTGGTGATAGCTTGATTAGATGCGGATTTTAGAAGCAAATTACCCTTGAGGTTATAAATGGCAATATTGTTAACTGCTTTAGAAGTATTTTTGTAAGTATTGAGGCGATTGGTGATTAGGAGTTTTTGGCGATCGCTAATTTTTTTATTTGCCTGTAGTCCAGAGGTAATTGCTAAACTTTGGCTGAGTTTTTTGGTGTCTTCGTATTGTCTTAACACAAAAACATTGAGGCTATCAGCAAGGGCAATGGCACGAATTTCTTGGGTTTGAGTTAGAGCATGCTCACTGGATTTAAGATTAATCTGATAGGCAAAACCTGCAACTATACAAGCGGGGGCTGTGGCGCAGGCGATCGCCCAGATCATTAATTTAAATGGTAGTACGGGCTTAATAGGCGATATGTGCAGGGCAGAAACTGGATTTTGCTTATTTTGTGGCTCCTGTAGATTGTCTGAGTATTGATCATCAGTGTTATCAAAATCATCAACTAAAGCTAAATATTCAACATCAGCTTGATCTTCATGGAATGGATTAGATTCAGGGGGATGAGAAGATGCGTCTGACATGGAAGTTCCTGACTTTATTTAATCAATTTTATATGGTCAATTTTATGCATATTGCTGAACCTAAAATCCCATAATTTTGGCAATAGTTCCTAATTCAGCAATAACTTCTTGGTGAAAATGTTGTGCGGGAGATTGGGCGATCGCCGTATTGGGGTCTTTTAAGCCATTTCCAGTTAATACACATACCACTGTGGCGTGGTCGGGAACTCGATCTTTGAATTTTAATAAACCAGCAACCGATGCTGCACTGGCTGGCTCACAGAAAACTCCCTCTTCCCCTGCTAAAAGTTTATAGGCTGCCAGAATTTCATCATCTGTGACACTATTAAACTCACCATTACTTTCATTCTGCACGGCGATCGCTGACTGCCAATTAGCGGGATTACCAATGCGAATAGCACTAGCAATAGTTTCAGGATTCTCAAAAATTTTACCCGTTACCAACGGTGCTGCACCTGCAGCTTGAAACCCCATCATTTTCGGTAGTTTCTGACACTTGCCTAAATTTTTATATTCCTTAAATCCCATCCAATAGGCACTGATATTGCCCGCATTGCCCACAGGAATACAAAGCCAATCGGGAGCATCACCCAAGGTCTCTACCACTTCAAAGGCGGCGGTTTTTTGTCCCTGTAAACGGAACGGATTAATGGAATTAACTAAAGTTACAGGATATTTATCACCAAGTTCCCGCACTAACTCTAATGCCCGATCAAAGTTACCCTGTATGGCTATGACCTCGGCACCATAGATTAAAGCCTGAGCCAATTTACCCATGGCAATTTTACCATCTGGAATTAGGACAAAAGCTTTCATTCCCGCCCGTTTAGCATAGGCAGCCGCAGCAGCAGAGGTATTTCCCGTACTGGCACAGACTACAACTTCTGCTCCCTGTTCCTTTGCTTTGGAGATCGCCATCGTCATCCCCCGATCCTTAAAGCTACCTGTGGGGTTTAAGCCTTCATACTTAACTAATACCTTGATCCCTCTACCGATTAGCTTTGATACTGCTAAAGCTGGAATTAATGGGGTATTACCTTCGTTGAGTGTAACTATGGGTGTGCGATCGCTAACAGGTAACAAATCAGCATAACGACAGATGAGACCACAGGAAGGACGAACTACGGTACAAGAAGTATTAGGGCAGGAGATATGAGAAGGCACTTTTATTAATTAAGTTTTTACCTAGTTTAACGCTTAGTGTTAAGTTACGGCAATTTATTGAGTAGTCCTATTATCTTTACAGTTGGCAGATTTGGTTAATTGCGGCTAGGTTTGGGGCATCTACTTCAGACTCTGTATTTAGCCATAACCAATATTCCCAATTTCCTGCGGCTCCTTGGATGGGAGAAGGAGTAATTCCATTATATTTCCAGCCTAGTTCTAAAGCGAAGTTCATCACCTTAGCGATCGCCTCCGCCCGAACCTTAGTATCTCTAACCACGCCATTTTTGCCGATCAGCTCTCGTCCTGCTTCAAATTGTGGTTTAACCAGAAGTAGCACTTCCCTTGGTACCGCTAATAAATGCCATAAAGGTTCCAAAACTTTAGTTAAAGAAATAAACGATAAATCTAATACTGCTAAATCTGGATAGGTATCTTCGGGTTGATAGAGTTCCTCTGGTTTAAGGTAGCGAATGTTTGTGCGCTCCTTGAGGATAAGACGGGGATCGGTGCGAATTTCCCATGCCAGTTGTCCATAGCCCACATCAATCCCGTAAACTTTTTTGGCACCATTCTTAAATAAATAATCAGTGAAGCCGCCTGTAGAAATACCACCATCTAAACAAATGCGATCGCTTAGACTAATCGGGAAAACTGTCAATGCCCCTGCTAATTTTTCTCCACCTCTGGATACATAGGGCGATCGCTGCTTGATCAAAATATTGGCACTGTCTTGTACCTCGGTACCGGGCTTATCAATTACGGTCTGATCAACCTGTACCCAACCTGCCCGAATTACTTTTTGGGACTGCTCCCGTGATGGCATTAACCCTAAATCTACGAGCAGGACATCTAATCGTTTTTTCATCTATTTTTCAATTATCCTAAGTCCCGCCGACCTTCTAGTGCTTTTGCTAAGGTTACTTCATCGGCATACTCTAAATCTCCACCCATAGGTATTCCGAAAGCAATGCGTGTAACTCTGGTAAAGGGTTTGATTAAGCCACCTACATAGAGCGTAGTAGTTTCACCTTCAACCGTGGGACTGATTGCCATAATTACTTCATGAATTCCACCTTGACTAACTCTGCGTACCAGTGACTGAATATTTAATTGATCAGGAGAAATCCCATCCATTGGCGAAATTAGCCCACCTAGCACATGATACTTACCTCGGTATTCACGGGTTTTTTCTAAGGCGATTAAATCCCTAGAGTCAATGACTACGCAAATCATGGATTGATCTCGATTGGGATTACTACAAATTTCACAGATTGGTTCCGCCGATAGATGCCCACAAATTGAACAACAACCCACCTGTTCCTTAGCAGCCAGTAGAGCATTTGCTAAAGCCTCGACTTCGGTGGTAGGGCGTTTAAGGATAAATAATGCTAGTCTCTGGGCAGTTTTGGCTCCAACTCCAGGTAAGCGTTGAAACTGTTCGATCAGGTTGGCAAGGGGGCGAGTGTACAAGGTTTTAGGGTGTGAATTTAAATTTTTGCTGTTTTTTCAAGCATGTCACTTTATTTTTTCTGAGCTTATTCAGCTTAATAATCGGGATTAATGATTTAATTATATTTAATAAAAGTTAATACTCATTACTTTCTAATTAGCAGACCTAAATGGCAAACATCAAATTTGTAAATGAGAATAAAGAAGCGATCGCTATGGATGGGGTGAATCTTCGGATCAAGGCGATCGAGAACAACGTTGATATCTACAAGTTTATGGGAAAGCTAACAAACTGTGGTGGATATGGTCAATGTGGTACTTGTGTAGTGGAAATTACGGAAGGTATAGAAAATCTCTCGCCTCGTACGGATTTTGAAACTTTTAAGCTTAAGCGCAAACCTGATAATTATCGTTTAGCTTGTCAAGTTGTGGTTAATGGTGATATTGCAGTTAAAACCAAACCTTAATACCTTAATATAGGCATTTGTTAAAAACGGTTTTAATAAAGTTTTATGGGAGTCGTTTCTAAAGTATGTAAATTACAAACTGGCAATATTCATTGTAATATCCTCTTGAATCTTTACTTTTCCATTCTTTAATTCTCTTGATAATTTCGTTCCTTAATCATTGTTTGTTTGGGTACAACTTGTTCAATTGTGTGATTACTTCACCTAAAACAACTTTACGATTGTCTACTTGGCTTTAATCCGCATAATGGGTAGAAACCTGACCCCTGTGAATTCTTAAACAGTTTCTAATGCTAAATTTCAAGGGGGAGATCGTTAAATGTAAAGCTGAAACTGCCTATTGATATGGCAACATCAAGAATAAACTTCAAAAGTTAAAATTTACATGTCAAGCATTGAAGAAAATACATTTAATCAGATTGCAGATCAGGTGATTGGATGTTTACAAAATCAAGAACAGGTTTCAATTAGTTTGAACTGTGAGCGCAGTCAATTTACAAGGTTTAATAATGGCAAGATTAGACAGTCAGGGCTGGTACATGATGGCACTGTCACTATTTCTTTAGTTGATCAAAGCCGAGAGGCATATTCATCTTTTCCGTTTACAGGTAATTTAGAGATCGATCGGGAAGTAGCTTTAGAAAACTTGGCATATTTGCGATCGCAGGTTAAGGAGTTACCACCAAATCCATATATAGTTTTACCCGAAGCAGGTGATTCCAGTCGAGAGGTTTATAGGGGTGAGCTTTTAGATAGTAAAGAGGCACTCGCTGCAATTTTAGAACCAGTCGGGAATTTGGATTTTACGGGACTATATGCGGCAGGAATCATTATGCGGGGAATTGTTAATTCTGTGAATAATGCCGTGGGGCAAAAACACTGGTTTGCAACGGATAATTTTGTTGTGGACTATTCCATATTTACCAAGCAAGATCGGGCAGTTAAGGGTATGTATGCGGGGCAGAACTGGAACCAATCTGCATATAACTCGCAAATTAATCAATCTCGTCAACAAATTTCTGCCCTAGATTTATCTGCTAAACATATCGCTCGTGGAGAGTATCGAGTCTATTTTGCTCCTAGTGCTACTGCGGATTTAATTGGCATGATCACAGGTGCAGTTGGCGCTGCTGCTTTGCAACAGGGTAGTAGTGCTTTATTAAAATTACAAACTGGCGAAAAAGAATTATCAAATTTATTTAACTTGAAAGAGAATTTCCAAAATGGGACTGTACCTAGATTTAATGAATTGGGAGTCATAGCCCCAGAGGAATTGAGCGTAATTAAGGAAGGAAAATTAATTAATCCCTTAGTTAGTGCTAAAACTGCAAAAGAATATAACTTAATTGCCAATGGTGCTAGTAATGGCGAATATATGCGATCGCCTGTGGTGGAAACGGGAAAACTTGCTCAGTCTGAAATCTTATCTAAATTAGGAACAGGTTTATATCTATCAAATTTGCATTATCTAAATTGGAGCGATCGCTCTAACGGTAGAATTACCGGCATGACCCGCTATGCTTGCTTTTGGGTGGAAAACGGTGAAATTATTGCCCCAATTGAAAACCTCCGATTTGATGACAGTATCTATGACTTTCTTAACCACAACCTTGAGGCATTTACAGATTTTTCAGAGTTTATTCCCAATACCGATACCTATGGCAGCCGATCTCTGGGCGGAATTCTGACCCCCGGGATGTTAGTTAAAAACTTTACTTTTACTTTGTAGCTTTTACTCTGAAGTTATTCCCAATTTTGAGTTCGCTTTTAATTCATCGGTAAGGACAAGATGTCATCTAAAGATTATTGGCAAAGGGTTTTAGTTGGGGTAGCAATTGTAGTGATGGCGGGTGTGGCGATCGCTCCTATGGTGTTTAAGGGCTATCCGATTACCCATTCCACGCAATTTAATCTGAGTTGGGTATTTCAATATCAACGACAGTTCCTAGGTGGTCAGTTTTATCCTCGGTGGCTGGAATTTTCTAATTTTGGGTTTGGTAATGCTACCTTTGTGTTTTATCCGCCGATGTTGATGGTGGCGACATTACCTTTTTGTATTTTCGGTGATGTGGAATTTTCCCTGATTGCCAGTATGGGATTAGCGGCACTGGTACTCGCAGTAGGTTTATATAAATACGCAAGATTATATTTTCCCAGGTGGTTGTCTGTGGCGATCGCTTTGCTAGGAGTGGGTTCACCGTACTTTTTAATTGATGTGTATCAACGGGGGGCAATGGCTGAAGTCTGGGCAGTAGTCTGGATTCCGTGGGTGTTTTTCACAACTCAAAAACTAATTGATACTCTAAAATTTGATAGTCCAAAATTTGCTGATCCCAAATCCATAAATGCTATTAGCTTGGGGAATGCTGGGGTTATCCCACTTGCCGACCCTATTGATAACATTTTTGGTCTGGATAGCAATGCCTGTGATTTTAGTACCCAAGGATTTAGGGGTAAAAGCAATTATTAGAGTTTGCAGTAAGTGTTATTTGAGTGCGATCGCTGGACTGATTGGCATTAGCTTTTTTTTATTACCCGTAATTTTGGATCAGCCATTAGTCCAAATTGAAAATGTCATTAACTTTAGCTCTGAATATGTACCCCAAAAACGCTTAATGCTGGATGGTTTATTAAGTTTAGCTCCTAGGCTTCCCACCCATTGGTTTGAGTCAGGGTTTGGCTTAATCCCATGCTTTGGCATTATTGCTGTTACTGGAATGATTGGGGCGATCGCTTGGATCATTTCCTTAAAGTTAAAAACCCTTGACCCAAGGTTATTTCGAGCATTTGGTATTGGAGTTTTAGTGACTTTAATTACCATACTTATGACTACAGACCTAGCGATAGGTATTTATGAGCTTTTTCCCACTTTACAAAAAATTCAATTCTCGTGGCGTTGGTTTGTGATAACGGTAACTACGGCACCCCTAATCTGGGGCGGAATCATCTGGCAGCTAGGAAGATTACACACAAAATGGCTACGGAATTTACTCTTAATATTCCTCATGTTAGTAACTTTAGCTAGTTATAGTTTCACTGACAAACTAATTTTGGATAAAACAGGCTTTGATTCACCCCTTGTGCATAAATTTGTAACCTTTGCTAATCAGAAAAAATTTCCCCAAGAACCGCAAGTGAATAGTAAAGGAACTCCTATCCTGTTTTGGCATTGGCTATTTCCCGATGGATTAGGAATTGTTGATGTATCCGAATATCGAGCTAAGGGTATATCTATGGCAATGCCGCCAGATCGCAACTATCCTTTAGCAGCATGGAAAGATCGCAGTTCTATTAATAATCCCCAAAATAATCAAATCGGAATTCAGATCAAAACTTGGAACTATGGCTTTCGACAACTGGAGATCGCTAATCCCCATGATTTAAGCTGCCTACAACTACGGATGTTTTACTACCCCCGATGGCAGTTGAAAATAGATGATCAAAATTCAGCCCTCACAGCCACGGAGCAGGGACAAGTAGAAATTGCCATACCCTCTGGGGAACATTCAGTTACTTTAACCTATACAGGCACGATCGCCGAACAGGTGGGTAAATATATCAGCCTTGTCAGCATAATCGGGACTTTGATTTGGTTGATTTGGGATCGGAGTCAGCAAAAATTGGCTAAATCCAGTTAAAGCCCGGGACAACATTGGGTTGAAACCACATTCTTTGATAAAATCCTGCGATCGAAATGGGTAAGCCTAACCACACGGGCATAAAAAATATTTGACAGATAATTACCGCACTCACCGCCCCCGCCCCCAAAGCTTGCCACCAGATTTGACTTTTACTTAAGAGCCAATCAATTACCACTGCTAAAGCCATAAAACTAAAGGCCGCAGAACTCATATAGTGATAGATAAATAAACAGCGTCCTACGGCAAACCAAGGTAAATAGTTAGCAGCATATCCAATCAAAATATAAATGCCAATATAAATACCGCCTGCACCTCTGCTTATAAAGGCGATCGCCACAATTGCTAAACTCGATAACCACCATAAAATCGGATTACCCAATGCCTGCACTGCCCGCCAAATTTCTTTACCTGTATCTCCAGTATTGAAATAATAGGCGATCGGACGCATTAACAGGGGCCAACTCGCCGCACTGGAACAATAGGGATGAATAGGATGATCGGGTGTGCCAACAGCACTGGGTGAAATATTCCACAAATAAATATTATGGTTACTAATGACAAAATACTTGGCAAAAGCTCCTAGCCATTCCCAGCCCTGAGCCGTTGGGGCAAATACCTTCAGCACCATCATAACGTGGGGAACCCATTGCAAAATGTAGGCAAAAGCAGGTAAAAGCACCAAACAGATTAAATATTCATACCATTTTAATTGTAGAAACTTTTTGAGTACTGCCATGTTCGCAAAGGTATTGGGAGCAATCCGTTGGATTACTAAGAGTCCAAAAATCAACATATAGGTCATCAGGATAAATCCCAAGCCATTCCACTTAATCCCCGCCGTGGCTCCTAGCATTATTCCGCCGAGGCTGAGCATGACAGTCCGATTCAAATCCTGCCGTTGTAAGCCTGCAATGAGGAAAATTTGTGAACATAACCCAAAGCAAACCAGAAATACATTCATTAATCCAAACCGAGATTCCACCAAAAATAAGCCATCAGCTAAGGTTAAAATCCCTCCGATAATTGCTAATCGGTTGTTATAGGTAAGTCGATACAGCAGCCCCATCACCAACACAGGAATGCAGGCACCCAGACAAACTTCAGTAATTCTGTAGCCAATCTCGTTATGCCCAAATATGATAATACCTAAGGCAATAATGTATTTCCCTAGGGGAGGATGTCCATCATTAGGCGGATTTCCCGCAATATAACCCTCGGCAAATTTGGGAAAGTGGACTTCATCAAATATGGGATAGGGCAGTCGGTTAAATTCCCACAGTCGCAAATATAAAGCTATGGCAAAAATTAACAATCCCCAAATAATTAGTTGCCACCTTGCTTTTGATACTTTAATAGACGCTTTACTAGATGCACTCGATAAAGATTGGTTCACGGTAATTTGAATGCTGAATTAAATCTGAATTGAATTAAATTAGGTAATCAGCCCCAATTCTACTGATCTAATGTGATGATTTAATGGAAAGATTTTATAAAAAAACTCCGACCTGCTAACAACAAAGTCAG
Organism: Synechococcus sp. PCC 7502; assembly: GCF_000317085.1. Classification (NCBI taxonomy): domain Bacteria; kingdom Bacillati; phylum Cyanobacteriota; class Cyanophyceae; order Pseudanabaenales; family Pseudanabaenaceae; genus Pseudanabaenococcus; species Pseudanabaenococcus habilitatus. The sequence goes on from NC_019702.1 coordinate 3,362,149, forward strand.
ACAAAGTCGGAGAAACATAAATGAAATGAATAACTAAATGAATTAGTACAGATTTTCTTCTTGGTGGGTTTTGATGACAAGATCAGATTGAGGATAGGCAACACAAGTTAAAACATAACCTGCTTCAATTTGCTCATCATCAAGGAAGGATTGGTCAGCTTGATCGACTTCACCTTTTTCAATCTTGCCTGCACAAGAGGAACATGCGCCAGCACGACAGGAATAGGGTAGATCTAGTCCTTGCGCTTCAGCGACATCGAGAATGTATTCATCATCAGGTACTTCAATAGTAGTATTAAGACCTTCAGCTTCGTTAATCAGTGTGACCTTGTAGGTTGCCATGTGTAGTAATCCTTTCAATAACTAGAGAGCATAACTTGGATGAATTAACATTCAGATCAAAAATCTAAATGACTCATTTAAGCTTGCGATCGCATAATAACCCTATGTATGGGCATAAAGCTAAAAATAATCAAAAGATTTTATCCGTATTTGTTGATTAATAGCAAATTATAGATTTGCACCTATATATGGCTCTAAAGCTTAGACTGTATGGCTTATAAGAATTTAATACTGGAAATATAGCGAAAAATTTACCGAGAATTTTGCTGTCTGATTCAAAAGTATAATCACCTAGTGAGGTTGCTATATAAAATTTGAATAAGTAAATCTAGGTTTGCTTAATTGGTAAAGTCACCTTAACCCATGCACCGCCAGTTTCGGGATGATTATTAACGCTGATTTTGCCCTTATGGGATTTAACAATTTGGTAGGCGATCGCTAGCCCCAAACCACTACCATTTTGGTTATATCGTCTATTTTGCGGATTAAGCTGAGGTTGCTCCGATTGATAGAAGCGATCGAACACATGGGGTAGGGCGGATTCACTAAAGCCACTTCCACAATCAATGATTTCAATCAGTACCGTTTTTGAATTTTCTAGTGAATCTTGACTCAGATTAACCACAATAGTTTGTAAAGATGGACTATGTTTAATGCCATTGTCTAAGAGATTTAAAAGCAAACGATAGAGTTTAGATTCATCTGCTTCAAGCATAAATTCACTGGAGCCAATATATTCCAGCTTAATTTGCTTGGATGTTGATAAGGGTTCCAAGCTATGCCATGCACTGTGAATGATTTTAGCCAAATCCACGGTTTCTAGGTGCATTGCTAAGGGTATTCCCGTATCTATCTTGCCCAGTTCTAAAATATCTTGGACTAGATCGCTAAGGCGTATTGTTTGCTTAATTAAATTTTCTAGCCAAGGCTTCAGAGCGGGATCAACTTTAGATTCTAAAGACTCGGCAATTAATCTAATTGAGGTGAGAGGCGTTTTTAGATCATGTGCCACATCTGCCGCCCAGCGATCACGTTGTTGTGCTAGGGTAACTGCTTCTTGGCGATCTTCAATGAAAATACCCACATGCCCATAACCGAGGGGCAGACTGTACGCCTTGATCGGAATATCAGCTTTTTCCACAGGATCAATGGGATCATCAACGGTGGGATGAAATATCCATGCTTTTTGGCGGGGTTTATTAGTATTGCGAGTCTGCTCAATTAATTGATCTAACTCAAAGGAGCGAACTATTTGCAGTAAAAGTTTCCTTTCGGTACCAATGGGCGTAGTCATACCAAGGAGTTGACGGGCTTGGTGATTGCAAAAATACAGATGGTTTTCTTCATCTACTTGTAAATAACCTTCAGGAGCCTGCTGCATGATCTGCTCCCAAGTCATAATTTGACGTTCGAGGTTAGCGATCGCCTGACTAGCTAAAGTTTGGGATAAATCTGGTTCGGGTAATCGACGGGAGAAATAAACTACTCCAGCCCCTAGAATAAATCCTCCTAAAAATATAATTAACTCCACCAATTAGGTTCCTCTGTTTTAGATTTCACTGTTAAGGCTTTTTCCCGCCTAGTTTTCCCAACATTGAGTCGAACCAGTTTTTAGAAGGACGGGGTTTGTTTTTTTGGATCGGTGGATTAATTTGGATGGATAAAGTAGAACCAGCTTCTAAAAGTTGCTGAATGGCACTGTCATCTTGCTGGCTGGATTGGACATCAATGGATTTATAGGGATTGGCGGTGAGACTTTTCTGCTCTAAAGCTTCTAGGGTTTCAACAAAATTTGTCCATGTTCCGATTTCCGTGGGGCGATCGCTATTTTCCTTTTGCAACTTTAAGGATTGCTGATGAAATTCAATGGCACGGGTGTAGTCTCCGAGGGCATTGTAAGCATTACCTAAACCCGCAAGGGCATTTGCTTGGGAACGGCGATCACTAATCTCTTGGGCAACTTCTAACCACTGTCGATAAAACTCTACGGCTTTACTATACTGTCCTAGGGCGTTATGGCTATTACCTAAACCTCCGAAGGCATTACCTTGCTGAGAGCGATCGCCAATTTCTTGGGCAATATGCAGCCATTGTTGATAAAAATGAATTGCTTGGGGATATTTACCAAGGGCATAGTTAGTATTACCAAGATCGCCTAAGGCATTAGCTTCTCCTTGGCGGTTACCAATCTTCTGAGATAGTACTAGACATCTCAGGTACTGCTCGGAGGCGGGTAAGTACTGCCCCAGGGTGTAGTAGGTACGTCCCAAATTACTGGAGGCTTTTGCCTGTAACATTAAATCATCAATTTTTTGAGCAATTTCCAAGGAACGGGCATGGAGTTCGATGGCTTGGGTATATTGTCCGAGCACAAAAAATGCTGAACCTAAACCGCTTAGGGAACTGGCTTCGGAACGGCGATCGCTAATGGATCGGGCAATTTCTAAGCATTGTTGATAGGCTTGAATAGCTTGGGGATATTGACCAATGGCAAAAAAAGCATTACCTAAATTACCTAAGGAGTTTGCCTCTCCCTTGGCATCGCTCATTTTGCGTTTAATTTCGATCCACTGTTGATGAAATTCGATCGCTTGAGCGTATTTAGTATTAACAAGAGAACTCAGATTACTACTGCGATTTAGGCTGGATAGGCTGGCAGAGCGATCGCCCATATCTTTTTTTAGATCAATCCATTGTTCGTAAAACTTTAAGGCTTGGGCATAGTATCCCAACTGATCTAACACCTGTCCTAAACTATGGAGGCAATACGCCTGTTGATTAAGATCACCAAGTTCTTTGGCAATACTCAGGGACTGTTTATAAAGCTCCATTGCTTCTTGGTATTGTCCAATGGTGTTATAGGCATTACCGAGATTTCTAAGGGCGATCGCCTTTTGTTCGGAATGATCTAGACTAACTTCCCAAGCCTGCTCGTAGAACTGAATTGCTTTCACAAATTTACCCAAGGAGGTTTGGACATTTCCTAACCCAATCAGGGACTTTGCTTGCCGATGGCGATCACTAGTTTTTAAGGATAGTTTTAATGCCTTGTCATAGAGACCCACCGCCTCTTTGTATTGTCCTAGGGAATTATGGGCGTTACCGAGATTAATTAAACATTCTGGCTCCAGATCATGATCGGTAAATATTTCTAGTGCCTGTTGATGATAGCTAATTGCTTCTTTATACTGCCCGAGGCGATCGCTGCAAATTCCCAAACCGATCAGACACTTACCCCGTTGCTCAAGTTGATCTGGCTCTAGGGCTAAGCATTCTTGGTAATTCGTTTTAGCCTCAGCATACTGTCCTAAAATTTGTAAGGTATGTGCTAAATGTTCTAAGGAATTTGCCCGCAGGTTTTGATATTTATCTTGATTGGCAATGAGATTAAGATGAATCCGAGCCAGTTCGATCGCCTTGGCATATTGTTTGACTTGTTTATAAGCATCAGCGATCATCGGTAGCCCATGAATTTGGGATTGAGTATCCTTTAACTCCCTTGCCAACCCTAAGTAGCGCTCATAATATTCCAAGCTATGGATATATTCCCCCTGCCTAGCATAGAGATTACCAATCCCTAAAAGGTTTTGGAGTTCAAGGGAGCGATCGCCCAATTTAACCGCAATTTCTAAGGACTCTTGATAGTAGGCTAAGACCTGTGACCATAGTTCGGGATTATTTTTAGCAAGAACAGAAGCCAAGGCATATAGGCACTGCGCCCGATCTGGTTGGGATGCTGGATCATTCTTCTTCCCTAAAATATCTAGCCACAGTTGAAATAAAGGAATTGCCTGAGCGTATTTTTGCAGAGCAGTATAGGCATTACCCAATCCCATTAACACTGCCCCAAACTCAGGGCGATCGGATTTAATCTCCTGCCACGCACTTAATAAAGGCTGCAATAGGCTAATGCGCTGAATATATTTGCCCTCCGAATCCAAATATTTATCCACACATTGATTGGTACCATCTTGAATTAAATAAAATCCTCGATAATATTCCCCTAGGGCGCAGCAATGCTCAAAAATTCCCACATAGGGTTGAATATCCTGATCGCTTTCCCACTCCACATAGGGCTTAGTCTGTGTCCATAAATATTTAATAATTTGTTCATGGTAAGGTTTAGCATCAGCAATGGTAATAAATTCCCGAATGTGCGGCTCACAATAAAAATAATTCTGTCCCAATTGCCGCAGCAAGCCTAATTTTTCTAACTTTTGCAACTCCGTAATTTCTATGGATTCGCCATTACTCTCAAATGCCCAAATCCCCTGCATATCCTGAATATAGAAGGGGTGGCGATAAATACTGGCATAAATTAATAACTGCCGTAGTTTTGGTAATAACCGCTTAAAGCTGCGTTCAAATACCTGACGGGGAGCGATCGCTTTATTATTGCCGTGAGATTGAGAGTAACTTAAATCAAAAATCTTGCCATATCTTGCCAAGTAGCGAATCTGGGGAATTTGTTCTTCGGTTTTTAGTAAACTTGCCGCCAAAGTTAGAGATAGAAGGTTCCCGCCCACAAGTTGTCCAAAGGTTTCTAAATCTTGGCGATCGCCTAATATGCCCTTTGCACTTAAAAAATCTGCTGCTAGTGAAGGACTAAGGGATTCTGAAAGTTTTAATTCAGGTATTAATGCTAATTCTGACTTTAAAGAATGACAACTGGTGACTATTATCTTACTGGTTATTTTGCTAGTTGATTGAGATGCTATATCCTGCGAAACTTGGAGAAAATCTAGCCAAAACTCCCGTTGACTACTTTGGTCTATTTTGGTAATAACAATCAAACAGGGATGGGCTTGAATTAGATCAACTAAGGTGGCAATTAGGTGATGATCAGGAGTAATTAATAATTTTTCGGAGGTGGTTAAATGAGCGATCGCCCACCGAGCAAAATCCGTAAAACTATATATATCCGCATCCACCCAAAACTTAGTACCTTCATGGGCTTGAAACCATGTGATCAATGCCGACAGATCGATCACATCAGTTACGATAGTCAAATTCTGGTTTGCTAGGGCTAAATCCAAACTTGCGGGGATTAAAATCCGTTCAAAATTCTGGTTAACATTCAGGGAAGGCGGATTAATAAAATTTGGTAAAACCTCAAATTCTGCTACTTCTAACCTTTCTGCCTCATCTTCTGATTGATCTTGATCTACAACTTCAGAGCTAATGACTTGAGCCAAAGACCCCTCAACCAAATCCGCCAATGCTTCCCAACTAGCAATCTGCTCTAGGTCAAATTTCTCATCAATGGGTGGTAATGGCTCCAAACTAGGGCTGAGGTTTTGTGGTTGTACTTGCTCACTTACATTTGCCATAGGATTCCTATTTCGTACCCCAAGATTAGCAGAACCAGTCAAAATCTGGATCAAATTTGACTAGTCACAATCATACAACTGACTATTATGCTCAGCACATTAATTGCAGCTTATTTAGGTATTTTCCAAAAGAGTTTTCAACCGATGGGGATCGCCTTGATCAATGACTCGACCGTGACTAAGTAAAAATGCTCCATCCGCATAATCAAGTTCATCTAAACGATGGGTAACCCAAAGGGCTGTAAGCGATCGCTCCTTCACTAAATGCCTTACCTCAGCTACTAATGCCCCTTGACTATCTCGATCTAAAAGTGCCGTAGGCTCATCTAATAATAAAACCTGTGATTTACGGGCGATCGCCCCCGCAATTGCTACCCGTTGTTTTTGACCGCCACTGAGGGCATAAATGGGACGGCGTTGATAGTTTTGCAAATCCACAGCAGCCAAAGCATCCTGCACTCGTGCTTTCGTCTCACTAAAGGAAAGATGCTCATCTACCAACCCAAAAGCAACATCGGCTCCGACCGTAGGCATCACCAGTTGATGATCGGGATTTTGGAATACAAACCCCACAGGGGAATTAATAGTAATAGTTCCCCCATCCAGCTTTAGTAATCCCGCTAAAACTTTGAGTAAAGTTGATTTACCACTGCCATTAGCTCCCAGCAGCATCCAAAACTGCCCCTTAGGTACATCTAAGCTACATTTATCTAAAACTACGGTGCCATCTGCCCAGCAAAACCTTAAATCCGTAGCAATAATGTCACTAGTAGCGACCAAAACCTACCCCTGTTACCGATGCTGAGGAATTCTTTTCAGAAACCTGTACCCCAGAAATTTGCTCTGTAAGTAAAGCAACCTTTTTTTCTAATTGCTTATCACAGGTTAGCTGCAACACTCTAGGATTTCCAGATTCTAGTGCCTCTATAATAAAATTTACTAGTGCGAAGGCATCATCTTTTTCCTTGCGTTCAACGGTTACAGGTATGGGATTACCCTTTAGAGATAGCTCAATTGCAAACATTTAGATTTGGTTACTTATTTTTTTATGCTGATACCTCTAGTATGCCAGTGCTTAGGGTTTTTCATCAAGATTTGTCTAAATCTAATTAATCCAATTACAGCTATAGCAAGTCTCAATATAATATTTCCTTAAGTTTATGGAGTTTTTATGTTAGCAAATTTACTTAAACATCAACTTGGCTTGAAGTTATTAGTACTATTAGGTTTAATTGCAGTGTCCCCAGTGCGGGCAGAGACTTGTCACCCTTTGAATGTAATTGGTGGAGACGGTGTTAAGGTGCGAAAAACTGTGTCACCCATCAGTACCTTAGTAACCAATAATAACTGGAATACTGATTTTGCAGTTTCGGGTGGAGTTATCTTTAATCGCTATGTCGCTACAGTTATCCCAGAGAATAATGCCAACTACGACCTTAAGCTGATTTTGAAGTTTAGCGATAATACCACCAGCGAGTTTTACAATAAAAGCAATGTTGCAGTCAAAGTTAACAAGCCAGTAACAATGGTCGGTGAACCTCGTTCCCAAACTGAACCTTACCAAATTAATGTTTTTGTCGGTGGTATCAATGCGATCGGTAATACCTATACTGTCTCGGTAATTGGTTGTCGCTAATCAAACTGATTTTAAGATCAACTTAAAGCACCTTATGGGTATGGGAGTGCTGTTTAACATTGTCTTCAGTATTTACAACTCGTTCAGCGTTAAGTACCCGTTTTTTATCCAAAGAGAAATTAAACTTGCTATAGGTTTCCCCAATGGGAATAAACTGCTTTGATGCTGGACGATTTTTATAGGTTCGAGCCGCAGCGATCGCCCGTTCGGCAAATTCGTTACAAATCTGGACATCTTGGTTAAATAAACTGGGAAGAGTTACAGAGCCATCTTCTTTTAAAACTTCACCAATACTAGTACTGTAAGCCAACTCATAAGACGTGGGAATCTGTTTCCAAATTGCTTCCAAGGCGGCGGAGGGAATTGGTTCCACAACTTTAACCTTTAATACTTCACCATCGGACTTAATAAAACAATTAGCTATGCCCAGGACAATATAATCGGCAGGCTCAAGCTCTGGGGCATTTTTATACATAGATTCTTTAAAATTCGGTTATTCAAAATTAGTCAGTCAAAATTAATTCAAAAACTAGTTAAATTATTATATGACTATTACCCAACCGCATAAATTATGTTCAACGTCACCGCCCTTTTAATTGATGACTTTGTCAGGCAACTAACATCGGGATATAGTCGCACCTTTGGGGGCTACAAACATGACTTTGCGGAAATTATTGCTTGGGCAGGAAGTATGGCTTTAGAAAATATCGCCACCAGTGATGCCCTTTACCATAATGTTGAACATACAATTTTGGTTACCCTAGTCGGTCAGGAAATTTTACGCGGAAAGCATATTCGCGAGGGGAAAGTATCTCCGGAGGATTGGCTGCATTTTATTATTTCCTTGGTATGCCATGACATTGGCTATGTCAAAGGAGTATGTAGGCAGGATCAAGGTGGGAGATATGCCACAGGAGTTAATAATTGTTTAGTAGATTTACCCATTGGCGCATCCGATGCCAGCCTAACCCCCTATCATGTTGACCGAGGTAAGTTATTCATCCTTGAGCGTTTTGGTGGACATAGTTTAATTCAAGCTGAAAAGATTATTGATAACATTGAACTTACCCGATTTCCCGTCCCCGAAACTAGCGATCGCCAAGATACTAGTAGCTATAAAGGACTGGTAAGAGCCGCAGACCTAATTGGACAACTGAGTGATCCTCGCTACTTAAATAAAATTGGGGCATTGTATTACGAGTTTGAAGAAACAGGGGTAAATAAAGTTTTGGGGTATGACCATCCGGGCGATCTGCGCCGAGATTACCCGAAGTTTTACTGGACAAGTGTCTATCCATTTGTGAAGGATGCGTTGTACTATCTTTCCCTAACCCAACAGGGACAGGAAATCATGGCTCATCTGTATGCCAATGTATTTGTGGTTGAGCATGAGAAGCTATATGTATCTTGAGTTCACAACATTACTTGCTTAATTACTTGTTTAATTGAAACTACTTAAATATGAACAATCCCAACCCTAAGATTTTAGTGACTGGTGGTGCTGGCTATATTGGTTGTCATGCTGTATCGGCATTACAAAAGGCTGGTTATGAGGTTTTAATCTTAGATAATTTGGTATATGGACACCGTTACATTGCCGAAGAAGTCCTTAAGGCAGAATTAATTGTGGGAGATACAAGCGATCGCCCATTATTAGATCAAATTTTCTCAACCCATAATATTGCTGCGGTGATGCACTTTGCTGCCTATGCCTATGTGGGGGAGTCGGTGACTAATCCTGCCAAATACTATAGAAACAATGTGGTTGGTACCCTAACTTTACTAGAGGCAATGGTGGAGGCAAATGTTAACCAGTTTGTATTTTCTTCCACCTGTGCTACCTATGGAGAGCCAAACCAAGTTCCCATTCCTGAAAGCCATCCCCAAAACCCCATTAATCCCTATGGCATGAGTAAATTAATGGTGGAGCATATACTTAAAGATTTTGATACTGCCTATAACCTCAAGTCCGTAGCATTTCGTTATTTTAATGCAGCGGGTGCTGATCCAGAGGGCAAAATGGGTGAAGATCACAATCCAGAAACCCATCTAATTCCTTTGATTTTGGCAACTGCCCTCGAACAAAGGGATCATATTTCTGTGTTTGGCTCAGACTACCCTACCCCTGATGGGACCTGTATTCGGGATTATATCCATGTTAATGACTTAGCTGATGCCCATGTTTTAGGCTTAGAGTATTTACGCAAAGGTGGAGAAACTACAGCTTTTAACCTTGGTAATGGGAATGGCTATTCTGTTAAAGAAGTAATTGAGACAGCTAAAAAAGTTACGCAAAAACCTATTAATGTCGTGATTAGCGATCGCCGTGCGGGAGACCCACCTGTATTGGTTGGTAGTAGTGATAGAGCCAGGAATATTCTAGGATGGCAGCCTCAATATGCTGATCTAGAGAAAATTCTTAAACACGCATGGTATTGGGCAAATCGTTAACTGTTAATCCAACTAGCAGGCAATGGCAAAACTTGATTTTACCTGTTTGCGGAGATGCAGTTGGCGTTCATTTTGATTCCAATATACATAATCAAAAATCTGGTGCATAATATACACTCCTCTGCCACACTCTGCTTCCAAGCAGGGAGCTTGAGGTTCAGGTAAAGCCTTGATTTCAGTACCTTGATCCTTAACAACCCAGTGATAGGATTCGGCTGACATAAAGAATTCTATCGTTACTTGCCGGGAACTATCTAGTTGATTACCATGCTTAACTGCATTTACTAAAGCTTCTTGGAGTCCTAACCTCAGGATAAAATGCCACTCTTCGGGAACATCTGCTAGTAGCAAGTCTAGGATAGGACTAGTGTAAAGTGTAGAATCAAAACAAAGCGTGTAAGCAGTATGCGCCTCAATTGATGTAACAGCCACGCTTAGAACCTCCTGTCCACACTCTATTAATATCATTATAGCCTAACTATGGTCGTCGAGAATTAAATTGACTAAGTAAGGTTACTTAAATTTTCTAAAGTTTTACCTATTGCATGTTTGATCTTAATGAACTACAAATACCTGCCTATCTAGTCGGTGGGTGGGTGCGCGATCGCCTTTTTAATCGAACTTCTAAGTACTTAGATTTAGATTTTGTGTTACCTGAGCAGGTTGTAGAAACGGCAAGGAGAATCGCCAAAAATCATGGAGCAGGGTTTGTGTTATTGGATGCAGAGCGACAAATTGCCCGTGTGGTCTTCAAGGATGGGACGGCAGACTTTGCTCAACAAATGGGAAATTCCATCATTGACGATTTAGGGTGCCGAGACTTTACGATGAATGCGATCGCCATTGATTGCGCCGAACTTTCTACAAGTATCATTAGCCAGATTAAATATTTACCAAAATTAATCGATCCGTTTTCAGGGCAGGCAGATATTGAGAGTAGGCAGATACGGATGCTTAGGGAGTCAAACCTGCGGGCAGACCCTCTCAGAATTTTACGCGCCTATCGTCAAGCTGCTCAACTTGGCTGTGAAATTGAGCCTATAACCCGAAGATGTTTAATTCAGATTGCTCCATCTTTAGAAAATACTGCGGCGGAGCGGGTACGCACAGAACTAAGTTACCTATTGGCATTGGGTGAATCTGGAAGCAGGTGGCTCAGTTTAGCTATTGATGACGGGATTTTAGGGGCATGGATACCAACTAAAAACCTAATGATGGAGCGATTTAAGCTCATAGATGGGGCGATCGCCGAAGTCATAGAGCAATGGCAGGAACTAGATGATTATTTTAACCAGATTCTAAGTAGCGATCACTCGGTTACAGTCATTATTAAACTTGCCGCAATTAGTAACAGTGCTACGGCATTGACATCATTGGGGTTTAGCCGACTCGAACAACGCTGGATCGTGACTTTAATGCGGTATTTACCAATATTTTTAAATTATTTAGATTTAGATCAAAGTATGGTGTCTGCTAGTCAGCAGTATCAATTATTTATGGCTATCAAGGAAATGTTCCCAGCTTTGAGTATTTTGGCGATTGCCTCTGGCAAATCTTTGATTAGTGTCATTCCGTGGCTAAATCGATGGCTTGCTCCTAATGATCCGATCGCTCACCAAATTCCCCTGATCAATGGCGATGACTTAAAAAATGAACTGGGCTTAAAGTCTGGGGCAAAAATTGGCGATGTATTAAACCAACTAAAATTGGCACAGGTTGAGCAAGTTATTACTAATCATGAAAATGCGATCGCCTACGCCAAAACGTTAATTTAATTACTGTCCTTCTACCTTACTGCTGTAATCTGCTGCTGATAGGGCAGAATCTAGTTCGCTCAAGTCTTCTACTTCAACTTTAATCATCCATGAATCACCATAGGGATCATTACCAATGGTTTCGGGCGAGTCAGCTAAGTCATGATTTACTGCTAACACCTTACCAGTTATGGGCGCATATACATCTCCCACAGCCTTTACTGATTCCACAGAGCCGAAGGGTAACCCTTTACTAATAGTTTCACCAACTTCAGGTAATTCAATAAACACCACATCACCCAGTTGATCGATCGCAAAGGCAGTAATTCCAATTGTTGCGACATTACCCTCCAGACGTATATATTCATGGGAGTCGGTGTACTTTAGATCGTCAGGATAGACAAACATATTTAGCTTTTAGTTAATTTTACTCGACTCTTCAAGGATAGGCTCTTCTAAATCAGGAACTCGTTTTGAGAAACCCCATATAAATATTAAGGCAATACAACTTAGCATCAACCATTCGGGGGGAACATAATCATCGGAAAATACCTTAATCAGCAATCTTAGCCCCACTAGAACTACGATTAAATACCCCGCAGGTTCTAAGTTGGAAAATTCACCTAACCATTTAATAAATAAACCCGCTAAAAACCGCAGGGAGATAATGCCAATTACACCTCCTAAGAGTACTAACCAAGTTTCTTGGGCAACTGCCACTGCCGCTGTGACGCTATCTAGGGAAAAGGCTAAATCCGTTAAAGATACAAGTAAGACCACCTCCCATAACTTACTGGCGACTGCCACTGGTTCACCTTCTTCATGCCCTTCACTACTAACAAAGAAATATCTACCCGATAACCACAGTAAGTAAACCGCACCCGCTAATTCAAATTGCCAATATTTAATTACCCAAGTTGCAGTCAAAATTAAGATCACCCTTAAAACAAATGCCCCGATTAATCCGTATCTCAATGCCCATCGTTCCTGCTCGGGATCAGGAAGACTTCTCACAAGGGCAGCTAGGGCGATCGCATTATCTGCGGATAAAATTGCCTCTAATAGCACTAGAACTAAAATAGTGGGTAAAGTTTCAGGGCGAACCGACTCGGGATGAAAATCTATTAATTGAATAAATATTTGAGCTAATTGATCGAACATGGGCAGTCTAAGAGTTTTTTAAAACCAAGCTATATAAATACTGATTATCACTTAACATTAGGCACCTTGAACTATGAACTATAAATGCACTTGCGATCCCCTAGTGAATATTGCACGGTTGTCTTAAATATCGGTATGATTGAGTGCAATCAAATTTTTCAATATAGATTCACTAAATTCACTAATCATTCGATAATCTAAAATTATGGACATTTTAACTTTAGGCTGGGTTGGTCTTTTGGCAGTGTTTACCCTTTCCATTGCTTTTGTGGTTTGGGGACGGAACGGTTTGTAAATATTTGTTATAAATAGTTTTAAACTATGACCGAAACAGCAGTTATTAATGCTTTCTTCTGGGTTGCGATGTTTCTCTTAGCTGGAGTTACGGGTGGCGTGGGTTATTTAACATTTTTAGAATGGCGCGATCGCCGTCGCAATGGACAGGATGGCTCAGAGCTAAAAAATCTAAAACTTAAAAAATTTAAACAAAAACTTAAATAGGAATGACCATGTAACATTTCGTTGCAATTTGCTAGGACTGAAGCTCGTAAATTGTCGATATGATAAAAGATGTGAAAAAATGAAACAAAATGTAATAGGCAAGGAGCTTAGTAATTAGCCTTTAAACTATTACCAGTCTGTTTCCAAGAAATATACATAAGGATTAAATTTATAAATATGAGTCAAGCTTCAATCAGTGATGTACCAAGCATGGGTCGTCGCCAATTTATGAATGTGCTTTTAGGTGGAGCAGTTGGCACCACTGTTTTAGGTGCGTTATATCCTGTAGTTCAATACTTTGTCCCGCCTTCGAGCGGTGGTAGTGGTGGTGGGGTTACAGCCAAAGATGCCCTAGGCAAAGATATTATTGCTTCTCAGTTTTTAGATTCCCATCAAGTTGGCGATCATGTTCTTGCCCAAGGTTTAAAAGGCGATCCTACTTACATTATTGTTACAGACAGTAAAGAAGTTGCCAACTTTGGTTTGAATGCGGTTTGTACCCATTTAGGCTGTGTTGTCCCCTGGAATACCGCCGAAAATAAGTTTATGTGTCCTTGTCATGGGTCTCAGTATGACAGCACGGGTAAAAAAGTACGGGGTCCTGCTCCGCTATCGCTGGCTCTAGTCCATGCTCAAGTGTCCGATGATAAGGTGCAGTTTTTACCTTGGACTGAAACCGACTTCCGCACTGATGAAGCTCCTTGGTGGGTTTAATGGTATCAGTGGCACTCAGATTTTTAACATACCCTCATAACTACCATAACTATCAATAATCCATGAAGAGAAATTTATTTTTGGCGATCGCCCTAGTGGTTCTAATTTTTAATGGACTAGTGGCATCTCCAGCGCAAGCCTATCCCTACTATGCCCAAGCTGCCTATGAGAATCCTAGGGAAGCTACTGGACGTATTGTCTGTGCCAACTGTCACCTAGCGCAAAAGCCCACCCAGTTGGAACTACCCCAATCTGTTAAGCCCGACACTGTATTTGAGGCAGTTGTTAAAATCCCCTATGATCATAGTCAACAGCAGGTTTTAGCTGATGGTAGTAAAGGTGGCTTGAATGTCGGGGCTGTAATCGTTCTACCGGAAGGTTTTAAGATTGCCCCCGAAGATCGCCTCTCTGAAGAACTAAAGGAAAAGACTAAGGATATTTACTATCAACCCTATAGTGATACCAAGGAAAATATTGTTATAGTTGGTCCAATTCCTGGGGATGAATATTCGGAAATCATATTTCCCGTACTTTCCCCCGATCCTAACACCGATAAAAATGTCAGTTTCCTCAAATATCCCGTTCATGTCGGAGCCAATAGAGGTAGAGGACAGGTTTACCCCACAGGAGCTAAGAGTAATAATGTGCAGTGGACTGCGCCCGTTGCAGGTACAGTTAGCAAAATCACGGAAATACCTCCCAATGAAGAAGAAGATACCTACGGTGGTTATGCTGTAACTATTCAGCCTGAAAATGGTAAAGCTGTAACTGAAGAAATCTTGGCGGGTGCAAATTTACTGGTTTCCGAAGGTCAAGTGGTAAAAGCGGGAGAAGCCTTAACTTCTAATCCTAATGTTGGTGGCTTTGGTCAAGTAGATGGTGAAATTGTGCTTCAAGACCCCAGAAGAATTCAGTGGTTATTAGCCTTCTTTGCTTCAATATTTGTAACCCAAATTATGTTGGTTTTGAAGAAAAAACAAGTGGAAAAAGTCCAAGCTGTGGAGTTGAATTTCTAACTAATTTTTAATTCTAATTTTGATTGTGATTTTATAGTCAAACGGCTATGCAAGGATCGAAGAGTGGGCAGTTGTCCGCTTTTTTTTTAGGTAATAACAAAGCTGTAAATTATGACAACCCTACTTTCTGTGCATAAAGTTAGCCGACGGTTTAGTGGATTATTGGCGATTGATCGGGTATCTTTTACGGTAGAGTCAGGGGAAATATTTGGACTGATTGGTCCGAATGGAGCAGGCAAA
Source organism: Synechococcus sp. PCC 7502 (assembly GCF_000317085.1). NCBI lineage: Bacteria > Bacillati > Cyanobacteriota > Cyanophyceae > Pseudanabaenales > Pseudanabaenaceae > Pseudanabaenococcus > Pseudanabaenococcus habilitatus. Next base: position 3,377,294 of record NC_019702.1, read on the forward strand.
ACCACGATGTTTAACTTGATTACGGGCTTAATTCGTCCTAGTAGCGGCGAAATTATCTATCAAGATCAAAGCATAAGTCGATCGCAGCCCTATAAAATTGCTCAAACAGGAATTGCCAGAACATTTCAAAATTTACGCCTATTTGGGAATCTTTCCGTTTTAGAAAATGTAGCGATCGCCCATCATATCCATACAAAATCTAATTTAATTGCTAGTATTTGGGGAACAAAGTTGGCAAGGGCAGAGGAACAGGAAATTCAATTGCGATCGTATCAGCTACTGGAGTTAGTAGGATTAGAGTCTAAATCTTCCCAACTGGCACATAATCTTCCCTATGGCGATCAGCGCAGGTTAGAACTAGCAAGGGCATTGGCATTACGACCACAGTTGCTGTTATTAGATGAACCTGCGGCGGGAATGAATCCTACGGAGAAAGCTACCCTTAGTGATTTAATTCGCAAAATTCGATCGCTATTTAATTTGACGATTATTATGATTGAGCATCATGTCCCTTTAGTTATGGGTTTGTGCGATCGCATTGCCGTCTTAGATTTTGGACAGCTAATCGCTTTAGGTATCCCTGAAGTTGTTAAAAATGATCCGCAGGTAATCGCCGCCTATCTTGGGGATGATGCTGGAGTTAGTTGATTAGTTAAAGTTATGCAACCTCTACTGGAAATTCGGAATCTATCGGTTAACTATGGCGCAATTCAAGCTTTGCAAAATATTAATCTGGAAGTGCAAGTAGGGGAAATCGTCACCCTGATCGGGGCAAATGGCGCAGGTAAAAGCACTACCCTAAAAGCAATTTCACGGTTGGTAAATCCTGTAGGTGGAGAGATTTTCTATGATGGTAAAAATATTGCGAATCTTTCTAGCGATCGCCTCGTTAAACTTGGTACTGCCCAAAGCCCAGAAGGACGTAGAGTTTTAGCTAGACAAACTGTGTTAGCCAACTTGGAATTAGGGGCATACACGCGATCAGACACTTGGGGCATAAAAGCCGATCTGGAAAAGCAGTTTTTAATCTTCCCTCGCCTCAAAGAACGTCAACAGCAATTGGCAGGAACCTTAAGCGGTGGAGAACAGCAAATGCTAGCGATCGCCCGTGCGGTTATGAGTCGCCCTAAATTGTTACTGTTAGATGAACCTAGTCTGGGGCTGGCTCCACAAATTGTCCAAGAAATATTTGGGGTGATTCGTCAACTGCGCCAAGATGGAGTCACGATTTTATTAGTTGAACAAAACGCTAATCTAGCTCTGCAAACTGCGGATCGGGCTTATGTTTTGGAAGCAGGAAAATTAACAATATCTGATCGGGCAGCTAACTTACTTCAAGATGAAAAAATCCGTAAAGCATACTTTGGGTAGATTAACTTACCTCAGCTTTGACAACTGTAATTAGTTCTTGTAAAAGTTGATCCAAGCCTTGGCGTTGCATAGCGGAAACATAAATTGCATCAGGATATTTTGCTTTAATTTCATCTAAATCTGGCACGGCATCAATTTTATTAAATACGGTTAGGGTGGCTCCGACAGCAATCGGCATATCCGCTAAAATCTGATTCACAGCTTCTAATTGGGATTCCCACGCCTCATGGGAAATATCAACTAAGTGAATTAATACATCGGCTTCGGTGACTTCTTCAAGGGTGGCGCGAAAAGCATTGACCAGAGGTGGTGGCAGTTCGTGAATAAATCCAACGGTATCAGTGATCAGAATGGTTTGGGGATTAGGATCATGCTCTTGATCACGAATATGCAAACGGCGGGTGGTTGGATCAAGGGTGGCAAATAGCTTGTCAGCAGCATAAACCGTGGACTTGGTTAAGGCATTGAGTAAAGTTGATTTACCTGCATTGGTGTATCCCACGATCGCTACCGTCGGAATTTCTTGATCAATCCGTTGTTGCCGCATTCTTGCCCGTTGGGATTGGAGTTGATCGACTTGATGTTGCAGTTGGGTAATCCGTTTTTGAATAACACGGCGATCAGTTTCCAGTTTGGTTTCTCCAGGTCCTCTGGTACCAATTCCACCACCTAATCGGGATAAAGCCATACCTCTACCTGCTAAACGGGGTAAACGATATTGCAATTGAGCTAATTCTACTTGCAACTTTCCTGCGGCAGACTGGGCGCGTTGGGCAAATATATCTAAAATTACTTCCGTGCGATCGCTAACCCTAATTCCCATTAATCTTTCTAAATTCCGAATTTGGGCAGGGGATAATTCTCGGTCAAATACAATTAAGTTAGCTCCCTGAGTTTGAGCCGCAAGGGCAATTTCTTGAACTTTACCTTCACCTAATACGGTTTGGGGATGGGGGCGATCGCGTTTTTGGAGAATTGTACTGAGAACTACACCGCCTGCACTATCTACTAACTGCCCTAGTTCGGATAGAAGTTCTTGGGGCTTTTGGGTTGATTTTTTGTGAGAGGAACGATAGGAAGCATCACTGGTAATTAGACCGACTAAAATTACTCGATCTTGTTCATCTTCAACAACTTGGGCTTTATATTCGCGCCGAAACTGATCTTCTAGCCCCGAAACTAATTCTAAAAAATCCTGTTTACTAACAGCATCCAAACTTTGGGGAGGAGAAACATACCAAGATTCACCATCTATTGACTCAGGTAAAATATGGGCGGTATAGGCACGATCAACATAGCCTTTACTAGTGATAGTTACGGTAATCAAACTATCCAGCCGTTGCATAGCCATAGCCGTTAAATCTGTAATACTGGGCGGCTCGTGCTTAAGATTAGTGGCAATACAGCGCAGTCCACATAAACGTTCTTCCCCATACCGAGGTAACTCCATTAACGGAATTTTGGCATGGTTGGGCGTACCTAATCCGACCCTAATTACCTGCCCCCGCCGATTTACGAATACACATACAGGTTTATTTATATCACTGCTAATACCTGCCAGTCGTTGGGCAAATTCGGGAGTTGTCAAAGATTCAATGGGCAGTCTTTGGCGATATAGACGCTCTAGTTGCTTAATCTGGCTTGGTTTTAAGCCTTGGGTATCTCCGTAAATATTCTCGATAAAACTGCCTCAAACTAAATTACATACTTTTTTCATCATACATTACCCCTTAAATTAACCGTTGAAATGCACTATCCAGACCGCTTAAAACAGATTAAATCGCTCTAAATGAATGGCGATCGCTGCGGGTAATTCTCTAATTAGAGCATTGTAGTTAATCACAGTTAAACGTTGATGAATGGGTAAGTCAAAGGGAAAAGTACCTTGATCTGGACTACCAACTTGGATTAATAATATCTGCTCCGATCGCTTTACCTGAAGAGCATAACCAACCTCTACACACACATGGGGACTGGGAATTAACTGGGGTGGATCACTATTAATTTCGGCATTAATTTGGGCGATCGCACTGACATCGGCAATAAATAATAGCGAACGTTTGAGCTTAGAAAATAAAGTACTTTTGAGCTTAATGGGTTCATCAGTAGAACGGAAAGATTGCTCTAGGGTTAACTTGATCCGAGATGTGCGATTAATTTGGGCGATCGTAGATTCCAGTGCCTCTCTAATCAATTCGCTGTAATGAGGTTGCTGAGTTTGATAGCTAAAAAATATGGTGGGGTCTAGCTGAGACAGTGCCTCTTGCTTAGTAAAGTAAACCTCATGGCTAATTAGATCAATGTTAGCGATCGCATAGCTGCCACTACCTTCTACATAGAATTCAATCGTCTCGCCTGCTAAATATCGCTGAAACCACTCAGATTCTCGCACTACAGATACTTCATCTAAAAAATCTGCTCTCAGTGCCGACTTCAGTAAACTATTTTTCGCCAATCTTAAGTCATGGGGACGCTCAAACAGCGATCGCAAAGGTTCGTATTCAGGAATATACCAAGCTCTTAACGCAATAATTGCCATAATCTACTAAGCCCAACTTTTAGAGATAGATTACACTAAATTTTTTAGCGATCGTGGGTAATAATTAACAAACTACATTAAATTACATTATTTGTTGGAATCAGATATGACTACCCATTTCATCACTGCCGAAATTGACTTAAACCAGAATCAAGAAGACTTAGTAGAAACAATTAAAAATACCCTTTCTACCCAAGGTGAACCCCTACGTTGGGCAGTTACCGAAGTTGACACCAATAATCAAATCGCCACGGTTGAAGCAGTAGTAACGACATAATTTCACTTTTTAAGTTAATTTGCCCCTACATCGAAGAAAACGTATTTTTTAGAATTTGCGTTTTGTTTTTGCGTTTTAGCGGGGAAAGTAAAAATTCAAGTAAATGCAAAAATTGAGTGCCCGATTGCTAGACTAGATAAACCTATGACTTTACTCAATAATGGCGATCGCATATTTGCCACCCAATTTAATTGGATAATTTTAAATATTTAAGATCATGTTTGATGAAATTTCCGATAAGTTTGAACAGGCTTGGAAAAAGCTGCGTGGTCAGGACAAAATCACCACATCTAATATTCAAGGTGCAATTCGAGAAGTCCGCCGCGCCTTATTAGAAGCTGATGCTAACCTCCAAGTAGTTAAAGATTTTAGCGATCGCCTTACCCAGAAAGCCCAAGGTGCCGATGTTATAGCAGGAGTACGTCCCGACCAGCAATTCATCAAAATTGTCTATGATGAGTTAGTTCAAGTCATGGGTAGCGAAAATGCACCCTTGGCTGAGGCAGAGACTGCACCGACCGTCATTTTAATGGCAGGCTTACAGGGTACAGGTAAAACCACTGCTTCCGCTAAATTAGCCCTACATCTCCGCAAACTTAACCGCACTACTCTTTTAGTTGCCACCGATATTTACCGCCCTGCAGCGATCGATCAGTTAATCACCCTTGGCAATCAGATCGATGTACCCGTGTTTCAGTTGGGTACCGATGCTAATCCCGTGGAAATTGCCCGACAGGGGGTTGCCCATGCCAAAGCTGAAGGGATAAATACTGTAATTGTGGATACGGCTGGACGCTTGCAGATTGATGAAACCATGATGGCTGAGCTTGTCCAAATTAAACAGGCGATCGCTCCCCACGAAGTTTTATTAGTAGTAGATGCCATGACTGGACAGGAGGCAGCCAACCTCACCCGCACCTTCCATGACCAAATTGGTATCACTGGCGCAATTTTAACTAAGCTTGATGGCGATACTAGAGGTGGGGCGGCACTATCAGTACGGGAGATTTCGGGGCAACCGATTAAATTTGTGGGTGTGGGCGAAAAAGTCGAAGCATTACAGCCGTTTTATCCCGAACGTATGGCTTCACGGATTTTGGGGATGGGTGATGTCCTGACCCTTGTGGAAAAAGCGCAGGAAGAAATTAATATTGCCGATGCCGAAAAACTGCAAGAAAAGATTCTATCCGCTAAGTTTGATTTTGATGACTTCCTCAAAAATACCCGCATGATGAAAAGCATGGGTTCCTTTGGCGGACTCCTCAAAATGCTCCCAGGCATGAAAATCAATGATGCTCAAATTAAAGAGGCAGAAAATCAACTAAAACGCTGCGAGGCAATGATCAGTTCGATGACTAAGCAGGAACGCCAAGACCCCGACCTCCTAGCAAAAAGTCCTAGCCGTAAACAGCGCATTGCCAAAGGATCAGGCTATCAACTCCAAGATGTGACAAAATTGGTTTCCGACTTTCAAAGAATGCGGACAATGATGCAACAAATGGGTAAAGGTAAAATGCCCGGAATGCCCGGTGGTGGATTTCCCGATATGATGGGTGGTAATATGCCCCCCGGTAGTCAACCAAGCTACGGTAAAAAGAAAAAAAAGAAAAAAGGCTTTGGCGAACTTTAATAGTTTTTGTAATGAACGAATTAAGAACTCACTTACAGGATTTAGTTGATACAGCCGTTTGGGAATGGCTAGAGGAACACGCTCAAGAAGGTCGAATGCTCATTGTGGCACCCCATTTAGAATTAGTAGATGTGGGTCTAGCATTAGCCGAAGATGACATTAGTATTGTGAAGCAGTGGCTAGATGATGGCTGGTTATATCGACCGACCGATGGACAAATTAGTCATTGGCAAAACGATAAAAACTTGGAATTTAAAAGTTTAATAATTCAGCCTTTTGTGTTGTGCCGATTGCCAGCAGATGGGTAATAGTTAAATTAAAGTCTAGGTTCCAGCACATATTGGAACTGCTTTATCCCATTAAAAGTCGCCACTTTAGTATGCTACGATCGCTGTAATTAGTAATAAATAGCATTAGTTTAAATAATTAAGTTAATATCCATGCAAACAACTGAAAAACCTCTACAAAGTTCTGCCCGTGACCTATTTCAGGCTGCTTACGAAAATCGCTATACATGGGACTCTAACTTTCCGGGCTTCAGTGCCGATGTCTCTGTCAGCATAGATGGTATGACTCGTACAGGTAGGGCAACTATCACCAAAGACCTAACCGTAGAAGTAATTATGGACGATCAAAAGCTAATTACTCGTACCAGTCGCACTCCCAGTGGTGAAGAAAAAACAATCACCGTCGATGAAGAACAGGAATGGTTAACCAATCAATTAAAAGATGTCGTCACCCACCGCAAACGTAAATCCTTTGAAGATGCTCATGGCAAGTCTAGTTTTTCTATGGGCGATCGCGATGCCTCAGGTGCTGTAGAAATTTTAGTATCTGGCGACTCAATGGGTTCCAACTATAAAGTCAAGGATAATCAGATTTCCCTGGTTAGTCGGGTCATGGGTCGCATTGGTTTTGTCATTAATCATTTAGCGCACTTGGATACAGGTGAAGGCTATATTTCTAGTGCCTATAACGCTATATTCCGTAATCCTCAAACCGATGCCATTACCCGTCAGGCAAAATTTGAAGATAACTACGAAAAAATTGGTAACTACTATGTGATGACTAGTCAATTTGTCCAAGTTAACGAGCAAGGTACTCAAAAAACTTACGAGATCAAATTTTCTAATATTCAGCTTTCTTAGTTAAAGGTAAACATTAATCAGAATAGTTGGTGATTGGGGGCAGGTAGTTCCCTTTTTTTATGAATTACCTTCAAAAATTATTACGGCTCTAAATAACTAGCCCACTTATGTACCAATTCGGGCGAACCATACCACAGACCAGCTTTAGGTGAGTGATTTGCCCCTTCTAAAACTAAATTCTCCGCACCTGCTAAGTGAGCGCATTCAATCGGAATAATGCCATCTCCCCAAGTATTGCCTATTCCACAGGTTAATTCATAGCTACTATATGCCAACCAAGACTTCCATGTCTTCTCCCCATAAACAGCCTTACCCGCTATACAAATATATTTGAGGTTTTGATGAAAAGCATCAGGGTAATTGTTATTGACAAAATCTAAATTCGGGGCAGCCCAAGGTTCTTTACTGCGATGGGGAGTGCCTAGGCTAATTAAACGCGCAACCTGAGCATTTGCACCCCAAACTCTCCCATAGTAAGGAGTTTCACCCAAATAAATTCTGGAAACCCAACCTCCTGCGGAATGGGCAATTAAGTTAACCTGAGATACTTGCAACTCTTGACATATTTGCTTAACGGCTTGATCTAACTTTAGTAAAATTGGTGCGATCGATCTGCCGCCCACTGTGGGGAGCCATTCCCACCACTCCAACGGCACTATGGTTGCTTTAAAGCCTAAATTTTCTAAGGACATTTGCAAACCTAGATAATCCTTGGCACCAGCTAAATAGCCGGGGAGAATTAAATTAGGAATCATAGGTTTTCTGTACTCAAGACTCCAGAGCTACTGACCCAAGCCACTTGTTTAATCCCGCGCGATCGCCCATAGGCAACAACTGCATCCCGATCACGAAACTCTAGTTCTAACTCTACAGCAACTCCGTACTTAGTCCGTAAATCTGAGGCATAGCTAAAGGCATTATTAACTGCATCAGGAGCGATCGCCACCACTAACCAAGCACTAGGCTCAATTTCCCTTGGCAGTGTTGGCATTAAAACCTTATGTAAGTCTTCTAAGTTTAAACAAAAACCAATACTAGGATGACTTTCACATTGGGCGTTATAAAGTCCGAGCAGTTGATCATAACGTCCGCCTTGGGCAATGACATAGTTTCCGCTTACGACTTCAAACACAATGCCAGTGTAGTAGCCAAAACTCTGAACCAAACTTAGGTCTAGGATCGGAGTCACAGGAAAGCTATGCTCTATTAGTGCAATCAATGACTGCAAATATTGTATTTCAGTATCTAAATGTTTAACCCATGTTAGAGATAATATCCGCTCTAAAACCTCATGGGGCTGACCACGGAGATCAATTAAATCTAAAGCCTGTGACTTTAACTGCTCTGGCATAGCTAAATTTAGTAAACCGATCCGATCTAGCTCAGCAATACACCTACGAACTTTAGCTTGATATTGGACAGGAAAAGTATTTAGTAAAGCCGTAGTTAATCCCACATCACCTAACACCATCTGCCAATTATTTAAACTAGTACTCTCTAGACATTTTGCCAGTAACAGTAAAATTTCAGCGTCGGCTAATATCCCTGCTCCCCCTAATAGCTCCACTCCTGACTGATAATATTCCTGTTGGCGATTACTTGAAGGCAACTTCCGAAATACATTATCGTTGTAGTACAAACGTTGAGGACTAGTAACCTTTCCTAATCTTGACGCATAGGCACGGGCGATCGAAGCCGTTAGTTCAGGTCGCAAGCCCAAAACTTCAGCATTACTCCCATCTACTTGAATTACTGATTCCAGTTTTACAGCCCCACCTACGGTCAGGGTGCCTAAATGTTCAAGAGTTGGGGTAATAATGCAATGATAGCCCCATGATCGAAATACTGATTGCAGGCGAGTTTCAATCCACTGCTTTTGAGCTACGTCCAAGGGTAGTAAATCCCTAGCCCCTATAGGAAGTGTTAAATTTACCATTTAATAGTGGTTAGAATTAGTTGTTCCAAGTTATTTTAAGTTTAATATAGGATCAGTTGCCACTCAGCCAACCAAAGAACCCACCCTTTTTAGATTTTGGTTTGTCCTTACCTTTAGGGTCATCTTTTTTACCTGAAGCATCTAAGCTATTTATATATTTTAAGGCTAGAGGTTCCTGAGGATTTAATCTCAAAGCTTTTTGAAAATTAGACTTTGCCAACCCCATCAGTTTTTGATTCATATAAACTAAACCCAACAGGGCATAGCATTTACTACTCCCATTATCAATCTGCTCTGCTTTAGTTAACTCATTACGTGCCATTGACCATTGGTTTTTAGCAATATAGTCCTCTGCTAGCTTAAGGTAGGGCTGAATTGAAACCTTGGGTTTAGTCGGTTCTTGGTTAATTTGTGATTCTTGCTGTAGTCTAGTATTTGCCTGAGAATCAATTTTATTTGATTTACTCGATCCTCCTGTAGGTGGGGGGTAAATAATATCGGTTTTAGGTTTATATATACCAGTGTTGCCAAGATTACCAGTATTGCTACTTCTATAACTCGGATACATTGGCGGTGGACTGGGGGGCGGTGGTGGGGTAGTTTGAATAAAAGTATTATCAGTTTGGGGTGTCCCTGCTCCTTGAGGTCTAGGTGCGCTATTGGAGAAATGTTTATAACCCTCTTGATATAGGATATACACCAAGTTTAGTTCACTTATTTGTCCTGAATATTCCAAAATTGTATCCAATGACTGGAATTGGTACTCAGCAACCTCCTGTACTGCTTTTTCATAGCTAAAGTCGCTGGGGAAATAAAGTAATTGACGTGCTACTTCTGACTGAGGGTTAATTCTTTGTCCCTTTTTCATAAGTCTTTTGCCAAGTAGCTTAAGTACGGCAGTGTATGCAGTTCTTTCAAGGGGTTGGTTTAAAACATGATAGGCGGGGTTAACCAGTTTAGCTAGATACTGGGTTGCTAGATGTTTTTCAAGGGGAGGACGACCATAAATATCAGGGTGCAAAATTTTGGCTATGGATAGGTATCTTTTACGCAAAGTGACTGCATCTGCCGTTATAGGGACTCCTAGGGCAGCATAGTAATCATTAAAATCGAATTGACATATTCCTTGATCAATCCGAAATGGTTGCAGCTTTTTCACTACGTCTATCCTTTGAGAGTCAAAATTATTGCAAACGATTCAACTTTACCTAATCTTAGGACTATCTTAGAGCAAGTTTTATAGTTAGCTATAGGCTAAATAATATTAATAAGCTTTAAATAATGGTACTTATACTAGCATAGGTTGAGGCTATAAAACCCTCATATACGGCTAATTAAGACAAGTTAACATGCTCTCCACAGATTACACAGTAATGTTGGTGCGGCGACAAGTGACAAAATAGGATTAGTTATAAAAATATTGCAAGGGAGGAAGTACTTAGTTTTTGGGCTAAAGCTCTTATCCATGTAGAATAGCTAGAAGAAATCACCACAGTTTAATCATGGCAACAATCAACGACAATTATCTAAAGCTCAAAGCAGGCTATCTTTTCCCTGAAATTGCGAGGCGAGTTAATGCCTTTGCCCAAGCTAATCCTGAAGCTAAGATTATTAAATTAGGAATTGGGGATGTAACTGAGCCTTTACCTGCTGCCTGTTGTGATGCTATGACTAAAGCTATTGTGGATATGGGCGATCGCTCCAAGTTTCAAGGCTATGGTCCTGAACAGGGATATGCTTGGCTGCGAGAAAAAATTGCTAAGTATGATTTTCAAGCACGGGGCTGTGATATTGATGCTTCCGAGATTTTTGTATCCGATGGTTCTAAGTGTGATACGGGTAATATTCTTGATATTTTTGGTGATCGCAACTCCATAGCAGTAACTGATCCTGTTTATCCTGTGTATGTAGATACCAATGTGATGGCGGGACATACGGGCGATGTCAATGAAAAAGGAGAATATGGCGGTTTAGTCTATCTACCCATTATTGCTGAAAATAACTTCACTGCCGAAATTCCCACAGAAAAAGTCGATTTAATCTATCTCTGCTTCCCCAATAATCCTACGGGCGCTACTGCCACTAAAGAATATTTGCAAGCTTGGGTTGACTATGCCTTGGCGTATGGTTCCATAATTTTCTTTGATGCCGCCTACGAATCATTTATTACCGATCCAGATTTACCTCACTCCATATATGAAATTGCAGGGGCTAGGAACTGTGCGATCGAGTTTAGATCATTTTCTAAAAGTGCGGGATTTACTGGAACCCGTTGTGCTTTTACGGTTGTGCCGAAAACCTTAACAGCCAAAGCTGCCGATGGTAGTGATGTTGAGCTATGGAAGCTATGGAACCGTCGTCAATCCACCAAATTTAATGGGGTTTCCTATATTGTGCAACGGGGGGCAGAGGCGGTTTATAGTTCTGAAGGACAAGCGCAAGTTAAGGCTTTAGTGCAGTTTTATTTGGAAAATGCTCAGATCATTCGCCAAAAGCTAATCGCCGCAGGTATAGCAGTTTACGGTGGAGTGAATGCTCCCTACGTTTGGGTTAAAACGCCTAATGAATTATCTAGCTGGGATTTCTTTGATCAGTTATTGCATGGCTGCCATGTGGTTTGCACCCCTGGATCGGGATTTGGTGCAGCAGGAGAAGGGTATGTGAGAATTTCAGCTTTTAATAGTCGTACCAATGTGGAAGAAGCTATGACACGGATTACCCACAAGCTCAGCTAAGCTCTAAGGATTCGCTACCATAGGTTTGATGGCTTGTATGCAGTTTTTGCAATTATTTATGTGATTATATCAAGAAGTATGATAATGAGTGATTTAGATCACATATATTTATACTTTTTTCATTTAAATGAAATGACACTAACTTAGTTGAGTTATCAATCGAGTTATCTATTTACAGAACAACATCGATGAATGTTCTCAAATGCTTAATTTGCAGCCTGTCATTCTTAGCTCCCAAATATCCGTTGATCAAGCGATCGCCCAACTCCATACTCATAATCAAACCTATGCTGTAGTTATCAATCCCAATGCTTCAATTTTAGGTATCCTGACCCAAACAGATATTCTTAAGGCAATTGCTATGCTTCCCCATTGGCAAAATCAGGCGATCGCTTCCATTACCAATACAAAGATATTACTCCAGACTGAAGTTCCCAAAGACCCAAGCTCCATGCTGAAATTACTGGAACAGAAAGGTGTAAGTTACTCGATTGTGATCGACTCGGAACAGCAAATTCTAGGCGTAATTAGTGCCGATCATCTGGCTAAATATATTTCCTTAAGTCCCAAGCCTTGTATCTGTCAAAGGATTATTGAAACCACGCCCAATATTATTTCAATTTATAATCTCGATATTCATGCCACTTCCTATGTAAATTTTAGGGTGCAAACTATCTTGGGCTATTCCCTTGCACAAATTATCGGGATGGGGGCAGAGGTTGCGGTTAAGCTGATTCATCCCCATGATCTACCTAGACTCAACCAACATTTAGAACAATGCCGTAGTCTTGCCGATGGAGAAACGCTAGAAATTGAATATCAAGCCAAGCATCTCAACGGTTACTGGTTATGGTTGCATAGTAGGCATACCCCTTTTCGGCGGGGGGAAGAGGGTCAAGTTATAGAAATTCTGGGGATTAGTCAAGACATTACTGCCCGCAAATTGGCAATTACAGCGATGGAGCAGCTTAATCTTGACCTTGAAGCTCAGGTTAGCGATCGCACCAAATCCCTGAGATATATTAACCAAGAGCTACTTGCAGAAATATCAGAACGTAAACTCGCAACCGCAGCCCTACGCTACAGTGAGGATAAATTTCGACATATTTTTGAGGACAGTCCAATTGGCATTAATTTGGTGGGCTTAGATGGCAAGTACATGCAAGTTAATCCCGCTTTTTGTCAAATGCTTGGCTATGAAGACTCGGAACTTAGAAAATTATCGGTTTTTGAAGTTACTCATCCCCCTAATATTTCCGCCGAGAAAGACCTGATGAGCAAAATTACCCGAGGCGTTATTAATCAATACCATCTCGAAAAGATATATATCACAAAGGAGCGACAGCTAATTAGGACTAGCCAGACCACTGCCACGATTAGGGATGCCAGAGATAATATTCGGTTTTTGATTAATATGGTTGAAGATATTAGCGATCGCTTTAAAGCCGCCGAAGATTTAAGACGAAGTGAAGAAAGATTTCGCAAAATTTTTGAAGACAGTCCAATCGGCATGGTGCTTTTGGGGTTAGATCAGAAAATCGTCAAGACCAATAAGGCTCTTAATCAAATGCTGGGATATTCCGAGCTAGACTTGGTTAAGCAACACCTAAATGCTCTTACCCATCCCGACGATCAAGAAGTTACAAATCGCCTTACCCATTATTTATACCAAGGACAAATCTCCAGCTACCAACTTGAACAACGTTGCCTTGCCAAAAATGGACTAAACATTTGGGTGAAGCTAAATACATCTGTGGTCAAAGATCAGGAGCATCAGCAACTTTTGCATGTTCTAATCATGATCCAAGATATTACCAGAGAAAAAGAGTCCCAAAAATTGATAGCCCACTCCTTAGCTGAAAAGGAATTACTTTTACAAGAAATTCACCATCGTGTCAAAAATAATCTTCATGTCATAGCGAGCTTACTGGAGTTGCAGGCTAGAACAAGCAAAGATGATTATGTGATCAACCTTTTTAGCGAAAGTCAAAATCGTATTTACTCCATGGCATTAATTCACGAACAACTATGCCTATCTCCACAGTTTGAACATATAGACTTTAGTGAATATTTGCAGAAATTAGTAAGTAACTTATTCGCCTCCTATGGGGTTAATCCTAATCTAATTCAATGTGTACTGGAGATAAAGCCCATAACTATTGGATTTCAGACTGCTCTGCCCTGTGGCTTGATCCTAAATGAAATTGTTTCTAATTCCCTTAAATATGCTTTTATTGGCTGCGATCGGGGGGAAATTCAGATTCGCTTTTCTCAGCAAGCAGACATCCTCAATTTAGTTATTAGTGATAATGGGGTGGGGCTACCTCCAGACTTAGATTGGCATAGAGTTAATACCCTTGGATTACGACTAGTCAAGATTTTAGCTCGACAGCTAGATGCTAGTATTAGCCTCGATCGCAGTAATGGTACTAAGTTTAACTTAAGTTTTAGCGCAGCTAGTCCATCACCGAAGAAACTCTATGCCCACACCTAAACCCAAAATTCTCGTAGTAGAAGATGAAGCAATTGTGGCAGAAAACCTTGCCGATCATCTTACAGACAATGGTTATGACATTATCGGTATTGTTGATTCAGGCTCTGAAGCGATCGCCTATGCAGCTAAAAATGCTCCCGATCTAGTCCTGATGGATATTGTGCTAAAAGGGGAAACCGATGGCATTGTGGCGGCGGAAATTATTAGTTCCCAGTTGGCAATCCCCATTGTTTACATGACTGCCTATGGCGATGACAAAACCCTCGAACGCTCCAAGTCTGCTAAGCCCTTGGCATATTTAATTAAGCCTTTTAGACCTCAAGCACTCAAAGCGGCGATCGAAATTGCCCTCAACAAACATAAACTTGACCAAGAACAGGCAAAAGCTCTAACTTCGTTGGAAAATTTACTCGCCCAAACCCAAACCCAAAGTGAATTTAAGTCCCAATTTATCAACATGATTTCCCATGAATTCAGGAATCCCCTTACCAATATTAATCTCTCCACCGATATATTAGAAAGCCAAGCAGGACAGTGGTCTGAGCAAAAACGTCAAGATCGATTTCAACGGATTAGAAAAGCGATTGCCCAAATGACCCGATTATTGGATGATGCCCTTACCATTAGTAAAATCGAAGCGGGAAATTTAAGTCTCCAACCCCATAGTTTTAATCTATATAACTTTTGTGCCGATCTAGCCCATGATTTAGAGCTAGCCTTAGGCAATCAATCAGGTAATCAATATCACATCCATTGTTTTAGTAATCAACATGATCGCTTAGTGCATCTTGATCAAAGCCTAATGGAATATATTCTGCTCAATCTTCTATCCAATGCCATTAAGTATTCCCCTACAGGTGGTCTGATTGAACTAGGAATTAAGTACTCTGAGCCCAATTCATCAGATAATTCGCCAGATACCGTTACACTCGAAGTTAAGGATTATGGCATTGGCATTTCCGCCGCAGACCAAAAGCAGTTATTTGATCCATTTTTTCGCTCCCCCCATGTTGTTAATATCAAGGGGGATGGGCTAGGGTTATCAATTACCCTGCAGTTGGTAAAGCTACTCAATGGTCAGATATTTGTCAAAAGTGAGCAAAGCACTGGCAGCACATTCACAGTGGTTTTACCCCTGATCTCATCCTAATTAATTACAATATTAATTACAGTGTTGACTATAAGCCAGTTTCAGCTTACTTAGATCAGTGTGCCATGCTGGAAAGAGAATGAATAAGCTATAAAAAAGATGAAGAGAATTATCATTCCTATTCTATGATGTTCTAAAGTTGTTATTCCATTCCATTATGAGTCTAGATTTCCCTCCCGATCTGCAATCAAACTTACAAGAGCTTCAGGATTACTATCAAAAACTAGTTGATCATGCTACTTCCCAACTAGCACATGTCCAAGCACTGCTACAAAGCCCAGTTGCCCCTTCCGTTCCAACTATTCCAGAAGAATCTGTGGTTAAAGAGATCACTCCTCCTGCAAGTAAAAAGAAGGCAAAACCAGCAATCTTTAGTCCCTCAGTTCCAGTTTCTACACCCGTAGTCAAAACTTCTGGTAAAGGGAAAGCTAAAACTAAAACAACCACAAAGATCAAACCCAGTTCCATTCTTCCCCTGCTACCTCCCTATCAGGGTTTAACTCTACTCACAGCGATCGCTCAGGTATTAAAGAACCATGAAGGCGAAAAAGTTAACGCCGATACGGTTGTTAAGGAACTGCATGGAGACTTGTCCACCGATAAGTTTAGAATTGCCAAAGAACGAGTCACTAAAAACCTTTCTAAGGGCAAAATCGAGAACAAATGGGATAGCGTACCCGATCAAACTGGTCTTTACACATTCTCTTTGAGCAAGCTTAAGTAACAAGCTGATTATTTCTGGTTAACTTCTCGGTTCTAACTACAGCGTTAATTGTGAGGGTTCAATAAAACCTAAAAATTAGGCGCATATTTACCTCATCTTTCCCAAGGAAAAACCCAAAAATCAGAGTCATTCATACTCCTATGAACTTATCAGATGCTAGATCAAACGTTAGATAAATTTTAGGAATGGGTGGCTCTGTTAATTTTGTTGATACTATCTTGTAATGATGGAAAAAGAGCTTGCTCAGCTTGTAACTGACAATTACATACTTCTGCTTTTCCGTTTAAGACATTTTTGCCATCTAAGCCATCTAAGTTAAGCCAACTTTGCATACTTTGTCCAATGAGGGATATAGCCATACATGTTACAGCCCCTGAAATGAGAATGCTAATTATGCCATCCGCCCAGTTCCAGCCCAACCAAGATACAGCGATAGCCGCTAATATCGCACCAATAGAACCCAGCATATCAGCCACAAAATGTAAGAACGCAGCCTTTAGATTTAAATCATTATGACAACAGCCATGCAAATAGAAGGCATTAATACTGTTAATAATTAAACCCACAGTGCCAGCAATCAACATGGGAAATCCCAAAATTTCATGACTAGGGGAACTTAAGCGGATAATTGCTTCCCAAATTGTCCAACCAGCAACCACTAATAAACTAATTCCATTCACTAAAGCGGCGATCGCCTCAAGTCGATACTGTTTAAACCAACTATAGCCATCTAAAGACTGTCGAGAGAGCCAAACCACCAAGAGAGACAAGGCAATTGCGCCCACATCCATACACACATGCTCGGCATCCGCTAAAAGTGCCAGACTATGACTAAATATTCCTAGACTTAGCTCTACGGCTAACAAGCTAGCTAATAGACATAATGCTAATTGCAGAAGCTTTAGTTTTTGCGATGTCGGCTCAAGTTCTGCTTTTAATCCCATATATATTTAGGTATTTAGGAAGGTATTATGGATAGCTATCTTTTTCACAATACCATTGGGAGTAAACCTTTCTAGGAATAATTGATAAGTTTATTTCACAACCTAGGGATACGTTGGGGTGTGGGACTGCCCTGTACTACGCAAACCCATAAAAGACTGTACTAATCATGATAAGCATGACCTGTAACCTTACCTTGGAAAACAATATATTGATAGATATTATAAAAAAGCATAATCGGAATTAGAAAGCCCACAAAAATCAGCATAAATACCAAAGCACTGGGAGAGGCGGCAGCTTGATAAATCGTAATTTGGTTAGGAATAATAATTGGAAATATGATCAGCCCTAGTCCTAAAAATGTGAGAAGAAATAACAGGGCTGTCCACACAAAAGGAGCAACTTCTGCCTTACGATTCAAACTACTGATTAACTGCCAAATTATTAATACTCCTAAAATGGGAATAAGTGCAAATAGATACAGCAATGGTGGCTCTAATAACCTAGTTCTAGCACTCTCATAAAAAACGGGAGTGATTACTGTAATTAGCACTGCTCCAATTAGAGTAGTCCAAGCGGCAATTTTAGCAGTACGGTAATGATTCTCCTGTAATTCTCCCGTGGTTTTGATAATTAGATAAGTAGAGCCAATCAGAACATAGCCCTGAATCAAAGTAAGTGCCACTAATACCGATTGCCAGCTTAACCAATCCCATGTGCCGCCAATAAAATGGCCATCGACATCAACCTTAATTCCTTCCAAAACACTGCCTAGGGCAAATCCCTGATTGAGTGCTGCCAAAAAACTACCGATGCCAAAAGCATAGTTCCAAAATAGTTTACGATTAGAATGCTCACGAAACTCAAAGGCTACTGCTCGAAAAATCAGCCCAAACAGCATACCCATAATAGGAATATAGAGAGATGAGAGAATTGTACTGTAGGCAAGAGGAAATGCACCAAATAAGGCACCACCCATTAGCACCAACCAAGTTTCATTAGCATCCCAAACATTCCCCAAGCTGGTCATTAGCATACTACGGCGTTCTTCATTGGAGGAAGTCAGTGAGAGAATTCCTACACCCAAATCAAATCCGTCAAGCAAGACATACAAAAGCAAAAATAATCCCAAAATTACAAACCATACCTGAGGTAAAAAGTGCTGAAGAGCTTCCATAGTTTTTGATCGTTTTGTTTGATGATTTACTGTTGTGCTTCCACAGGACGGCTATCTTCAATATGTTCCGCAGGAGTAAGCACTATTTCTTCTCCAGGGATTGGTAATTCTAAATTTGCGCCTTTACGAATAATGCGACTACCAAAATAGAGTGTAGAGATAAAGAGAATGGAATAAATAACAGTAAAAATTGATAAAGAAGTCAAAACATTACTTGCAGGTATGTTGGAAACACCATCAGCGGTGCGAATCTGTCCATAGACGACCCAAGGCTGTCTGCCAACACAGCGTACAATCCAACCTGATTCCACGGCAATATATCCCAATGGCGCAGCAAATATCCAGCCCCGCATTAACCATTTCTGTGAGGTGATTGCGCCCTCTGCTAATTTACCTCTTAACCATTGGACGACACTCCACAGCATTAATCCCACTAAGAAGAACCCAATTCCACTCATGATTCTAAAAGAATAATAAACCAGTCCTACCATGCGCGGACGATCTTCGGACTTCCACTCTTTCAGTCCTAAAACTGGCTCAGTCAGATTTTTCTTGAATTCTAAAATGTACCCTAATCCGTTAGGAATTTTAATTTCCCAGTCATTACTTTGAGTCTTATTATTGGGGACTGCAAGTAGGCTCCAATCGGCTGGTTTTCCTGCTGGTGCAGTTTCCCATTTTGCTTCCATTGCCGCTAGTTTGCTGGGCTGATATTGATACACCTGTTCAGCACTTAAATGTCCAATATAGATTTGGAGGGGAGCCACAGCGATCGCTGCCGCTAAAGCTATTTTAAAGGACTTGGTAAAAAATACAGCTTGATGTTGATTAAGAATGTACCAAGCACTAATACCGCCAATCACAAACAAAGAAGTCTCTAAAGTGCCAAAGAACATATGCAGAATACTCTTGAAGGCAAAAGGATTCATAATTGCCTGAAAATAGTCACTGACTATAAATTTACCAGCAACAAAATCGCCGCCCGCAGGTGATTGCAACCAAGAATTAGCCACTAAAATCCACACGGTTGATAGGTTTGCACCAAAGGCAACCATGATAGTCGCAAAATAGTGGATCCCAGGTGGTACTCGCCCCCACCCAAATAACATAATGCCGAGAAAACCTGCTTCTAACATGAAGGCAACTGCACCTTCAAAGCCAAGGATACTACCAAAAAAGTCTCCTACTGCTTCTGAAAAGGGTGCCCAGTTGGTGCCGAACTGAAATTCCATCGGTAGCCCTGAAGCTACGCCAATCCCAAAATTTAGAACGTAAAGTTTTGCCCAAAATCTAGCATGACGATAATAATCAGGGTTTTTAGTTTTGAGCCACATTCCTTCTACAATCACCAAAAATATGCCCATACCCGTTGTTAGGACGGGCCAGAGCATGTGAAAAATTGCTGTCAGAGCAAATTGCATTCGTGATAGTGCAACTGTATTTGAGAGAAATTCCATAGGTATTTTTTTGCTTATCGTAATCTACTGAATTTACTAATCTTGGATCGGAGAGTGCTTTTAGCTGAAATAACCTAACCCTAATCGCCTTAAAGTAAAATTATCGATTTGAGCGTAAAACATTTAACCTTTGGAACAATTCCCAATTGTTGTGAGTAAGATATCGGTAATTTTCTCTTCCCAAGTTAGTTTTGGTTTTGATTTTTAAATCATGGTGCTTTGGGCGATCGCCAATGTGGGCATTTGTGAGAACTTAGACACATCTCGAAAAAAGTTGGGATTGATTAATTCCTTGGGGAAAACGGAAATATCTGGAGTTGGACTATTGTTAATACCTAACGTAAGCTCTGGTAATGCTTCAAACTGTTTGTATCTTTGTAACTGTTTGGAAATTTGAGTGCAAATATAATTATGCTTCAAAGATGATAGTAGAGTCACATTATCAGTAAGCATAACTTCTGGCTGAACAGTTATACCAAATCGTTAAATACGAGCTACAGATAAAGCCTCTAAAATATAATCCCACCCAACAATCGAAGCAATTACCTCCTGAGTCATAACTTCTAACCTTTCCCGCATTAATGCACGCAACTGGTCAAGATCTTTTGGCAGTTTCCACCTCAACCCTAATTTGAAATGCTGCCACACTCTTTCAATGGGATTAGTCTCAGGTGCATGGGCAGGCTGAAATAGCAAAATAATATTTTTAGGAATCTTTAACCGTTTTGCTCTGTGTGCTCCTGCTTGATCCACTTGCATAACGATGATGTCACCTTGAAAATATGCGCTTACTAAGTTCAGAAATACTTGGAAGCATTCACTATTAAGGTGAGTAAATTCATAGAAAAAGCTTTCCCCTGTTGATGGTTCTACAATTCGATAGAGGTAAGTTGCCTTAAACTGCCACTGAACTTTACCTTTGGGTTTGACTCCTCTTGCTGTGATCTTCCTTCCACTAATTGTCTTTAACCCAATTCGTGTTTCATCTTGACAAAAGAATCTCACTTTGCCATTTAGTCCGATTATATTAATGCCAAACCAAGCAATCATGCTTATAATACTGGCAAGGTTTTTTATATGCTTCTACTTGCTCTTCTGACTTTCCTGCGCTGACTGGACGTGTCACTTTCGGTCTGGCTTTCAGCCGATATCGGACTAGATGATGCACAGTTTTATAGTTTGATTTGATTCCTAATTGGTTCTCTAACCATTGGCAGATCTGCCCATAACTTTCAAAGCCTTCTGCTTCTTCCAGCTTTTTATCAATGCTTTCTGCGCCCATTGTGGAATACTCTGTTTTCGCCCTGTTCTAGGTTTAGTCCTACTATTCCCCCTTTGCGATAATTCCCTAACCAATCTTGCAATGTAACTCGATGCCGTCCCAGTATTGTCGATGCTGTCTGGATTGTGCTTGCTTGTTTTGTTTTTAACAGATACAGCATCTGAATTCTTTCTTTATCTGATGCGGTCTTTTGCACTCTCAGCATATGTTTTAGCTCTTCTTCACTTTCTTTGATCTCTAATTTGTATACTCCTGCCATTTTTTTCTTTGAACTCGGTTTATATATTTATACCATCTGTAGCCTATACTCTTCGATTTGGTATAATTTATTTGCCAGAGTAGAACTAATGATTTATTCTCTATCTTGTACTTAACTCTTGGGTGCAATCTAAAGTCAGACATGAAAAAAACGAATTCCTCTAGTCCATCAACTCAAATTTCTCAGTCATTTTCTCAGCAATCTGTATCTAAAATTTCAGCTAGGTCTAATCATACTAAGTCTTACGAAGCTCTGGCGACCATAGTAGTTAATGTTTTGCTTTCCACGGCGGCGATCGCTGGGCTAGTTAGATTAATCCCTGCTCAGACCGTGCAAATTGGTAAGCTCCATGAACTCGATCAAGAAGTTGCCTCCATGGAAAAATCGGTTAGTTGTCTAAAGGATGAATTTTCTCAATCTTTTGATTTAGGAAGCTCTCAGGCTGCTAGTCTTAGGGAAAAGGGCTTAATCAGTGCCACCCAAAGACCTATTAAGTTTACGGATACTAATTCTCCTAAATTACCTGTAGCGACAAGGTGCAATTAAATTAATTCCGATTTAATTCCGAACAAACTTTAGTCTAAGGGTGAAATGCAGTACAGGAGACCATAGACTGGTTAGGATCGCTGAACCTAGGGTGATTTGCTGCTGAGCTTGCCATACCTGTGCCAAACTTTGTCCCAAAACTGTTAATTGCAGAGCGATCGCTGTTTCAGAAATTATAGTCATGCCAAAGACAATTAGGGCTATGGAGATAAAGTCCTCTTGAATGTAACGCTCTTTTTGCATGAGTGCCGTTAACCCCGCGGTGATCGCCATCCCAATAGCATGAGTTGGGGCAATTACTGCACTACTAGGAATAGTCATGGCATCTTGAATGAATCCCAGACATATCCCCATAATCACCGCCAAAAACACAGGACGTTTAAGACTCCATACTACTAGCCAAATTAATAACCAGTTGGGAGACAAGCCCAAAAGTGTCATATAGGGAAATCGGGCATATAAGGCAAGGGTACATAGTCCCAAAGATAGTAATCCAAGGACCCACTGTATCCAACTACCTAAGTTTAAGTCTGTGTCTTGATCTTGCATAGAAGTAGAATAGTATAAAAACTAAACCTATGACAGACTTGCTTAAACACACCCCTTTGTTCGATCTTCATCTAGACGCAAAAGCTAAAATGGTCGAATTTGGTGGTTGGCAGATGCCATTGCAATACCAAGGAATTATCGCCGAACATCAAGCTGTACGGTCATCGGTGGGAATGTTTGATGTCTCGCACATGGGAAAATTTGCGATCGCTGGCAAAAATGCCTTAGGTTCACTGCAAAAGTTAGTACCCTCAAACCTAGCTAGGTTAAAAGCTGGGCAAGCCCAGTACACGGCTTTACTCAATCCTGAGGGCGGTATTATTGATGATGTGATTGTTTATTGCCACGGTGGTGATCATTGGTCAATAATTGTTAATGCCGCAACTATAGATAAAGATCGAGGATGGATTACTGATCATTTAGAGGATTGTGAATTTAGCGATCGCTCCTCTACTCAAACTTTAATTGCCATTCAAGGCAAAAATGCCCTTAGATATTTACAAGGAATTATTAATACTGACTTAACTCAACTTAAAAGGTTTGGACATATTAACACTGAGGTTTTAAGTAAAACTAGTTTTGTGGCACGCACAGGCTATACAGGAGAAGATGGCTTTGAACTCATGACTGATATTTCGGTGGGGCAGGAACTGTGGGCAAAATTAATAGACGCAGGTGTGACACCATGCGGGCTGGGATGTCGAGATACCCTGAGACTAGAAGCTGGGATGCATTTGTATGGACAGGATATGAACGATCAGATTACCCCTTGGGAAGCAGATTTAGGTTGGATCATCCATTTATCTGAAAAAGCAGAATTTATTGGGCGATCGGCTTTGGAAACTCAACTGCAATCGGGTATATCCAAGCAACTAGTAGCACTGGAAATGCAGGGTAAAAATATAGCCCGTCATGACTATCCGATCGTGTTTGTGGATGAAGTTGTGGGAGTAATTACCAGTGGTACCCTATCGCCAACATTAGGAAAACCGATCGCTCTTGGTTATGTGCCAGTTTATTTAGCAGCGATCGGACAAATTGTAGAAGTACAAATTCGGAATCAAACCTATCCCGCCCAAATTGTGAAACGTCCCTTTTATAAAAGTAGTAAATAAGCTCAAAAGATAAAATGACTCGCTTATTTTCGTGCATAGGTATTTCAGCATTATGTTGGACATTATTAATAAGTATTATTCTTGCTATTCGACCCGCAAAATAAGATAAAAAATTATGCCAAACGCTTATGCTGCTACTGTTAGATGGTATTGCATCAATTTTAGTAAATTGGAAACTATCAGCACAGATATCTAAAAACTCTAAAGCGTTCCTGTCTCTACTTGATCTAAGTATATAAAATCAGGAGACTTTACTCCAGCTTCAGCTCTAATCTTTACAAGTTGAGGAGATTCAAAAAAATGCTTTGCATCTTCGATAGATGTCCATGATGAAAAATGTATCACTTTATTAGGATTATTGTCGCACTTTAAAATCTGATATGTTCTCTCTCCTGCTTCTTTGCGAATTGCCGCAGCGTTATCAAAAACTTGCTTCCAAGATTCATAATCTTCAACTTCAATTAATACATATTGCATAATTTAATTGAACTGGTAGTATTTGATGACTATTAAATAATGAGTTCCTAATTTTTAGGACTTACGCACTCAAATTTACAAAGTACTTATAGACGGGAGTTTGAGGGCGTAGCCCTCAATTGGGGCAAAGCCCCAAGCCCCATTTAATCAAGGTTTTTCTTTTATAATGCGTAAGTTCTGATTTTAAAATTCTGATTTCTAAAAGGACTAATCCGATATAAAAAATAACCCTACCTTCAGGAAACTTAGGGTGGGTTAGAATTGATGAACTAAGTAGATTAATCAGTTTGGCTAACGGATATATTCTTTAAGGACACTATTCCGATTGGGATGGCGTAATTTACGAAGTGCTTTTGCTTCAATTTGGCGAATACGCTCACGGGTAACATTAAAGATTTGTCCAATTTCTTCAAGGGTTTTCATGCGTCCATCATCCAATCCGTAACGCAATCTCAATACATCTCTTTCCCTAGGGCTGAGGGTTCCTAATACGCTTTCTAGGTCTTCACGCAGTAAATTCTTGGCAACTTGATCATCGGGAGTTTCTCCATCAGATTCAATAAAATCACCTAAACGTGAATCTTCTTCTTTTCCAATTGGGGTTTCTAAAGAGATGGGTAGTTGAGCCGATTTTGCAATAAATCTTAACTTCTCAATGGTCATTTCCATTCGAGTGGCAATTTCTTCTTCACTGGGCTTACGTCCCATTTCTTGAGAGAGCAGCTTTGTAGTTTTTTTAATCCGAGAGATAGTTTCGTAAAGGTGAACAGGCAGACGAATGGTACGAGATTGATCGGCGATCGCTCGGGTAATTGCTTGGCGAATCCACCATGTAGCGTAGGTAGAAAATTTATATCCCTTTTCATGATCAAATTTTTCGGCGGCGCGAATTAAGCCTAAGCTACCTTCTTGAATTAAGTCTTGAAAGGATAAGCCTCGGTTCATATATTTTTTAGCGATCGAAACCACTAGCCGCAAATTAGACTGCACCATTTTGTCCTTGGCACGGCGACCAGAATGCAGACGATTTTTAAACTTGTCCAAGGGCATATCCATTTCGACTGCCCAGTCTTCCAAATTTACATCCTCAAGGTCACAATCATGTTGTTCCGCCAGTTCTCTCTGTTTATCTTCCAGTTGTAAAAGATCAGCAATTTTACGAGCAAGTTCAATTTCTTCATCGGCTCTCAGCAGTCGAATCCGCCCAATTTCCTGTAAATATAGGCGAATGGAATCTTCGGTATAGTGCTTTTTCTTAGTTTGGGCAGTAGCTTTACGTCCCCGCCGAGCCTTTGTAACTTTTCCACCTTCTCCTTCCACAGCAGGGTCTAGGGTTTCATCAATTTCATCTAGGTCATCATCTTTATCTAGGGATGCCAAGTCCATTAGGCTAGGCTCTGCTATTTGTCTGATTCTGCTGGATGATTGATTAGGCACCAGAATTTCCGTGAGTAGGTCAGTGGCTGTGGTCATGCCGAACTCCTGTATTGATTGCTAAAGTAAATTGTAATAATTGGGAGGTTTAGTGTTTTCAGTTAAGCGAGATTCAAGTTACCAAGACTTGCGGTAATACCAAACTGTTGAGATGCTTGAGTTAACATCATACATCTTTGTTTTTGAGATTGGTGATATGTTGATCAACTTGTGTAATCGGAACCCGTTCAATGAATACATGTTACCCAATTTTAATAGCTAAATAACTGCGATCGCAGACATCCTTAAATAAAGTTTTAAATAAAAAGTTTTAAATAAATTAGCAAGGGTTTTCACGCTTCTTCCCCAGATTATCCTACTGGTAGATTTTGTACCAATAAATCAGATAGATTGGATTGATAATTAAGTAGGCATTATGTTAAGAAAAATTTCCTTAGGTAGTATTGGTTTATTTATTGGAGGCACACTAGCCGTAGTGGGTATGATTGCTTATACAACTGGTAATTCCACCCTCAGCCTAGCTGGACTATTTTATGGGGTTCCGATTTTACTGGGTGGGGCAGCCTTAAAGTCCTCAGAAGTTAAACCCGTTCCAGTTATTCAGACTCCTTCAGAGGCAGTAATCAAATTACGCAATGAGCAGGCTACTTCTACACAAAATAAACTGCGCTTAGATGTTACCCGTTATCGCTATGGAGTCGAGGCACATTTAGATGAAGTCCTAAAAAAGCTAGGCATGAGTCCCACCGATGAAGAGCGTCCTGTTTTAAGTGCCATATATGAAGAGATTACAGAGCAGGGCTACTATAGCTTGATTCTACAGTTCGCTTCACCCTTAATTCCACCTGAAACGTGGGAACAGAAGCAGGAGAAACTTACCCGATTTTTTGGTCCTGGGATTGTTGCAGAAATTGTACCCTTGGACAATAAAGAAATTGCCTTGAAATTAATTACGGTTCCCACTAGTCCTAATTAATATTTGCAGCCTCACTATAATCGCAGGGTTACTTTTTGTTGATGCAAAACTTGGGAATACATTTTTTCTAACTGGGTGATATTTGCACCTAAGCTGTACTGCTCTAAAACCCTTTGTCGAGCTTTGCGACCTAAAACATGGATCATTTCTGGATGTAAAGCAAATAAAGGTAATAGAGTACAAAGCTGGGAAATAACTTTTCTCGGATCGAGGACAATGCCAGCCCCATTAGCAAGCACCTCCCCGTCAGCACCCACATCCGTTGCTATACAGGCAACTCCGCAGGACATAGCTTCTAGGAGTGAAAGGGATAGCCCTTCGACTAAGGAAGGCAAAATAAACACATCTGCTCCCCTTAAAATTTCAATGCGTCTCTGTTCATCGGCAATATAACCCATCCAGATAATGCCATCTTCAGAACCATAGTTGGATTTAAGGGTGGCACCCACTGGTCCATCGCCCACGATCGCTAATTTGCAATTACTGGGCATTTTTAGTTTGCGCCAAGCACTTAATAGGGACTCAACATTTTTTTCGGCTGCCAGTCGTCCTTGATAGACATATAACCTTTCCGCTTTTAGTTCTTGCTTAATCGTAGAATAGCCGGGGGAAAATTTTTCGGGGTCAACACCGTTGGGAATTACGACAATTCTTTTTTCAGGTACACCTAATCTATGGAGAAGCGATCGCTGAATTTGTGAGAACACAATTACTTGATTATATTCTGCCAACGATGGGGCATAGATTTGATAGGTAAGCTGCTGGGTACTAGAGGTAATATTCCGCTTTTTCAGATCAAAGGGAGGATGGAACGTGGCGACCAGAGGTAGGTTTAAGTCTGCACAAATTTCTGGCAGTAAAAAATCTAGGGGAGATAAAGCCAAGGAAGCATGAACTAGATCGGGCTTGAGATTGCGTAAGGATTCGATTAAAACTTTACTACTGCGAGGAGAAGGCAGGGTATAAATTGTGGATTTATATAAAAATGGGAGAGAAACCTCTTGACTATTAAGATTATTTAACAAATGGAGGTCTTGGGGATAGTCATTAACCTCGGATTCGTCGGCAAAGTGCAAAAAATCAATGCAATGTCCTCGATCTAAAAGGGCATTAGTGATCTCACGACAGTAGGTTACGTTCCCACAAAAAGGACTTTTTTTTCCTAGCCAAGCTATACGCATGAATTACTAGAGCCTACTCTTTAAGAATTAATTGAAGTATTAATTAACTTAAGTGTTAATTTAAACCCATCTAAGAATATATCAGCATAGAGTCACCATAAATAACGGGTTAGCTAGTGATTAATTACAGGCTAAAATAATGGTTACATAACCCCAATTTGGCTCAGCTAAAGCTATGCTCGAAGCACTGGAAGAGCTTTTAGAACATATTGATTACGGCATATTTGTAATCGCAGTTTCTCCACATCCACATTCACAGCTACATTTTTTGTCCATCAACTCCAGTTGTGCTGAGGTATTTAATTTTTCTGGTCATGTAACTGGATTGGAGCCAGCTAAAGTATTACCCCTCGATTGCGCCCAGAGATTAGTCGATAACTGTAATCGAGCTATAGAGAGTAAGCATAAGGTTGACTATGAGGAGATTTTCAAGTTTCCCCATAGTTGTAATGCTACTAATGTCATCGCTATTCACCTATCGCCCGTGCTTGATGCTGGTGGTAATGTGCAGAAAATTATTGGTTCTGTCAATGATTTGAGTCATAGCCGACTTGGCAAAATTAATCGAGATATTTTTTCTTGCTTAGTGACAGGGGATACGGATGCCGTGATAGTGGTGGATCGGGAAGGGGTAGTACGGTTTGTGAATCCTGCTGCCGAAGTTTTATTTGATCGCTCTGCTCAGGAACTAGAAGGAGAACAGTTTGGGTTGCCAATCGTCTCGGGTGAACAAACAGAAGTTGATATTTTACGCCCTAATGGGCAATCTACCCCCGCAGAACTGCGAATTTCTCATACTCAAGGTGAAGATGAAATTGTCTATATTATTGCCAGCCTTAGGGATATCAGTGTCCGTAAATTGGGCGAGGAGTCTTTGCGCTTGCGAGATCGAGCCTTAGCTGCGAGTGTGAATGGAATTATCATCGTTGATGCCAAGCAGCCTGATAATCCGATTATTTATATTAATCCTAGCTTTGAGAGAATTACAGGCTATAAAGCCAGTGAAGTAATTGGTAGCAATTGTCGATTTTTACAGGGGGGCGATCGCTCCCAAGAAGGATTAAGCACGATTAGAGAGGCTGTTAAACAAGGGAAATCCTGTTATACGGTTCTCCGCAACTATCGTAAAGATGGCACCTTATTTTGGGTGGAGTTATGGGTTTCTCCTGTTCATAATGAGATGGGAGAGTTAACTAACTTTATTGGCATTCAAAATGATATTACTTCTCGAGTGTTGAATGAAATAGAAAGGCAGGAAAGTGAAGAAGTATTAAGAACGGTTTTAAGTGCAGTGAAAGAGGGGATTACCTTCAGTGATGAACGGGGCAAGTTCCTTATTTTTAATCAAGAAATGGAAAACCTGACGGGTTATTCTATGGCAGAGGCAAATTCCTGTCCCAACTTTATTAGTCTGATTCATCCTGAAGAGCAAGGTGCTGCGATCGCTCAAATCCAAAAACTGAGGCAGTTTCATAGTCCCGTAGAGTCGGAGGTTAAAATTCAGACAAAAGCGGGTGTAATTAGAAATGTTCTGGTTTGCTCATCAATGGTTTCCTATAAGGGTAAAACCATGTACTTAAGTGCCTATCGGGATATTACCGAACGTAAGGAGGCAGAAGAAAAACTACGGCAGACAGCGGAACGGGATCGATTAATTAGTGCGATCGCCCTACGAATCAGAAATTCTATTGACTTAACTAACATTCTCCAAAATACGGTCGCAGAAGTTAGAGAGTTTCTCCAAACTGATCGGGTATTAATCTATCAATTTCAAGATGAGGGTGAGGGTAAAATTGTGGTTGAGTCTGTACTGAATCAATGCTTGGGTACCCTAGGGCGAGAAATCAATGATGATTGCTTTAGTAAAGACTATCTTTTAGCCTATCCCCAAGGTCGGGTTACCATAATTGATGATACCGATGATCCTGAACTTGATCTCTGCCATGCCGAATTTTTGAAGAGATTTGAAGTTAGGGCAAATTTGGTGGTACCAATTACCTGTACTGATCGGGTGTGGGGATTATTAATTGCCCATCAATGTACTGATACTCGCGTCTGGAAGGAAGAGGAAATTACCCTATTAACGGGTTTGGCGGAACAGGTGGCGATCGGCATTAGGCAAGCTGAGCTTTTACAAAAAGTGCAGACTCTAAATACAGATTTAGAACAGCAGGTGGAAGAACGCACGGCTAAGTTAAGTCTGGCATTGTCCCGAGAAAAGGAATTAGGGGAAATGAAATCACGGTTTGTATCGATGGCATCCCATGAATTCCGTACGCCCTTAGCAATTATTCAAGCTTCCAGTGATTTACTTAAGCACTATAACCATAAGCTGACCGAGGATAAGCGCATTGAAAAGTTGGATAAAATTCAGTTAGAGGTGAGAAACATGACTGAATTACTGGAAGATGTGTTAGTCATTGGTAAGATTGAAATGGGCAAAATGCACCTGAATCGGGTTTCTTTGGATTTAGAAAAGTTTTGTCTGGAATCAATCGCCGAATTTAAATCATCTCTGACTTCAAGCGATCGCATTACATTTAGAGTAGAAAATCGCCAAGGGACTGAGCCTTCCGAGCTTTTAGCTGATCCTAAGCTGTTACGCCAGATTATGATTAACTTGCTCTCCAATGGGATTAAGTATTCCCTAAATAGTCCCAAAGAGGTTACTGTCAATTTATACTACGATACCGAAAGCTTTGATTTGGAATTTATTGATCAGGGTATTGGTATTCCGCCCGATGAACAGGATAAAATCTTTGAGTCGTTCCATCGTGCCGAAAACGTAGGAAATATTCCCGGAACTGGCTTGGGATTAGCGATTACCAAAGTATCAGTGGAATTACACAAGGGTAAAATTAGGGTTGATAGCCAAGTTAATATTGGTACCAAGATCACAATTACGATTCCCTATCAATAGCTTGTTTACTGTTTGGGCAAATGACAAAAATTCTGGTAATTGAAGATACGGAATCCCTGCGTGAGGAAATTATTGAAACTCTTGGACTGGAGGGTTTTGAAGTTGAGGGTGCCGCAAACGGTGAAGTTGGGGTCGAACTGGCTAAACAATATTTGCCTGATTTAATTATTTGTGATGTGATGATGCCCGAGCTTGATGGCTATGGCACCTTAGAGGCTTTACAAGGTTATCCCCCCACAGCTACTACGCCCTTTATATTTTTGACTGCTAAAGCTGATCGGGTAGATATGCGCCACGGTATGGAATTGGGAGCAAATGATTATTTAACTAAACCCTTTGCGAGTTCAGAACTTTTAGGGGCGATCGCTGCTCAGTTAAAAAAAATTCAAACTATACAATCCCAGCATGAGACTGCGATCCAACTGGCAATTGATAAACATGAACTTAAATTGCAAGAACTAAGGACTAGTAACGATCCCCTCACCCGCCTGCCCAATCGCCTAGCATTTAATCAGTATCTTCAAGAGTCTATCCTCTATGCCCAAACCCATCAGTGTTCCTTGGCGGTGATTTTAATTGATATTGATGATTTTAATATTGTCAATAACTCCCTCGGGCATAAGATTGGGGATGTTTTATTTAAGGCGATCGCCGAACGACTGCGCCGCTACACCTCTCCGTGTGACCCCCTAGCCCGCATGCAGGGAGATCAATTTGGGTTAATTCTGATCGATCAATTTGAGCCAGAAAACCTGAAACAATCTAGCCAAGAAATCTTGGAAGTAATTTCTAGACCTTACCGCATCTTTGGGCATGAAATATTTGTTACTGCCTGCATGGGAATTACCATTTATCCCCAGGATCATTTTGAAACTGCTGGTTTGATTAAAAATGCGGATATGGCACTTTATTATGCTAAGTCTCAAGGCAGAAACAATTATAAGTTTTATAGTTCTAACTTAAATACCAAACTAGCCGAACAGATGGCGATCGAAAATAGTTTGCACCGTGCCTTAGAGCGCAAAGAGTTTCGTTTGTATTACCAACCCGTGATTAATAGTCTTACCAAAAAAATTATTGGAGCTGAGGCATTAATTCGCTGGCAGCATCCAGATATAGGTATTGTTGCCCCTAATAAATTTATTCCTCTGGCGGAAAGCATGGGCATGATTACTCCAATTACGGAATGGGTGATTGAGCAAGCCTGCAAACAGCTAAAAATCTGGCAGGAATTTACAGAAATGTATATAGCGATTAATCTCTCCACTTTTAACTTTAAGCAAGATAATCTGGTGGATATGATTACTGAGAAAATTAAAGCTGCAGGTGTTTACTTTACCCAAGTGGAACTGGAAATTACCGAAGGCATATTAGTCCAAAATCTGGATGAAACCATTGTCAGTTTATCAAAGCTGCGTAACCTAGGGATTAAGATTGCGATCGATGATTTCGGTGTGGGTTTTTCTTCCTTAAGTTACCTTAAACATTTTCCTGTAGATAAACTTAAGATTGATAAATGCTTTGTCCAAGATATGTTGAAGGATAAGCGAGATGCGGCAATTACCTTAGCAATTATTGAACTGGCACATAGTTTAAATTTGGGGGTGGTAGCTGAGGGCGTGGAAACTAAGGAACAACTGCAATATTTACAGGAAAATCAATGTGAAGTAATTCAAGGCTATCTATTTAGTCCACCTTTACCTGCGGAGCAGTTTACCCAATTTTTGGTTGCTGAAAAGGTTTAAAATTATTGATCTCTTTAACCCTTGTTAGACCTTTGTACTTCCACCGCCACACTACCCTGAAAATTAGCGATCGGAGGATGTTTTCGCACAATTAACTGCACTTTATCAACTTTTGGATCGGCAATGATTTGATCAGCGATCGCTCCCGCCAGTCTTTCAATGAGAGCAAATTTACTGGTTTGAATTAAAGTCTCAATGGTACTAATAGCTTTACGGTAATCGTAGGTATCTGCGATTTGATCATTTTTAGTGGCAGCTTCAAAATCTACCCAAAGGGTTATATCCACTTCAAACCATTGTCCCAAGACATTTTCTTCAGGCAGTAATCCTACATAGCCGTACGCTCTAACCCCTGTTAGATGAATTTTAGTGGTCATAGTTTGTTTTTGCCTTAAGATAACGTCCCAATGCTGTCAAGGAAAAATGTTGCTGATATAGATGATACTTCAGATAAAAATGACAGGGGAAACCTGTGCCTGTAAATTCTGCCTCATACCAATCCCCAAGCGATCGCTGCGTAGAAACTAAATACTCAATCCCTTTGTCAATTTGATCCCAAGCAAAATTCCCTGTTGCCTCTCCAGCAGCAAGTAAGCCAATTACTGCCCAGCCCGTCTGCGAAGCGGTGCTAACCCCCTGCCCTTTCAAAGACGGATCATTGTAGCTGCGACAGGTTTCTCCCCAGCCCCCGTCAGGATTTTGACAACTTATTAGCCAAGTTGCGCCATTTTTGATCAGGGGAGTATGGGAATCGGCGGCAATTCCAGCCAAAGCTGCTAGTACACCACTCGTGCCATAGATATAATTTACTCCCCACCGCCCAAACCAACAGCCTTCGGCTTCCTGCTCAGCTTGGAGGTAATTTAATGCCCTCAGAATTTGCCAAGAGGTAATAGATTTATCAACTTTTTTTACTCTTTTTTGATTGGATTGTTGATTAGAACTGTCTAAGGAGCGACGCACATAGCCAATCATTTCTAAAACCCGAGCCGTAACATCCGCCGTATTTGGATCAATCATTGCCTTTAGATCAGCGTATGGTAGTAAATTCAACCAATCCTGATCATTATCCAAATCAAAAGCTGCCCAGCCCCCCGCCTTACACTGCATCGTCGAAATCCATGCCACAGATCGAGCGATCGCCTCCCATTTTAAGTCCTCTAGGTTCTCAGTAGGTAATTGCACCTGACACAATGCCATTACCACCACTGCCGTATCATCAACATCGGGATAAAAGCGATTATCAAACTCAAACGCCCATGCCCCGGGTTTACCCTGTTTATTTTTAACCGCCCAATCACCATAATCCAGAATTTGCTTCTCGATTAACCATTCCCCTGCTTTAACAAGGTGCGGATCATCATTACTCATGCCCGAATCTATAAGCGATCGCATAACCAAAGCTGTATCCCACACTGGCGAAACACAGGGCTGAACTCGATAAAAATCAGCTGTTTCAATTACAAATCGATCCAGTGCTGCCATACCTCGCACAATTACTGGATCAGCAAGATCATAATCCAGAGCCTTTAGTCCTAGCATGGAATTCAGCATAGCAGGAATGATTCCGCCCCAGTCTCCAGTTGCTTCTTGTCGCTCTAAAATCCATTTTTCCGACGCTTTAATCCCCTCTTCCCGAAATGGAACTAAATTCAGAGATTCACCTATTTTAAATAAATCATCTAAATTAACAAAAATATCTGTCCAATCAGAATTGCGAGGCAGTTGATACTTGACATTGGCAAACCCTTCACTGTAAAGCTCATTCAGGTTAATTTGAGGATTTAGGTTATAAACGGGCTTGCGATCGAACACAATTAATAAAGGTACGGTGCTACCCCTTGCCCAGCTTGACATCTCGTAAATATTAAAGGGAAATGCGTCTGGCAATAAAATTACCCAAGGCGGTATGGAAGGTAATCCTTTCCAGTTGTAACAGCCAATTAAGGCAAGGTGCATTTTCGTAAAGATGCGAGTTTTGGTAATGCCACCACGGGCAAGGATAAACTCTTTGGCACGGATTAAAGCTGGATCATCTGCCACCACACCCAACAGCCGTAATGCCATATATGCTTCCACAGAAGTACTAAGGTCTCCGCCATCGCCGTAGAATAATTCCCATCCCCCGTGATTTCTTTGTTCGGCTCTTAGATAAGTTTCAACTTTATGCAGGTTACGACCCTGCTCTGAACCCCAAATTTTATGTAAAAGTACCGTCTCGGCTGTAATTGTCACATTAGACTCTAGCTCTGCCCACCAATAACCCGACGAATCCTGTAGTGATAATAAATATGCCTGACTCTTGGCGATCGCCTCTGTAACTAAATTTTTAAGGTTTTTTGTCGATAAAGCCTGCATTAGTAATCCTCAAATCCTCTAACAGTTAAGCATAAAATTCAATATCTCTAACAGTTGGATATCGACTTAGGCTGAACAGCAACATAATCCCCTAAGTACAGGACAACAAAGGACAAAAAGTTTTCTAGAAATAAGCAGAGCTATATCTGCATAATAAAAAACCGACAGAAATAACTAGTCTCCATCGGCAAAAAATTTAGTAAAACCAGACCAAGCTTAAACTGCTTCTAGGTCTTTTTCTCCAGTCCGAATCCGAATAATTCGCTCTACAGGAGTAACGAAAATCTTGCCATCACCGATCTCACCAGTGCGAGCCGCAGCAATAACCTTCTCTACGACCATATCCACTTGATCATCTTCTACAACAATTTCAACTTTGAGTTTTTGCAGAAACTCTACGGTATATTCCGAACCACGATAGCGTTCAGTTTGCCCTTTTTGGCGACCAAATCCACGTACTTCAGACACGGTCATACCAACTACTCCAGCATTAACCAGAGCAATTTTTACCTCGTCAAGCTTAAAAGGACGAATAATTGCCTCTACCTTCTTCAAATTAACCCCTCCATGATCTTCTATAGATATTGTTTTATCGGAAACCGAGTATTTGTGACCTAAGTTACTATTTATAAAAAATAGTTTTTGTTCGTAATGAGCTAAAAGTTTTAAGACTTTTTATCCTAATCTACATAAGCATTATGACAGATATTAATAGTCACTAATGGTTACTAAAGGTACAGACTTAATATACTGCAAACTTTTTCAGTCATATTCATCCCCCAAATGTGTAACCACTATTACAGCCTATTTTACGACCAATGGATACTTTGGGGTGTGGGGCTGCGCCCCAAGCAGAGTTTCCACCCCTGTATACACAAACCCATAAAAGACTGTATCTAACTAATAATCTGAGCTTAGAATTGCTGACAATAAATACAGGACTTACGCACTATTAAACAAAAACTAGATTTAAAAGGGGTTTAGGGCAAAGCCTCAATTGAGGGCTACATCCTCAGACTCCCACATTATTTTGCAAATTTGAGTGTGTAAGTTATAGAATATTCATGGTTGATTAACTAGTACATTGTGTTATACTAGCATCCTTGAATAAATCTGATAAATAGGGTCGATGCCCGAGTGGTTAATGGGGGCGGACTGTAAATCCGCTGGCTACGCCTACGCTGGTTCAAATCCAGCTCGGCCCATCAATTTTTCACCTGTAGTCTGACTTCTTAGTAAATCCAAAAATACTAAGAAAAAAATATGTTTGTTACAATTAGTACAATTACCAAGTAAAATAGCTTCTGTTCCAAATAAGATTAATTGACTGTAATGTTAGATGTCCGAAACCTATCTTAATCATCCCACCTTTGGACTGCTATCTCGAGTCTGCCTTGTGGATGAGCATAGAAGCCTATTCACTACTCTTTACGCCCAACGTTTATTTTTCTTAATTATTCAAAGCCCGAGCGGTTTACAGTTTGATCCTATAACTCGTTCTGATGCCAAGATGATGGTAGAGAATCGGATGAGAGCAGTTAAACGTCAAGGCTATTTTGATGAGCACGACACATTACAAATTATCTACAAGCGTACTTTTTCTTAGATATTTTCTTAGACACTTGTAACTGCTTTCAAAGTTGCTTTTAATAGGTCTTATTCCCATTGTCATAAAGTTAGAACTATATTTAGTCTTAATAATTCTTGATTTGATCCTGATCGCCTGATTGATAACGTTTTTAGGAAAATATTTGTTTGTAGTCCTTGATACCTTAACCTTGGCTTAAAAATGGGGACTTAAGATTTTATAGAGCTAAGAATTAAGAAGTTAAGCAAATATGACCTATTCTTCAAGAACTGATACACAGACTGATTGGCGGGAATTTTTAGAAAATGTTTACAGAGGGAGAAACTTATATCCCTTTGCTAGCGGACATGAGATTTCTATGTACCCCCATGAAGTCTGGATTGTATGCAGAGGCGTAGTTCAACTTAATACTATTCACTCAAGCGGGACAGAGGTGATCTTGGGCGTTGTTGGTACCTCTATGCCCTTTGGGTTGCCCTTAACAACCTTAAATCCCTATCAAGCGATCGCTCTCTCAGACGTTGATCTTATGCGGTTTTCTATGGCAGAAGTTGAACATTCTCCAATTCTATCTCAGGGAATATTCCGCCATCTGATTCGGAGACTACAACAAACTGAAGCCATGCTATCGGTTATTAACCATAGGCGCGTTGAAGATAGATTAAAGCAATTACTGTTAATGCTAAAAAATGAAGTTGGACAAGATACACCTCATGGAGTTTGTTTAAATATAAGGCTAACGCATCAGCACCTAGCAAATGCAATTAGTAGTACTAGGGTCACTGTGACTAGAGCTTTAGGGGAGTTGCAGGCAGAGGGATGGTTGAGTTTTGATAAAAATCGCTATATTCTAATTCATTGATATTACTTATACTAAACTCATATAAATAACTAGTGATAGCTAATCCTCAAGGGTAAGGTTTTGGGCTATAACCCCAATAGTAAATAAATAAATGCCTATTAACTCTTTGTATGATGCTCTTGAGGGAAATCAGTTTGTAGAAACAATTTATCAAACTCCTAGGCAGGAATATTGGCTTAAAGCAATCATCACCCTACGACAGTTTTGGAATGAGATTTCATCCAATCAGACCAGTAATAAAAGCGATAAAGGGATATTTTTAACCAACTCTCCGCAGTTACTGTCGAGGAATTTTTATGGCGATTTATCAGTTCAAGCTTGGTTTTTTACCGCTAATCAGTCGTTTTTATTTCCTCCCCAATTTCAGGCAATCCAGTCAACACAGGTAGTTCAAGTAAATACTATTAATGCCTATACAGAGTACTTTTTAATTCTAGCTACGAATAAATTTGCGATATTACTGATTTCAAGTGACCAAAAGTTTTTATTTTCCCTACATCCTGATGCGATCGCTCCTGCACTTTCAGTCATCAAATCTCTTGTTTCCGATCATGTACAGGCTAGAGAACTAGAGCAAAATCTGCAAAATTTTCGGCTTGTAGTGCCACCCTATCAAGTTATCAGCAAATTTGCCCTTGCTTTACTTACCCAATCATTTCAGCAGGAATTACCGATTCCCGAAATTAAGGAAGTTGATATTATTAAAGCGATCGCCCATGAAGTTAAAACTCCACTTACGACCATTAGGACCTTAGTACAATCTTTACTACGGCGGCAAGATGTGAGCCAGATCATAAGGAACCGTTTAGAGAAGATAGACTTTGAATGCCAAGATCAAATTGGCAGGTTTAACTTAATTTTTGAAATTGTTAATTTAAATCGGCAGGTTATTCGGACAGAACCAACTAGTTTAGGTAAAATTTTGGACACTAGTCTGAGCCTCTGGCAGCAGCAAGCTCAACGCCGTCACCTGAGTATAGAAGTAGTTTCTCTAAACCCGTTACCTGTTATCATCACCAATAGGCAACTATTAACACAATTGCTTAATAGCATAGTTGATCGGATAACTCGTAGTATCCCTGCGGGTAGTCATATCAGGATCAGCATAAACATTGCTGGCAAGTATGTTAAATTGCAATTTAAATCTGATAGTGATCCCACAAATGAAAAACTAACCCATAAAGCATTAGGGCAATGGCTAATGCTCCAACCAGAAACAGGAACATTAAGCCTAAGCTTGATGATTAGTAAAGTTTTATTTGAGCTAATCGGCGGGAAACTAACAATTAGAAATCATCCAACCATAGGTGCCTATGATGGTGAGCTTTTAACTATATTTCTTGTACTCAATAACTAAAACCTAACCAAAACTTACTGGGATGCTAAAAGTAGTTGCTTAAATTTCTCTAGCTCTGCTGCCCAGCGTGGGTCGGGCTGGTGGGACTCTTCAGTTGTTGATACTTGAGAGGTAGAAGAGTTACGAGTGTTATTAGAACGACGAGATTTGCCACTATTGCTACTATTTTGCTTGGTAGCTTTAGGTGTAGGAGGGGTAAATTTAGGTGACTCAGAGGTTTCATCACTGGAATCAGACCCATCAATAGTCTTGGATTGCCCCTTAGTACGAGGTAATGCC
Organism: Synechococcus sp. PCC 7502; assembly: GCF_000317085.1. NCBI lineage: Bacteria > Bacillati > Cyanobacteriota > Cyanophyceae > Pseudanabaenales > Pseudanabaenaceae > Pseudanabaenococcus > Pseudanabaenococcus habilitatus. The sequence continues at coordinate 3,415,802 of NC_019702.1, forward strand.
TCTTCGAGTTTTAGTAAAGCCCCATTGAAATCATAGCCATTAAACTTTTCGATCACGGTGGTAGCTGCTTCAGGAGTTTCAACGGTTACAAACCCAAAGCCCCGACATTTACCAGTTTTAGTGTCACTGATAATTTTCAAGGACACAGAATCACCAGATTCACTAAAAATCTTTTCTAAACCTTCACGATCCAGTTCTGCTGGCAGATTGCCAACGTAAAGACGAATTGACATGATACAGACAAACCTCTAACTTAACTTAAAAAAATTCTTTTTACTGACTTGCAGCTCTGATAATTAAACCGTTTCAGACTTGGATGAGTGATGGCTACTAATTGCTGCTGCCTATAGACCACATATTAAAATACCATAGAAATTTGGTTTTTTATATATTCTTAAGATTAATAAGATCAAATAGGGATGAACCGCAGCCACCCCATAGAACATATAGTTACTAGTTAAGAGCTTCGGCACCGCCCACTACTTCCAGAATTTCTTGGGTAATACTAGCTTGGCGAGCCTTATTGTACTGTAAGGTCAAGTTGCCAACGATTTCTACGGCGTTATCACTGGCATTACTCATAGCTGTCATCCGTGAAGCTAGTTCGCTAGCAGCAGATTCTTGGAGGGCGCGTAAAAGTTGGTAGTTAATATATAAGGGCAGTAAAGCTTCCAAAATTTCCACTGGTTCCTGCTCAAAGATCATTTCGCTGGGAATTTCACGCACCGTGGTTTCTAGTTTTTCCCGATCAACTTCAAATTTGCCGCCTCTGACGATTAGTCTAAATATCTCATCATCACTGGCTTCTAGTCCTTGGGGACTAAGGGGAATAAGGGTTTGGACTACGGGACGTGAGCTAATTAAAGAAACAAAACGGGTATAAATAATTTCTACTCGATCAATGCGACCTGCTAAAAATGCCGAGAGAACTTCATCGGCGATCGCATTTGCTTCTGAAACAGCAGGAATTTGATCTAGCCCCATATATTGGGCTTCAATTGGCTGGCTGCGACGGGTAAAGTACTGTACTGCTTTGCGTCCGACTAAAATATACTGATAGCCGATGCCCTGTTCGGTTAGCTCCTTGGCTCTATTTTCAGCCCTGCGAATTACGGTGGTGTTGTAACCCCCGCAGAGTCCGCGATCGCCACTGATGACTAAAATTCCAACATTTTTAACTGGACGATTTGCTAGCAGTGGTAAACTGACATCTTCAAACTTGAGGCGACTTTGTAAACGATATAAAACTTGGGCAAGGCGATCGGCAAAGGGGCGAGTTGCTAAAACCTGCTGTTGAGCTTTTCTAACTTTAGCAGCAGCAACAAGGCGCATAGCCTCGGTAATTTTTCTGGTATTTTTAACGCTAGCGATACTATCTCGAATCGTTTTAAGGTTAGCCATTGGGATTAAAAGTGGACTAAAGTGATTATATTTTGCAGTTAATGACCATAATAATACGAGGTGGTATCCTCAACCCAAGAGGTTTAGTTTAAAGTTCTTCAGTAATGTTCAGTAAGTTATTGAGTAAATAGCAAGTAGGGCTAATTTACCTGAATTTATGAACGATTTATTGATTAATTACATAGTTCTCTAATCAAGGGTTAGTTATAATTACTACTTGTTAAACCAGAATAATTGAACTAGAAAATTACTTGACTCTATGACTAAATTTATCTTTGTAACGGGTGGAGTAGTTTCTAGTATTGGCAAAGGCATTGTTGCAGCTAGTTTGGGACGACTACTAAAGTCCAGAGATTATTCAGTTTCGATTCTGAAGCTTGATCCTTATATTAATGTTGACCCCGGCACTATGAGTCCCTTTCAGCATGGGGAAGTATTTGTTACTAGCGATGGGGCAGAAACGGATTTGGACTTGGGGCATTATGAACGGTTTACCGATACTTCTATGTCCAAGCTAAATAATGTCACCACTGGAGCGATTTACCAATCGGTTATTAATCGAGAACGGCGGGGGGACTACGAAGGTGGGACAGTTCAAGTAATTCCACATATTACTAATGAAATTAAAGAGCGCATTAAGCGGGTTGCCATAAATACTAATCCTGATGTGGTGATTACCGAGATTGGTGGAACAGTGGGGGACATTGAATCCTTACCTTTTATGGAGGCGATTCGACAGTTTCGTAAAGATGTGGGACGGAATAATGTGGTGTATATGCACGTTACCCTGATGCCTTGGATTCCTGCGGCGGGAGAAATGAAAACTAAGCCCACCCAGCATTCTGTGAAAGAATTACGCTCCATTGGGATTCAACCTGATATTTTAGTCTGTCGTAGCGATCGCCCTATTCCCCAAGGTATTAAAGACAAAGTTGCTGAATTTTGTAATGTTGTACCAGAATGCGTGATTACCTGTGTCGATGTCAAAACTATCTATGAAGTGCCATTAGTATTAGAACGAGAAGGACTTGCAGAGCAGGTTTTAGGTTTATTAAAACTGGAGCAACGTAACCCAGATTTACGCAGTTGGCAGACATTAGTGGAACGGTTATATCGATCTGAGCATTGTTTAAATGTGGCGATCGTGGGTAAATATGTGCGTTTGAATGATGCCTATTTATCCGTGGTTGAGGCATTAAGGCATGGGGCAGCAGCCATTAACTGTTCTGTAGAAATTCATTGGATTAACTCTGAAGATATTGAAACCTTTGGGGCGGAAAAATTTCTAAAGGATATGAGTGCGATCATCGTACCTGGTGGCTTTGGAGTCAGAGGCGTAAATGGCAAGATTGCGGCGGTGGAATATGCCCGTGAGCGTCGAGTTCCATTTTTAGGATTGTGTTTGGGGATGCAGTGTGCGGTGATTGAATGGGCAAGAAATATTGCGAGGTTAGAATCTGCTCACAGTTCAGAATTTGATGAGAACTCACCGAATCAAGTTATTCACCTTTTACCTGAACAGCATGACATTGTGGATTTGGGCGGAACCATGAGATTAGGGCTGTATGCCTGTAGAGTTGTTCCTAATACTTTGGCGCAAAAACTGTATGGTGATTCGGTGATATATGAACGTCATCGTCATCGCTACGAGTTTAATAATGCCTATCGCAATTTGTTTTTAGATTCTGGTTATGTGATTAGTGGCACTTCTCCCGATGGTAGATTAGTGGAAATGGTGGAGCTTCCTAATCATCCTTACTTTATTGCGGTGCAGTTTCACCCAGAATTTCAATCTCGCCCTAGCCAGCCCCATCCTTTATTTCAAGGACTAATTCAGGCTGCTTTAACTCATAGTAAAATTGGGCAACCATTATCATTACTGATTCCTGAATATCTGAACCAAGAACAGCAGGTACACTCTTAGCTTTTAGTTTTAACAAAATATTTAACCCTAAAATTGACAATTGTTAAATTACCTTAATAGTAAAGATTAGATAAGCGTTGTTGCCCCAAAGTCCTGTATTTTAATAATATTAGGTGGAAAATATATAAAAATAATCTAGCTTTAAGTCTATGCTGCAGGTTTTCTAGTGCATATTTGTTCGGTAAGTGCGAATTAATTTCACGGTACAACCCAGAGTCACCTAGGCTTGATCAAAAGTTCTAATCAATTGTTAAATTTAATTTGTTTAATTAATATCTAAGGGAGAAATTTTTATGCAGGATGCCGTAACCACCCTGATTGGTATATACGATGCTACAGGGCGTTATTTAGATCGAGATGCGATCGATGAGCTTAAATCTTATTTTGGCACTGGTACGGCTAGGTTAAAGGCTGCATCCACAATTACTGCTAATGCGGCTGGGTTAGTCCGTCAAGCAGGCACTAAGCTATTTGAAGTTGTACCCGATTTGATCCGTCCGGGTGGAAATGCCTATACAACTCGGCGTTATGCAGCTTGTTTAAGAGATTTAGACTATTACCTGCGTTATGCTACCTATGCTTTAGTTGCTGGTGATAACTATGTTTTAGATGAAAGAGTTTTACAGGGGCTACGGGAAACCTATAACTCTCTGGGAGTGCCAATTGGTCCTACGGTTCAGGGTATTCAAATTATTAAGGATGCCGTGATTGAGTTGGTTGGGGTAAATGCAGATTGGTTAACTGATCCCTTTGATTACATCTCTCGTCAGCTTAGTGAGACTAATATTTAGTTCTTGTTTTGTATAGCGTTAGTTCAAAATTTCTAATATTTATAGGGTGTATTTGATTGCGCCCTTTTTTTTGCTCAAGAATTAAATTTAAGTATGGGGAGAATTAAGATAGCGATCGCGCGCTTGATTTTTGATCATAGTTAATGATTCTGCCCTAGTCCAATGCTTAACTTTGGGTAAGGGGGGAGTATTTTCAAATCTAGTTAACTCCAACCCATCTCCTAAAATATCGGCAATAACCTCGGCGATCGCTTTACAGCACTGACGGGGATAACGCACCACCTGTTCTTCACAAAAACGGATAACAATCCAACCTCGATCTATAAAAAATTGATTACGGCGATCATCTTGTCCAATAAAATGAATGGGCTGGCGATGACTGTAAGGTTCGTCTATTTCAATATCTATATATAAATTTAAGCCTCGATCTATGTAGGCAAAATCGGGAGAATAGGGTTTAGGAGAATTAGGAATATTTAAGGTAAGTCGTTCGTAGATATTTGTATCGAAGTACCGGTTCAAATGCTTGACAAATTTAGCTTCGGACATTCCTCTACGGGCTTTACTGTTGGTGCCATCGTGAGGTTTTGTTTGTTTTAGTGTATCTAGGAGCAGTCGTTGCCGAAATTCTAAAATATATTCTGGACTTTGTAAGCGTTCAACTTCTTGATCGTATTCGAGTTTGAGTTGATTAAAAGCCTCTAATTTGCTGGGATATGCTCTAACCTCTTGCTCGTATTTCTGTAAACGGGTGGGAAAGTTATTTTTTAAGATTAAAGCTTGGATGGCGATCACTATAAACCCAAAAACTAAAACCCCAATACCTATGGTCAGATTAACTAAACCTATTCCTATACTTATCCCAATTACTGCTAAGGATTCTATGAAGATTAACTTGATTTCTATAGGCTGAGGAATTTGGGGCGATCGGGGTTGTTTCTCCCGAAATTTAGGTATCTTGGGCATTGCGGTTTTGATATGTTGCAATGGCTTAGGAATGATAATAATCGGGTAATAGTTCATGAATTTGGGTAATTTTGCCACAAATTGGTAGTCTCACGAATACTCTTAAAGTTACCATTACCTAACACGAGATGGTCAAGGAGGGGAATATTCAAAAAGTTAGCACCTTGAAGTAATTGCTCAGTTAGTAAAATATCTTCAGGGCTGGGTTCAGGATTACCCGAAGGATGGTTATGGGCAACGATTAATTTTACTGCCCCAGATTTCAGCACCTCTCGAAAAATATCGCGGGGATGGGCAAGGGTTTCTGTGGCTGTACCAATCGTAATTACTTTTTGCGCCATAATTCGGTTTTTACTATCTAGCATTAAAACTGCCAAACGTTCTTGAGGTTGCCACATTAGTTCAGCACTTAAAGCAGCCACAGCAATCGTTGGATCGGTAATTTGCACCCGTTCAGGAGGACGAGCATAAAAAGTACGCTTACCTAGTTCAATCGCCGCCAAGATTGTGGTTGCCTTAGCTATACCAATTCCTGAAATTTCTGTAAGCTGCTGAATCGAGACATTCTGTAATCCTTCAAGGGGATCGCTCACATTCTGCCCAACGGTTTTAAGAATTAACTGCCCCAACCCGATCGCCGAGAGCTTTCCTGCTCCTTGACCTGTCCCTAATAAAATTGCCAAAAGTTCCGCCGTAGATAGTTGAGCTACTCCGTGGGTTAGTAACCTCTCTCTGGGGCGTTCAGAGGCACTCATGTCGGAAATTCTAAGGGAATAGCCAGTCATGGTTTTACTTTCCGCAGGTTAATTCTTCACTAATAGCCGTAAGTTTGATATTCTCAGTTGCATTACTATTTGCTACTTTCATTTGCAATTGCAGATTTGTATCCGTGAGTTCCAGAATCGTAAGAGTGAATGCCAGTTTTTGCTTGATTTGAACTTTCAAAACCTGGGGAGCAGTTTTATCAATAGTCCAAGTGGTGATCGCATAGGAATTATTACAACTAGTTTCCAGAAAAGTACCATTGGGTAGAAACACATAAACAAATTTTTTTAAGCCCTGAGTTTGCCAAGCTCTACTAAAAAGCTGGCTGAGGTCATTATTTGCAGGTTTAAGATCGGGTTTAGGGTTTAGTTGAGTGAATTTTAAGGGGCGATCGCTACCATTGACATAAATCCATAAAAATGAGCCATCTAATTTGATTCGATATGCCTGTCTGAGAGCAGCTAAAAATTTCTGTTCTTGATTCATAACCGCAGGTGAGCAGAGTTTTTGGGTAGTGGCGATCGCCTTTATTCTGATCGGTAACTCTGAAGGTCTGTTAATCTCTCTAGTTGTGAGTTCGGATATATAGCGATTACACCCCCCCATACCAGTAATCTGTCCAGTGTTTTGACTAGAAGTTCCTGCTTGGGTAAATTTGAGTGTGGATTGGAGATTATCAATTACTCCTGCGCCATTTAGGTCTTCTAAAAGCCATTCCGTATTTACCAACTGATGACACCATAACTTTTTGCTCGGTGACCATACTTCCTTGGTTAAGCAATTAAATTTTGTGGATTTGAAGACAATGGATTGATTTTGGAATTGATTTGGAAACTGAGCGTTTGCCTGAATTGGAGATAGAGAAATGGTGGCGATCGCTAAGGCTAGGGTAGCTAACTTTTGCATTATGTAATTATTTAATTTTGACTCCTCGAATGGCATAGTCTAATAGTTCCATCGGATGTCTGAGCATAGTAGATTGTCCCTGAAGCTCAAGATGCTTACGGATTTGGATCGTACAACCAACATTGGACGAAGCAATTAGACTTGCTCCTGTATTGACTAAATTTTCGACTTTTTGTTTACCTAATTCGGCACCAATTTCAGGCTGCAAAATATTGTATACACCTGCACTACCACAACATAAAGCGGCATCTATGGGTTCTCTGAGCTTGAGGTTGGGAATTTGCCTAAGTAAACGGCGGGGCTGCATACTAATTTTTTGTCCGTGCAACATATGACAGGCATCTTGGTAAACCACAGATAGGGGTTCGAGATCATCAGTGAGAGCCGAAAGTTGGGTTACTAAACCGACTTGATCTAAAAATTCTTGAACATCTTTAACCTTATGGGCAAATTCTTGGGCAGGTTTAGCATATTTGAGATCATCTTTCAGAATGCGATCGTATTCTTTGAGGCTATGTCCGCAGCCCGAAGCATTGATCAAAATGGCATCTAACTCACCTACTTGATTAGAAGCAAAAGTATCGATCATCTGTCGAGCTAAATCTTGGGTCTGAGCCTCCTGTCCTTGGTGGTGGGATAAAGCTCCGCAGCAGCCTTGTACTTTAGGAATTACCACCTCACAGCCATTGGCAGTTAAAACCCTAATTGTGGCAGCATTAACTTCGGGTAAAAACATCCTTTGCACACAGCCTAAAATTACCCCAACCCTAAATCTTGTGCGTCCTTGAGCAGGGATGACTTCAGGATAGGAACTATTAAAAGCCTCAACTGAAATTTCTGGTAACACCGATTCCATTGCCGCAATTTGTTTTGGTAACAGTAAATTTAGTAATCCTGATTTTCTAATTAGTTTTTGGATTCCTAGTTTTTGGTAAGGGATCAGTGGTGCTAGGAAAAGTTTTAAGCGATCGGGATAGGGAAATACATTAAAAATAAATTGTCGTAATAGCTTCTCTTGCCATGATCGAGGATGGTTACGCTCAATTTGGGGACGCATAGCCGATATTAACTTATCGTACTCTACGCCACTTGGACAGGTGGTCACACAGGCAAGGCAACCTAAACAGGTATCAAAATGCTCTACGGTAGCGGATGAGAGGGGAATTTCACCATTATTGATGGCAGCCATTAAATAAATTCTGCCCCGTGGGGAGTCGGTTTCTTTGCCAATCACTCGATAGCTGGGACAGGTAGAAAGGCAAAAGCCACAGTGGACACAGGCACTAATTAAATTCTGATCGGGGGGATGTTGAGAGTCAAAACCTTGAAATTGTGTTTGAAATTGCACTTCCAATTGGGAGAGAGTGGATTCAGGGGATGAATCGGTTAAGGACATTTTTTAGACCAATAATTGCTTATCTAATTATTATCTGAATGATCTATGCTTTTATCAGCTTTTGTGGATTTGCAAGTTTTCAGCCTAACCAATCAAGAAATATGCTTAAATTTCTACTTCTGCCCTGCGGAGAATACGATCGCCTAGTATATAGCCCCGCTTAAGTTCCTTGGTGATGATTTGACTTCCTAAATTACTTTCTAAAAAGGTTGGTACTTGGTTTACAGTTTCATGCCAATTGGTTCGCCGTTTTCAGCATCTTTGATTAAAATTACGCCGTTGCCCAGATCAGTACAAATTTGATTTTTGCATGGGGGTTGCCAAAAAACATTCAAAATCTCCATTTCTGGTTCGTAGTAGATTTTTACTTGTGCCATATTAATTCTCCTTCTTTAATTGGATCGGTTTGGTAGGCGGTAATCAGAATTTCATCACCATTTAAGAGTTTGGTTACGGCGACAACCCAGCGTTTTGATTTATGTACACTATAAAATAGTATATTTCGATCTCGACTGCTATGGCGAAATTCGTCTGGGTTGGCAAGTGCTTGTTCTCCTTCTAATTCGAGGTCGGCAATATCAGGATATTTAGTTATTACTTTTTGCCAATATTCTTCAGAGGTGTGAACAGTGAAGCCAAGGGGTGTTAGGATTTCAAATTTATTCATATAATCAACCCTCTTTCTACATCACGGTGGGCGTTAAGTGCTGATTGTTTAACTGGGTCTGGGACGATGGGAAAGGTGGTAAGAATATGGGCAAATTCGACTTCGGTAAGTTGGGAGAGGTGGGCAATAATACCATCTAGCTCAGCTCTGAGTTTAGCTCTTTGGACTTCGTTGGTTACGCCGTTAAGATGAGAACCCAAATCTACTTCTTTTGCTAGCTCATCCAATTTTGGGGTGATGCAGATTAGCTTGGTGGCTCGTTCTACTATTTGCTCAAACCATTTGTCGCCCTTTTGCAGTCGCAGGATTTGAGAACTATAAACTAAAAAAGGGGTAGTGATCAAGAGGGCATGATAGATAATAAAAGGGGTAAAACAAAACAGAAGTAACTATGGAAGTAAAATGTCCTTACTGTGAAAGTGACCAGATAGTTAAGAATGGCATAACCCGTCACAAAAAACAAAACTACAAATGTAAAAAGTGTAATCGTCAATTTGTGATTAATCCCAAAAACCAGCCAATAGCTGAATCCACAATTAAATTAGTCGATAATCTGCTGCTAGAACGTATATCCATGCGAGGGATTAAGCGTCTTGATAAGGTGTCAGAGTTATGTAAATGGTAAGTCTATCAGTCTAGAGCCGCAAATTAAGGTAATTCCTAAAAAAAGCACGCCTGACTATTGAAAGTGATGAACTATGGTCATTTGTAGAGGATAAAAACCTAAGGTATGGATTTGCTTAGCAATTGACCGAAATACTAGATAAATTGTTGAAGTGTTTTTTGGTAGTCGAAACCAAGAAACAGCCTTGGGGTTATGGCAATCTTTACCAACCGTTTATCGACAATGTGCTTTTTGCCTAAAAAATGCCATAAGGCTGTGGGCAAAGAAATCATATTGAAAGGTTCAGCTGTATTTTAAGGCAAAGGGTTGATCGTCTGGTCAGAAAAACTCTTTCTTTTTCTAGGAAATTAGAGAATTATATTGGAGCTAATTTAATAATCTAACCTAAGTTGCTACCCATAGATTAACGCTAAGAGCAAGGACAAAGAGCATAGCTTTAAGCTCAAATCCCTTAGCCGTGACAGCATGAATAGATTTAGGTAAAAGTTGGGATATTAAACTGCCAGTGGTTTCAATAACTTTGCGCTTATGGTGTTGAAGAAACTGAACATAACCAGCAAGAGGTAGAGTTGAGCTGCTTTTTCGCATAGCTGAGAGCTGGATATTTTCAGCTTCAAGCAACAAATCCTCAATCTCATAATCGTTGTAAGCTCTATCTGCATAGACCACAGAGCCTTCAGGTAAATCAAATGGAAATACTCTCAAGCCCTTAACATCAGCAAATGAACCATTAGTTAGAAAAAATTCCACAGGCTCTCCTGACTCCGTCACCATCAGATGAATTTTAATACCATAAAAGTATCTTCTCTTGCTGGCTTGATAGCCTCGATACTCTTGTTTGCCATCATAGATTTTTGACCTTGGAATGCGGATATTGGCACAGACAGGTATGGGAAAACTATCAATGCTGTAAACCCATTCCGTGTTTAGTTGTTTCCATGTTTGCCCCAACGCTTCAAACAATATCAACAGCATTTGCTCAACTCGATATAGTCTGCGGTTGATCTGATAAATATTTTCTTTCCCTCTCGTAATTTCCACAAAAATACATAGTGGCAATACTATTTCTATGTAATACCAAATCGAAGAGTATAGGCTACAGATGGTATAAATATATAAACCGAGTTCAAAGAAAAAAATGGCAGGAGTATACAAATTAGAGATCAGCGAAAGTGAAGAAGAGCTAAAACATATGCTGAGAGTGCAAAAGACCGCATCAGATAAAGAAAGAATTCAGATGCTGTATCTGTTAAAAACAAAACAAGCAAGCACAATCCAGACAGCATCGACAATACTGGGACGGCATCGAGTTACATTGCAAGATTGGTTAGGGAATTATCGCAAAGGGGGAATAGTAGGACTAAACCTAGAACAGGGCGAAAACAGAGTATTCCACAATGGGCGCAGAAAGCATTGATAAAAAAGCTGGAAGAAGCAGAAGGCTTTGAAAGTTATGGGCAGATCTGCCAATGGTTAGAGAACCAATTAGGAATCAAATCAAACTATAAAACTGTGCATCATCTAGTCCGATATCGGCTGAAAGCCAGACCGAAAGTGACACGTCCAGTCAGCGCAGGAAAGTCAGAAGAGCAAGTAGAAGCATATAAAAAAACCTTGCCAGTATTATAAGCATGATTGCTTGGTTCGGCATTAATATAATCGGACTAAATGGCAAAGTGAGATTCTTTTGTCAAGATGAAACACGAATTGGGTTAAAGACAATTAGTGGAAGGAAGATCACAGCAAGAGGAGTCAAACCCAAAGGTAAAGTTCAGTGGCAGTTTAAGGCAACTTACCTCTATCGAATTGTAGAACCATCAACAGGGGAAAGCTTTTTCTATGAATTTACTCACCTTAATAGTGAATGCTTCCAAGTATTTCTGAACTTAGTAAGCGCATATTTTCAAGGTGACATCATCGTTATGCAAGTGGATCAAGCAGGAGCACACAGAGCAAAACGGTTAAAGATTCCTAAAAATATTATTTTGCTATTTCAGCCTGCCCATGCACCTGAGACTAATCCCATTGAAAGAGTGTGGCAGCATTTCAAATTAGGGTTGAGGTGGAAACTGCCAAAAGATCTTGACCAGTTGCGTGCATTAATGCGGGAAAGGTTAGAAGTTATGACTCAAGAGGTAATTGCTTCGATTGTTGGGTGGGATTATATTTTAGAGACTTTATCTGTAGCTCGTATTTAACGATTTGGTATTACTTCGCCATCACTCATTTCTTGTTGTCGATCACCACGATGATTCATTGCTCTTAGAATGTCATCGCATAAGCAATAAATCGCTATAATTTCATCATTCATTTTTCTTGCTGCTACTTGCATCTTTCCCTCAGCTATTAGGTAGCAACTTGGGTTAATCTACTAATACTGCTAAGTAATCGCCTCAATTTAGGTTTCTGAATTTAAAATTGGTGACTCAATAAATCGCAGGTCACGTTTGAGAAAGCTTTGTTCACCTTTACTTGTCTGCACTGTTGCCATCAGCATTCCTACTTTGACTATGGATAGCTTTTCCAGAAAATGTGGACTACCCTGATCTCGAATTTGGACTAGATCGCCAATTTGTAAAGCTCTAACCGTTGGGACTGATGGAGATAAATTAGAAACTGATCTAGGGTGATCGCTTTCCTGTAATTTTTGTGTGAATTCTTTATCTAATTGTTCTGTCGGTTTGTGGTCTATTTTCTTGTCAATATTTTTAAATTTGGCAGCTAATTTTTCTTCTAGTTTCTGTTCTAACTTCTCTCCTAAGTATTTATCGATAATCTTAGACAGACTAGATTCGTCAATACCAAACATTAATTTAATGGCATTTTGGATAACTTCTGTTTCACTACAACCTAAATTCTGAGCTTCAGAAGCGATCGCCGCATACATCCAATCTTCTAGTTCAATATTAATATTCATGGGTCTTGATCAATTAATCATCAGTGAATATTCATGCTTAAATCCAACCAAGCTGATCTAGTCACCATCGCACTGGTAGAAATATAATCCATACCTAATTCGGCAACTTTATGAATTGTATCTAGGGTAATGTTACCCGATGCTTCGATTTTAACTTCATGACTATGATTACGGATCAGGGCGATCGCTTGTTTCATTAACTCTGTCGGCATATTATCCAGCATAATTACATCAACATCCATCTCTAAAGCTGCTTGCACTTGGTCAATAGACTCAGTTTCGACTTCAATTGCAGTTGTAAAGGGAATTACTTTTCGCACTCGGTTTACTGCCTCTTTAATTCCACCAGCCGCCGCAATGTGATTATCTTTGATCATGACCGCATCATCCAAGCCAAACCGATGATTTATGGCTCCGCCAATATAGGTAGCATACTTTTCAAATAGCCTTAGTCCAGGCGTAGATTTGCGTGTATCCACAAGAGTTACAGGAAATTGAGCGATCGCCGCCACATATTTTTGGGTTAAGGTACTAACTCCTGATAAACGCATAACTAAATTTAAAGCCACTCTTTCCCCAGTCAGTAAAGTTGCTAAGCTACCTCTCACTTCAGCAATTTTTTGTCCTGCATAACACCTATCACCATCTTTGACTAGTGCCTTAAATTCAACTGCGTGATCTAGTAACTGAAAAACCCGTTGAGCGATTGGTAAGCCTGCTATGGTGCCATCTGCTTTCGCAATCCAAACCGCCTCACCCTCTGGGGCATCGTGATTAGGAAATAGTCCCATAGTTGTGCGATCGCCGCGTCCAATATCTTCACGCAACCACGACTCAAGGATAGGATCAAGAACAACATTAGGAGGCAGCATAGTTTGTTATTTGTGTTTTTGGGTATTTTTAATTTAGAAATTAAGAGATTAATTATGGAAACTGGCGATCACGAACATCATGGCAATAATTACTGACAGCATTACTAATTACTGTTTGTAAATCGGCGTACTTTTTCACAAAGCTCGGCTGCCATTCCGATAGACCCAGTAGATCGTGAGTAACTAAAATCTGCCCATCACAGCCACTACCTGCCCCAATGCCAATGGTGGGAATTGCTATGGTTTGACTAATTTCCTGTGCCAATTCGCTAGGTATATGCTCTAGGACGATCGCAAATGCTCCTGCATCAGCAATATCCTTAGCCTGAATAAATATTTTTTCGGCACTAATCGGTTCATTGCCCTGACGACGATAACCAGTTTGATGCACAGATTGCGGAGTTAATCCGATATGTCCCATCACAGGAATTCCCCTTTCTACCAATTTTTCAATGGTTTGAATCATATCAGGGTAGCCGCCCTCTAGTTTTACCGCCTTGGCATCAGTTTCCTTTAAAATTTTGCCTGCGGAAGCGATCGCCTGTTCATAACTAATTTGATAACTTAAAAACGGTAAATCCACTACTAGCAAAGCATTACTAATCCCTCGACCCACAGCTTTCGCATGGTGAATAATATCATCAAGAGTCAAAGCTAAGGTATTTTTATAGCCCAAAGCCACCATTCCCAAGGAATCACCGACTAAGATCAAATCCACACCAGCCCTATCCATAATTTTGGCAGTAGCATACTCAGTGGCAGTTAAAGCAGCGATCGCTCGCCCCTCAGACTTCCAAGTTAGTAATTGTGAAATGGTGACTGGCATTAGTAATCTTTAAAATATTTGAATTTTGAATATTTAGTAGTGATTTAGTTGAATAAATTATTTACCCTTACATACTATTATTCCTGATTAGTTAGGCATTAATCGATTTGATCACCTTTTAGCATCATCAAGTGCGATCGCTTTTGTAGTCTAGGTCAAGCTAGCATGTATGATGACTAGACATTATCACAAGATAAATAGGTATGAAGCAACAAAAGCAAGCAAAAGCCATTTTACTAAGCATGATATTGAGCTTAGGGCTTGGAGCTATAGCTAATTTACAACCACTATTTGCTCAAAACTCCTCTGATAAATGTTCTGAAGCTAAAGTTACCAAGTACATTAGAGAGGTTTCCCAAGGTTCAAACGAGGCTAGAGGTTCATTATTTCAGTGTAAATCTAAAGTAGTACCTGCTCTCATTACTGCCCTCAAAGACCCCGATCCAAAGGTACGATCCAGTGCTGCTGCTTCCTTGGGCTGGATAGGCAAAGATGCTAAGAATGCTGTTCCTGCTTTAGTTAATGCTCTCAAAGACCCTAATACGGATGTACGTACTAGTACTGCACTTGCCCTAGGGAATATTGGTAAAGACGCTAAGAATGCTGTCCCTGCTCTCATTACTGCTCTCAAAGACCCTGATCAAAAGGTGCGCTTTTGGACTGCACTGGCATTGGGAGGAATTGGCAAAGATGCGAAGGATGCTGTTCCTGATCTCATTACCCTCTTAAAAGACTTTGATTCAGGTGTGCGGTCTAGTGCTGCATCTGCATTAGGAAGTATAGGTAAAGATTCTAAGAATGCCATCCCTGCCTTACTTAAGGCTCTCAAAGATTCTAATGAATCAGTCCGCTCTGAGGCTGCTAACGCTCTAAAGCAAATAGATTCAAGCATTAAATTTTAGTACCTCTGAATTGTGCTACTAGCGATCGCATTTGCAAGAATAAACCAACGTAGAGCGATTGCCTGTTGATAACTAGATTGATAGCTTAAAAATGGTAACCCCGCTACCAGTGAAGCATTAATCGATCGCTAACCCAAACTAACTATTTCCGTCTGTTAGCCTCTAGTAACCTAGAAAAATAGAATCTTGTACTGGTCATTTCCTCCCGTTTTACTAAAAAATCAGCACGGGCAAGTATATTTCTGATTTCAGATTCTGGATGCAAATAGGCACGGGTAGCTTTACTCGCACCGGGGAAGAACTCACCTACTTTCTTCAGCCAGTCTAGGTATGGAGTTGATGGGGCAAAACTTAAAATTAATTTTGATTTTGCTAAAGAGGCTAGATGTTTAATCATTGGTTCCACTTCCTCTAGGGGATAGTGAATTAAAACATCCAAACAAATTACAGTATCATATTCCCCTGTTAAAGATTCCAAATCACTGACGCTAAAGGTAGGGTTATTAGCATTAGCAGCCCGATTTTTTGCCTCTTGCACCATTTTTTCGGATATGTCGCTACCATAAACTTCTGCCCCCGCGATCGCCAAGGGAAAACTCAAACTACCCACCCCACAACCTGCGTCACAAATTTTAGCCCCAGCCAAATTACCATCAGCTTTCAGCCAAGCCACTACTTTATCCACTGTTTGCTGATGTCCTGTGCGAATATCATATTGAACTTTATTAACATCATCAGTACCATAAATGCGTCGCCAGCGATCGAATCCTACAGAGTTAAAGTAATTACGAACGGTATCTTTATCGTTAGTGCCAGTAGTCATGGGTGCATTAATATGGGAAGTATGATTAAAGTATGTAAGTCTAAGCTTACAATCATCTAACCACCTAAGTTAAGTAATGACTGCTAAATTTCTCAACCATCTTAATCCCTCTCAGCAAAAAGCCGCGAGTCACAGTGCAGGACCACTTTTAGTCGTAGCTGGGGCGGGATCGGGCAAAACTCGCACCCTTACCTATCGTATTGCCAATTTGATCTTGAATGAGGGTGTTGATCCCTATCATATTTTGGCGGTGACTTTTACCAATAAGGCGGCTAAGGAGATGAAGGATCGGATTCAGACTTTATTTGCTCAAGAATTAAGCTTGGCGGAGAAGGGTGTGATGCTGTCGCAATTATCAGACTTAGAACAAAATGAATTGCGATCGCAGGTCTATAAAAAATACACAAAAAATCTCTGGATTGGCACGTTTCATAGTTTGTGTGGCAGAATTTTAAGATTTGATATTGATAAATATACTGATAGTCATGGACGCAAATGGACAAAGAATTTCTCGATTTTTGATGAATCCGATGTGCAGTCTTTGGTTAAAGAAATTGTGGTCAAGCAACTAAATTTAGATGAGAAAAAGTTTGATCCAAAATCTGTACGCTATGCCATCAGTGGTGCCAAAAATAAAGGATTAACACCCCAAGAATTATTATTTAGTGATCCAAGTTTTCGGAATCGTCAAATTGCTGAAGTCTATGAAATCTATCAGGCAAAACTTAATGAAAATAATGCTTTAGATTTTGATGATTTGATCTTTCTGCCTGTCCAATTATTTAAGCAAAGTCCAGAGGTTTTAACTTCTTGGCATCGACGGTTTCAACATATTTTAGTAGATGAATATCAAGATACTAACCGTACTCAATACGATTTAATTCGCCTGTTAGTTACTAATAATCAAAGCATTGCTAGTAATACTAGCCTATGGCAGAATCGGTCTGTATTTGTGGTAGGTGATGCCGATCAATCTATCTATTCTTTTAGGCTGGCGGATTTTACGATTTTAATGGAGTTCCAAGAAACCTTTGGCGATCGCCTGCCCGATCATCAAACCCAAACCATGATTAAGCTGGAGGAAAATTATCGTTCCTGTGCCAATATTTTAACGGTCGCCAATGAATTAATTAGTAATAATACCCAGCGCATTGATAAAAGCTTAGTGGCAACCCGTGGGGATGGTGAGTTAATAAATTTATATAAAGCCCACGATGAAGTGGATGAATCCAGCTATGTAATTAGTCAAATTCAAGCCACGAAATCTAAAATTCCTAATGCTAGTTTTGGTCACTTTGCTATTCTCTATCGCACTAATGCCCAGTCCCGTCCCCTAGAAGAGTTATTAGTACGGATGAATATTCCTTACAAAATTGTTGGCGGTTTAAGATTTTACGATCGCAAAGAAATTAAAGATATTCTGGCATATTTAAGATTACTTTCTAATCCCAATGATTCTGTGAGTTTAATGCGGGTAATTAATGTGCCGAAACGGGGAATTGGTAATGCTACCACAGACAAATTTACCCAATTGGCTTTAAGTGCAGGAGTAACAGTGTGGGAATTATTAAATGATGAAAATACAGTTAGAGAAGTGGCGGGACGATCAGCTAAACCTGTTTTAGAGTTTGTGAAATTAATTAATAAATGGCGATCGCAAGTTGATGATTTACCTGCTAGCGAAATTATTAAAGGGATTATTCAAGATTCTGGCTATGCTGATGATTTGAAATTACAGGGAACCGATGAGGCAAGCGATCGCCTAGCTAACTTAGCGGAATTAAATAATGCTGCCCTCCAATATGCCGAAGAAAATGAAGATATTTCCCTAGATTCTTTTATTGCCAATGCTGCCCTATCTTCCAGTTTAGATGAAGCCCCTGAAGAGTCGCAAAAAGTGACCCTCATGACTTTACACGCTGCCAAAGGCTTAGAATTTCCCGTGGTGTTTTTAGTGGGCTTAGAACAGGGACTATTTCCGGGCTTCCGTTCCTTGAATGATCCGATGGCTTTGGAAGAAGAACGTCGGCTTTTATATGTGGGCATTACCCGCGCCCAAGAGCAGTTACACCTAACCTATGCCGATGAACGCCGTTTGTATGGAAATTATGAAAAGGCAGTACCTTCACAGTTTTTAGCGGAGTTACCTAAACAACTTCTAACTCAAAAAAATCTGAAGTCTAAGTCTCAAACTAAACTTGGGATTGTTTCCCCAAATACAATCGCTTCTATAAATCCGATTAAAACAGATAAATCATCTCAGCGTAAAACCGAAGGCAAACCCGTTGAAGTACCCGTAGTTAAGGAAAATTGGCAAGTGGGCGATCGCCTAACTCATAAAAAATTTGGCGAAGGTGTGATTTTCGGTATTTTAGGAAGTGGTGAAAAAACTTCTCTTGTTGTTACCTTTAGTGGCATGGGCAGAAGAATTATTGACCCTAACTTTGCCCCTATTCAAAGAATTACCTAGAATCACCAAACACTCAAGTTTAACCTAGCTCTTTGAGTCGCGATCGCAGGATAATTTCCTGTTGTTTTGCAGATTCTAGTTCAGCTTTTACACTAGCAATTAGCTCGGCTGGCGCTTTTTGAATGAAACTCTCATTACTTAAACGAGATTGGGTAGAGGCGATCGCTGTTTCAATTTTTGTTAAATTGCGTTGAAGTTTTTGCTTAAATTTTTCTAGATCGATTACTCCAGTTAGAGGTAGTAAAATTTGAACTGTGTTTGCCACCCCTGCTAAAGTTTGTCCAAGGTTTTCTGGTACTTGATTAGAGATAATAATTTCCTCAATTTTGCCTAAATTAGCAATATAACTATCTCCAATTCTTAATGCTGTCAATTCAGCTTCATTTTCTGATTGCAGAATGATTTTAACTTTTTGGCTAGGCTTAACTTCTGCTTCGGCTCTGAGGTTGCGGACAGTACGGATAACTTCAAATATGAGCTTAAATTGATTTTCAAGATTTAGATCAATCTGTGTGCGATCACCTTGGGGAAATTCCTGTAAAGATAGTGAAGTCTTACCATCTGTTCCAGTTAGAACTTGCCATATCTCTTCGGTAATATGGGGCATATAGGGATGAAGTAAAGAAACAGTACCAATTAAAACTGAAAGTAGAACTGATTGCGCCGTTGATTTTGATATGCTGTCTTCCCCCTGTAGTCTCGGTTTTACCAACTCAATATAGTAATCACAAAAATCTCCCCAGATAAATTCATAGAGTGATCGGGCGGCTTCACCTAAACTGTAACTAGAGATATATTGATTCACTTCTAGGGCAGTTTGATTAAATCTCGATAAAACCCAGCGATCGCATAGTTCTAAATTATCCTTAACTTCTTCTGGTTTTAAAACCGCACTAGGTTCTAAATTCATCAATACAAATCTCGAAGCATTCCATAACTTATTAGCAAAATTGCGAGCGGATTCCACATTTTGAGATTCATCGGTTTTACGGTTATAGTCAAGTCGAATATCTTGCCCCGCCCCAATTACTTCCTTAATCAGAGCATAACGCAAAGCATCTGTTCCGTATTTTTCTATAAGTAAAAGCGGATCAATACCATTATTTTTGGATTTGGACATCTTTTGATTATTCTCATCCCGAATCAAGCCATGAATATACACAGTCTTAAAAGGGATTTTATCTGTGAAATACTTAGACATCATCGTCATCCGTGCTACCCAGAAAAAGATAATATCAAAACCACAGACTAGGACACTAGTGGGATAAAATGCTTTAAAGTCTTCCGTTTCGTTTTTGCCATCCCATCCTAAGGTAGAAAAACACCATAAACCTGAAGAGAACCAAGTATCTAAAACATCAAAATCCTGTTCTAAGGTAATATCTTCTCTTCCTAGCTTTGCCTTTGCCTGAATATATGCCTCTTCTTTAGTTCTTGCCACAAATAGATCGCCTTCAGGGGTGTACCAAGCAGGAATCTGATGTCCCCACCACAACTGCCGAGAAATACACCAATCCTTTAATTTAACTAGCCAATCTCGATATACCTTACCCCAGCGATCGGGTACGAAATTCGGTGAATTATGCTGATCAAATTCATTTAAGGCATCATCTGCTAAGGGGCGAATCTTGACAAACCACTGGGTAGAAAGAAATGGTTCTACAGGGACTTTACCTCGTTCAGAATAGGGGACAGAATGGGTATAATCTTCAATTTTTTCGACTAATCCTAACTCTGTCAGTTTTGCGACTATATTTTTTCTAGCCACAAAGCGATCGCTCCCCATAAATTCACCACCATTAGCATTAATAGTTCCATCCTTATTTAAAATATTAACTATGGGCAGATTATGTCTTTTTCCCATCTCAAAATCATTGGGATCGTGAGCAGGCGTAATTTTGACACAGCCCGAACCGAACTCTTGATCTACATATTCATCACCAATAATCGGAATCTCTCGATTCATCAGAGGTAGAGTGACAGTCTTACCAATAAGGCTTTGATACCGAGGATCGGTGGGATTCACAGCTACGGCGGTATCACCGAGCATGGTTTCTGGTCTGGTTGTAGCAACTACGATATAGCCCGATCCATCACTGAGCGGATAACGAAAATGCCAAAGATGTCCATTCACTTCTTGATTATCAACTTCTAAATCTGATACTGCCGATTGCGAAGATGGGCACCAATTTACTAAATATTCACCACGATAAATTAAATTCTCTTCGTACAGCTTGACAAATGCTTCTATAACAGCTTTTGAGAGTCCTTCATCCATTGTGAAGCGTTCTCTTTGCCAATCAACCGATGCTCCTAACTTACGAATCTGATTGGTAATTGTACTGCCAGACTCAGCTTTCCATGCCCATGCCCGTTCTAGGAATTTTTCTCTTCCCAAGTCATCTTTTTTAATTCCTTCTTGCTTTAATTGCTTTTCCAATATAGTCTGCACGGCAATACTGGCATGATCTGTGCCTGGCAGCCATAGGGTGTTAAATCCACTCATGCGGTGGTAGCGTACTAAAACATCAATAATTGCCTCCTCAAAGGCGTGTCCCATATGCAAACTACCCGTGACATTGGGCGGGGGAATCATAATCGAGTATGAAGGCTTATTGCTTGATGCGTCTGGATGGTAAATACCTTGCTTTTCCCAATACTCCTGCCACTTTGACTCGGTTTCTTGAGGGACATATTGTTTGGGCAGATTATCGGTGGTCATGGCAATTTAGCTTTTATTACTTTGGATACCTATTTTAAGACTTATTTGCTAAAATCTCTGTCTGAGTTAAGCTGAAATTATGTTTTACTTCTCAAATTAGCAGTTAGCTTCTGGAGGATAATTTGGAAGACATCTTGGACAATCTTGATAATCTTGTATATCTCGATCTTGAATTCATCTCACGAAAATTTGAAGAGATTACGGGTACTGATCCATCAACAAAAATAAACAAGCAAGGAGGCTCTAAAGCTGAATTTAAAGCATTATTTGCAAATGCAGGCATAAGTACTCAGGAATCCAGAACATATTCAATAACCTCAAGAGAAATGCTACGAGACCTTTGGAAGCATCTGACCTCTCACTATGACCAATTTGCTGGATTTGAAAACAATAAAGGAACCAGAACTGTATGGGTGGAGGGACATCTTACACTTGGATATTGGGAAGAAGAAAACACTGATAAACCTGCTTACGAATATTTTGAACTTATCCATAAAGGTGAACGAATCGCACTTCTTACGGACGAGACATACCTTGCTGCTGGTTTTTCAAAGGTTTTGAGTGCCTCCCCTGCACTAAAGGGAAATATCTATATTCCAGTTAAATGTCTTGTCAGAATTATGTGGCACTATACCATTGCAGAAAACTATGTTGCTTGTCCTTACGTTATTGTGGAACATAGCTAACCTTTAGTGGTGCCTTAAATCAGGATGCTTTTTAATGTGAATTTATTGGGTGATCGCGTGTTGAGAGAATTTAGAGGTGCGACACATTTTGAGAGAGTTAAAGTTGTGATCGCTTACAATGTTTTTTAGCTAACTCTAGTGAAACCATTAAAAATGCTAAGTCTTGCGAGATGGAAAGCATGTTGCAGTCATCTTAGATATTGATGTTTATGAAGAAATGCTAGAACAGATTGAAGGAATAGAAGACCTAGAATATTTAGAAAAAGTACGTCAAAAAACTACAGAATTTCGTTCTCTTGATAATTTTCTCCAAGAATATTCCCCCAATGTATGAGATTCTCCTAGAAAAATAGGCAGAAAAAGACCTCAAAAACTTACCAATTCAGATATTTGATCATGTAATCCCAGCCATTAAGGATTTAAGTGTTAATCCTAGACCTTCTGGGTGCCTTAAATTAAAGAATTCATTACAAGATTATCGGATTCGAGTGGGAGATTACCGAATTATCTATGAAATTGATGATAAGAATCAGATTGTAAAAGTAATGCAAGTTCGGCATCGGCGAGAAAGCTATCGTTAAACTTATATATTCGAGATTAGGGGAGAAGTGATCGCATTGAAGAATTAGTAGGGCGATCACATTCTGAAGTCAAAGTTTCAAGGTCTAAGCTCAAACGATCACTATTATTCACTTCTTTAGCTTATCCACCTGAGATTAGTAACGTAATTTGAATCTATGAATAGCAGTGAATAGCAGTTTACTCAAAGTGATTAAATCCCAGCAGATTTTTCCCACTGATGAAGCTGCATTTAAGTTGGTTATGTGAAATATCTCCAAAAAGTGGACGATGCCTATTAAGGATTGGAAACCTGCTCTCAATTAGGTTGGCTGGGATTATATTTTAGCGATTCCATCTGTAGCTGCTATTTAAAGATTTGATATTACTTGACTCTCTCCATATTCACCAATTAAACACTTAAATTAGCTCTTAAATTAAACAGTGGCATAAACTGCCTGATTGCGTCCCTGTGCTTTGGCTAGATACAGAGCTTGATCGGCTTTAGTAATTAATTGCTCTGGTTTAGTACCTAGGGATGGAATTTGACAAAATACACCAATACTAATAGTTACTTCTTGTAGAGGCGATCGCTTGTGGGGAATATGTAAATCTTGAACAAGTTTGCAGATGCGTTCAGCTACTTGAAGAGCCTCAGAGACGGAAGTATTACATAAAATAATTACAAACTCCTCACCACCATACCGAGCTACTAAATCTTCATTATGTCTAATATCAGCTTGAATTGTGGCTGCGACTTTTTGGAGGCACTCATCCCCTGCTTGATGTCCATAGGTATCATTAAATAATTTGAAGTAATCCACATCACAGAGCAAAATAGCAAGGTTATGGGTATCTGCTAATTCTTGATATTTAGTATTTAAGTGCTGATCAAAGCGGCGGCGGTTGGCAACTTGAGTTAAGCCATCAATGGCAACCAGTTTTTTTAATTCCTCATTAACCTTTTGTAGCTCTTGGGACTGTATTTGAATTGTGCGGTTATTAATAAATGACTCAATTCTAGCGTTATAGAGCATAGTCGCCACATACCACCCACCCAAAGTAGCAACAGTTCCAGAAAAATAGGCAATGGATTGATGATGAAAGGACTGTGCTGGAAAAACGGATATAAAAATTAAATAAAGAATAAAGTTAGTGCCATAGATTATAGTTCCCAAGCGATGGGGCTGATAAAACATTAAAGCATAGAGAAAAATTGCGATGACATAGGGGACATTTAGGTCAGTGCGTAGCCAAATAGTACAGAAAATCACATTGACATAAATCAACATTGTGATCGAGTAAAACAGAATCAGTTGAGATTGAGTTTTAGTCAGTTCTGAGGAGGGTTGATATTGTAGAGAAGTATAAATTTTCCATAAACTGAAGGCTGAAGTTAAAAATATACCAACTAGAATTAATAGCTGTAGAGATAAATAGACTGGCTCAGACAGAGATAAGCTCAAGTACAGAACTGGAGAAACAATGGCGGGGTAAATCAAAGTAAACCATGCCAAGATTCTCATGCGCGCAAGACAAGTTTCAATCCACTCCGCTCTAAAATCTGTTCGCCACTGGGGAGGAATTTTGTCGAAGTCACCAAATATCAGGCTTGCCAATTTCATAGTTCTTTAATTTACTATTAGCTGCAAATATGAAACTGCCCTTTAAGTGCATAGATTTTTATATCCAGAATTTAGGTGAAAGAAATCTAATATACAGCAATCTAACATTTACTAACAATTATGTACGACAGATAATTTTCACAAAAAAATCTGGAGTTATCCTACCCCAGACTTGAGCTTATTTATAGCCAATTTTGTAGCTGAGAAAGCTATTTTTTGGGAGGTGCTACTTCTTCGACTTCATCGATCGCAAAGTTATTGGTAGCAACGTTAGAGTAGTTAACCTTATCAAAACGGACAATTACAGGGTAAATGATGCCGCTTTTATCAATGGATGCAACGGTACCTACATCACGATACCAGTAAGACTCTTTACGCAGAATACGAACAGTGGAACCACGTTGAATTGTCATAAGAATATTAAAATAACGAGTAATGCCATCTAGGTTAATCCAAGGCGATCGCCTCTGTCTATTGTTCAGGCATTAAGTTTTGTGTAAGGTTTTTCATCAAAGCTCAAGAGCTAGTCTTAAACAGTCCCTGAGGCTTAAATAACAGGACTAAAACCATAATTAATAAACCTACGCCAATTTTATACTCGGTACCAATGCAGTATTTAGCTAAATTCCCTAAACTGGCAGGACAGACCGTACTAACTTCCTGAGCTACACCAATTACCATTGCTCCAGCGATCGCTCCGTAGGGATTACCCACACCCCCTAAAATCACTGCGGCAAACATCGGTAAAATTAAATACCAACCCATAGTCGGACGCACATTCGTAATTAAGCCATACATCCCTCCGCCAAGGGCTGTCAAAGTTCCTGCCATAATCCAAGTCCATAGGATTACGGTTTCAACATTAATACCCGTAACTCTTGCTAATTCAGGGTTATCAGCCACTGCTCGCATTGCCTTACCAATTTGGGTATTTTGTAATAAATAGTAAAGCCCCGCAATTACGGCGATCGCCATCACAATTACGACAATACTATTACGGGTAATAATTAATCCCATAAAATTTAAGGCGGGAAATGTCGGCAGGTCATATTTTTGTGGTGACGCTCCCCAAAGTAAAATAATGCCATTTCGCATCACCAATGCTAAGCCTACGGACACAATCAACATTGTGGTTTCACTTGCCCGTTTTTTTCTAAGCCCCGCCCATAGAATTTTTTCGCAGATTAATAAAAATATGACGGCACCCACACAACCGATCACAAAGGATAGCCAAATATTAAGCTTAAGTACGGTATTAGCAAAAAAAGCAACGTAGGCACCAAGGGTCAAAACATCACCGTGGGCATAGTTCTGTAGTCTTAAAATCCCATAGGTTAAAGTCAGACCAACGGCTGCTAGGGCAATAATGCTACCTAAAGCAATACCATCTATTCCTGATTGCAGGATTTCTTGCATACTGAAAAATTGAGAGTAAAGAGTTTTTTGATGTTATCGTGAAATGCTTAAATAAAATAGGATCATAAAATACTAGCAACCATAAAGGGGCATTTGTGGAGAAGGGAACAATGGTTGAGTTTCGGCTACATGGCGATCGCCGTCTAGCTGTAGTAGATCGACCCGAAGGTAAAAAGCATTTACAGGTTATTGATGAAAATGGGACTCCGCATATTCTCCATCCTCGCCAAATCGATTTTGTAATTACAAGTTCAACAGAATCGCCTCGGTTTACGGTTAAGCAAATTCAAACTTTTTTCCAACAGGTACAAGAATTTCTCGACCCATCCAGCCTTGAAGTCGCATGGGAAATTTTAAGTGCCGATGTCCAATCCACAACTCCTGAAGATTTAGCCAGCTTACTATTTAGCGATGTTAGACCTGCTACCATCTATGCTGCTTACTGGTTACTTAGTGACGATAAGCTCTATTTCAAGCAAAAAGGGCAGGTATATGAGCCTCGTCCCGCCTCTCAAGTTGCCGATCTCAAACATCAAAACCAATTGGCACAGGCACGCGCCCAAGAGGTAGCAAACTTTGTTAAAAAAATGCAGGATCGAGTTAATGGTGTGACCGTAGAATGGACAGCAAGCGATCGCACTCGTCTGGAAAGTTTAGAACGATTTGCCATTCATGGGGATGAAGCCTCCGATAAATCCACAGCCTTTGAATATCTATCGGCACTGAAAAGAACTCGTAGCGAGGGCTCGGCATTTCAGCTACTTGTAGATTTAGGTATTTGGACAATTCACGAAAATTTAAATTTGCTACGGAGCCAAGTCCCCACTAAGTTTCCTGCGGATGTGCTGAATCACACTAAAGCCTGTATCGAAAACCCCAAGCCTGATCCCATGCACCGCTTGGACTTAACCCATCTCCATGTCTATACCATTGATGATGAAAGCACTACGGAAATTGATGACGGCTTAAGTATTGAGACCTTACCGAATGGCAAACAGAGGTTATGGATTCACATTGCCGATCCCACCCGATGGATGGAACCAAACGACATCTTAGATCGAGAAGCAAGAAAACGAGGTACTACGATCTATTTACCAACAGGGATGATTCCCATGTTCCCGCCCGCCTTGGCAACGGGAGAGATGAGCTTAGTGCAAAGACAGATTTGCCATGCCCTTTCCTTTGCGGTGGAGTTAAGCGATCAAGGTGAAGTCGAATATTATGAAATTCATGCCAGTCTAATTAAGCCTAGCTATCGTTTGACCTACGAAGATGTGCAGGAAATGTTAGCATTAGGGGTAGAGGCAGATTTAGAAGCGATCGCTCACCATGCCCGACTCAGAGCTAGTTGGCGGTTAAATCAAGGTGCAATTAATATTAATCTACCTGAAGCGATTATTAAAGCTAATCCCCACGACAATGATCAGCTAGATATAGAAGTAATTGATAATTCCTTTGCCCGTAAGTTAGTGGCAGAAATGATGATTTTAACGGGAGAAGTAGCAGCAAAGTATGCCCAAACCCATAATATTCCTGTTCCCTATCGGTTTCAAGGACAGCCCGAATTACCGACGGAAGAGACTCTTCAAACTTTGCCCCCAGGTCCCGTGCGTGAGTTTGCGATGGTACGTTGTATGCAAAAAGGAGAGGTGGGGGTGATTCCTTCTCGTCATGCAGGTTTGGGCTTAGATGCCTATGTGCAGGTAACTTCTCCCATTCGCCGCTATGGAGATTTATTAATCCATTTCCAAATTAAAGCCCATGTAGCTGGCTTACCTTTACCGTTTACGGAATCAGCCCTACAAGACCTTTTAAGTATGATTGATCCAGCTATTTATGAAGCTTCGCAAATGGAGAAACAAACCGTGCGCTATTGGAGTTTGGAATATCTACGGCGGCATCGGGATCACGTCTGGCGAGCAGTGCTGCTAGATTGGCTCAAAGAACAGGATCGCATTGGTCTAATTTTATTGGAAGATATTGGCTTAAAAATTCCGATTAAACTAAATCGAGCCGTGAATGTGGGCGAAAACCTGAACTTAAAAGTAAGCGATGTCGATCCCCGCAGGGATATTATTCAATTTCAAGAAGCAACAATGGCAACAATTTCTGATCTCTAAATGATCAAAATAACCGATCAACTTTTGGCGGTTGGTGTGCATGGAGTTTGTTAGGCTGCTGGCTGATTTGATGGCATTTCCAATGAATCAAACCGAAAAGGGTTTGAAAACAAGGTTACGCCAAAAAACACAAAACCAACACCAAATAGGAATGCACCAATATCGGTAATTAAATTACCCATAGAACCTTTACTGACAAAAAGGGCACCTACCCAAAACAAAGGTGCACCTACAGCAAGGCAGAAACCACTTAATATCGGGACAAAACGTTTTTGAACGAGTGCAATGCCATATAGAATGAACCCCAAAGAAAAAATAAATATAGTCAGAAATACAATTACTCTAAAAACTAAAACTGAGGTTTCAGTTGAAGTTTCCTCAATTTGAGCGATAAAGTCTGGGGCGTGTCTTGCTAGGTATGGAATAACGAATGAATCCCAAACAGCAATTGGTAAACAAAGAAGTGATCCGACAAAAGCCAGCCAATAGCTAATAGTTAACAGGAAATTCTTTGATGAAGCAAGAGGAACGTATATAGGTATAAAGCTACAAATTATTAAGATATAGGACAGAAACCATGCGAGGTGAACGGGAACCCATATTGGCTCCAGCGCTCCTTGTGCATTGTTTGCAGGATGAAAAAACATAAAGCTCGCAAACAGAACTCCAGCAACAATGGAAAGAAGACCACTTGCTCGGAGATTTAGGTATCCCATATTTCTTTACCTCTCAGTATTCCTAGTTGAAATCGCAACAACCAGTAATACGTCAGATCTCTCAAAATAGATCTCAGAAATGTCCAGGCATTGTTCAAGGGTTATTACCGAATTTCAGAGGTGAAGCAGGCTAACTATGTATTAGACGGAAAATTTCAGTATAACTACCGTATATTGGGTGATTATACAAAATAAATCGGTATAACTCCCTAATAAGGCAATTTATTTTAATAGGTTTCCATGACTGGCATATATCTGTTGTGGGTCTGTTTGCGCTCTTAAATTTTTCTTAGAAATCAGCTTTTCTCTTTAAATTTAAGTGCAGTAACAGCATGGGTAGAGTCAAGTTCAATTACTAAATCTGCAGATGCAGATAATGGAGTTATAAAAATTTCTGGGGGTAGCGATCGCCAAAAATAATGCACAAATTTTTCAATCTCCCTAGTACTCATACCCTTACCCTGTTTTGACTCTGCGTCCTGCCGCCAACCTAGGCTAAATCGGTAATCTTGGGGCAGTAAAAGCCATAGACTATGCAGTTTTTGCCATAGAGGTAAATAGTCCTGTAATTTATGATTCATTTTATGGACAAATTGCCGATCGCCTTGCCAATTATTAATAACCACTGGATCGACGGGACGCACACCCACAAACCAACCTTCAAATAGGATAATTTGGGGCTTGATGAATATAGTTTCAGGATCGGTGCGATCGCCTGCCCCAGCATATAGCGATTTATCAAACCTTGGAATCTGCCACGGGGAGTGATCACAACACAGTTGATTGAGGGTATTGATCCCTAATTCAAGATCATGGGTACCGGGAACACCACGCCATTGAATATCTGGATCGAGTTTTTTAAGTTCTTCCCGTTCGGCATAGGTTTTATAGAGGTCATCAAGGGAAAAACTGACGCAGGCATAGCCCATAGCTGCCAAGATCATCTGTAAAAACTTAGTCATGGTGGTTTTACCTGCCCCCTGTCCTCCGATTATGCCTTGAATGATCGGTGTTCCCTGAAATTTTGCTGCCAACTGCATTGCCAAAGGTATCCACACATACCACAGGGTTGGGATTAGAGATTCATTGATGGGAAGCGGGAATTTGGATTTTGGGGTGGTGTTGAAAATTGATTTTAATATTTGCGATCGCCTTGCTATCACCTCGTCAATATTGGCAGAATTAACATTAAACCCTTGGCAACTGGCTTGATCAAATAACAGATTAGCTTTGAGCAGATTGTGATCGAATGTTGTTAAACTGCTGGAGCCTATAAGCTTTACTAAAACAGCCAATAGATTAGGATCAGAAAAATTACTTGTATAAAGCATTAAGTATTGTTAAGATATATTTACGAATTTCAATTAAATTTCAATATTCAATAACAGCTATGACAAACAAAGTAACAAATCAAAAGGAAAATCAAAAACCAGACTTTGGCTTTAATGCGTTTGCAGAGACTTGGAATGGTCGCCTAGCTATGATTGGGTTTCTTACGGCTCTAATTAATGAATATGTCACTGGACATGGAATTTTATCTCAGCTTGGTTTGCTCTAATTCGCTTGATCTAAAAAATTAGGAATGGAAGCAGATCAGGATAAACGGTGAAGCAGCTAAAATGATCCAGCCCCAGTTAAATTTTGAACTAACTAAGGGATAATCTTCACCTGTCTCTGTCAGTAATGTCTCTATTCTTTCTTCAAGGCGATCGCTAAACTGACTGAGGGTAGCTGCGACTGTAGGAGCAAACACTGACATCCCGCCCACAGCCCAGAGTAAGGACTCTGCTAAAACTAAGGGTTCTACAGACTGCACTGCCCACCGATCCGCCCTTAATTCCCGCAATAGTAAAAGTTCCTGCCATAAAATTTCAGTTTGAGGTAACCAAGGAGTAAGCTGTCTGAAGTAGCCCAAGATAAAAAACCAAAAGGTATCTCTATAGACTAGATGTGCCTGCTCATGCTTAATTACCGCTTCTAGGTGAATGGGATCAAACTGTTGGATCATGCCCGAACTAACCACCAATTGAGGCTGCCAAAATCCGATCTGTGCCGCAAAAATACTATCGGATTCCCATATTTTAAATTTTTGGTTAAAGTCTTGACCATGTTCTTGCTGGGGCAAATGAGAAATTTGGGCTATGGTTTGCCATCCCTGCCACCACAGAATTATCCCTAACCCTAAGCTGTATAGGCATACAAGTAACCCAGTAACGTAACTAAGCTCTCCGACTGGTAGTCCCATCATTTTACCTTGGCTTCCCATGCACACAAGGGCGATCGCTGTACTCAGAAGTAGCAGAGGTGGAAATAAAAATCGAGTCAGGGCTGTATGCCAACGTTCATACCAAGTGGATTTGGTATTAATGAAACTGTTGCGAATACCGCAGGCTATGGCTATAGCAACTAAAATCATCAATAAATGCATTAGTTTGTCTCCTGCCCTTGACGTAATTCCTGCAATTTTTGAGCGATCGCCTCCAAGCGACTTTGAGAAGCTAGATCAAGTTCATCGGCAAAGGCAGCCACAATATCCGCATTTCCCACTTGAAGAAAGCTATGTAACTGGTTATAGGCATTTAATACTTGAAACTCCTCACGGGAAATTAAAGCTTGCCAATATAATAACTTGTCTCTTTTTCCTGAACTCACCCAACCCTTTTTAGTTAAACGATTCAGCACCGTCATCACTGAGGCAATGGTCAATTCTCGATCAGGATTCGCTAAAATGCGATCGTGAATATCTCTGGCTGTTAATAAACCTGAGTCCCAAATAATATTGAGAATTTCTGATTCCAAAGAACCAAGGGATAATTTTTGAGGGCGATGATCGGGTAAAGGTGCCATTGGTGTTAAATCACAAGTCTAAATCACAAAACTGGGAAATACTAAGGGTTCGCTAAAGCTCTGGTTGCCACTAGACTCTAGGATTTTTAGATAGTCACCTAAAACTTGAATATATCCAGGATTGGGCGCATATAAATCGTTACCCACGGTTGTAAATAGCCGACCCGTTAAGACTTGCGGATCAAGGAGATCAGATTGAGGAGGAGCAATTAGGGATTTTTCTGGTTCTAGCCACGGTAATATACCCGCAGGCAGTTGTCCAGAAATAATTGTACTGAGGCGATCGCTACAGGCTTTGGCATTAACCCCACGATTTTGCAGTTTTTTGATTAACTCACCTAGACTTAAGGGTTCCTGTAAATTCAAGGCGCAGATTTCACTGAGTAAAAAGTAATCGGAATATTGGTGTCTATTAATTTCAAGGTTAACTTCTGGGGAGGTATCTAGGGATTGGAAATGTAATGGGGCGATCGCTAAGCCCTGTGCCAAATTAGAATTAGGTAACTCCTGTACCTCGGCATTAGCAAATTTAGATTCCAACCATTCTCGCACCGCAGGTAACTGGGTTGTGCCGCCAGCGATCGCAATACTAGTAATATCTTCAGGTAAAGTTGAGCCGATTAGTTCATCTACCGCCCCATTAATGGATTGAATAAACGGCTGAATTACCTTAACTTCCCAGTCTGAACGTAGGATTTTAATAGGCTTACCTCCCAAACTTCCCTGCCATGATTGAGACTCTGGCTGTTGGGAAAACCATAGTTTCATTTCCTCGGCGATCGCCAATGCTTCAATGCCAATAGAACTATTCAGTAAAAATCGTTGTAATTGGGTACGGTGATTAGGGTTAGGGCTGCCAGATGCAATAAATTTAGTGGCGGGAAATTTATCCTTAGTTTTGGCGTAGAGCAGTTCTAACACAATATCCTGATTTATCCCTAGCCCAGCATATTCCAGAGATTCCAACCGTCTTTGTCTCGACCCAGTAAAACTGATGGTGGTGGTAAATGCTCCAGAGTTGATGCTTAGTTGGCGTAATTGTTCTTGAATTGGAAATAAACAGGCGATCGCCTGATCAATTACTAAAACTTGATCAATCGAACTCACCAAACCACTGGCAAAAACCATTTCCCGTAGATTTAAGATATAGGCATCTGACCACTGATGGGGATGCCCTAAAATTACAGTTCCAAGGCTGGCTAAAATTTCCGAAATATTACCAAGATCGGGATGGGAGGCAGTTTTAATTTGCGTAAAAAGCTCTTGACAATATACTTGTAAATCCTTCAAACTCAGGCGGTATTGATTTGTCCATTGTATTAAAGGTTGCCATGTTTGCTGTACTTGAAATGGTAGTCCCACACGTAAAAATTGCTGTACTCCTTGTAGGGAAATTTCTATATTTTCATCTTTAGCCACTTTAGAATTTACAGAAATATTTGCAGTAATATCGGTACTAATAACATCTGAACCTGCCCATGCTAAAGAATAAATTTGCTGGGTAACTTGATTAAATAGACAGGCACGAATTGCTGAGTAGCCAAAGTCTATACCTAAATGCCAGATATTAGTTGCTGAAGCATCAGGGATACGATCCATAGCATTACCATCAGGAAAATCGCTATTTAACCAAAAGTTAGCTTCCGTTTCCAGATCAGCAAATTGTGATAGTTCCTCATCCGCAATTTCTTGAATTTCTGGGACTTCTTGAATCTTAGGTATTTCCGTCAAACCCAAAGGAGTAACTGGATTTGAAACTAAATCTAGCTCTCTCTCCAGTTCTTGATTAAGGCGATCAGATTCACTTAGTGCTTCAAATTCTTCTGGTTTATTAGCTTCTATTTCATCTATTAGAGAAAACGAGGGGAACTGCTCATCTTGTGGTTCATAGACTATTTCGGGGGATATTTCTGAGAACAGGTCAGACTGCTCGGCAAATGGATCAGCAACTATATCTGGATTTGGCTCATGATCAGAGCGATCAGAACTCAGATCAAGGTCATTCCATAAATTTAGGTTCTCATCTAAGCTGGTATCTGTAAATAAATCTAATTCTCCAGAATTTTCTGTGTTAGATTGCCCAAGGGAAGTAACTTCTTCATTTATCTCTAAATCTGAGGTTGATAAATATACTTCCTCATGTTCATTTTGACTGAGAATATCTAACGTCGCACTTTCTGCAAATAGATTAAGTTCATGATCTTCGGATTGCTCTCCAACTTGATCATATTCACCTGAATTATTCTCTATATTCTCTATGCTTGGCTCTGCTATTGAATCTAGCTCTGAATCTAAATGTGATTCTAAGTCATCTTCAATATTAAACAAACCTAAATCTTGATCAAGTTCATCAAGTTCAAAATTAGGTTCTGTGACCTCTTCAGAGAAAGCCTCAGAAACAAATGGTTGCAGAGGTTCACTGTTATTAGTTTCTAAACTGAGAAGATCATTTAGAGTAGCTATGGCAGAATATTGATCATCTAAGGAATCATCTTGATTATCAAACCTAGCATCTTCTAAATCTGTATTATCTAACTCATTCAGACTTAAATCGACTTGGGATTGCTCAATAAACTGATCGAGTCGCTCAAGGTCGGTGGATTCATTTTCTAAATCCTCTGGTTCTGGAGTTGATTGATCGGTCAAGGAGAATTCATTGTCATCGCTATATTCACCTAAATAATCAGCAGTAGCGAAGGGATCAAATACTTCCGTTTCTGCCTGCTCTGTTTCTAATAAATAGTTATTTTCATCTAAAGAGTTATCCGCAAAATTCTGTGATAGAGAGCTTTCTTTCCAAATACTTAATTCTTCTGTATCTTCAACATTAGAATCTTCAGCATCGGCTTTAATATTTGCTTGATATGAATCCACTAAGTCAGAAATATTACTCCCAAAGGCTTCTTGGGGTTCAAGATCGGCAAATAAGTTTAATTCTATATTGCTATCATCTTCTTCACTTACTTCTGAAAAAAGCTCAGATTCAGATTCTAGATCACTCAGTTCTAAATCTTCTCTTTCGACTTCTTGCTGATCTGGATCAAGTTCTAAAAAATCAGAAGTTATAACCTGCTCTACAGCTTTTCCTAGCCTTTCCAGTTGTTGATAATGCTGAAATTTTAGATCATCAATTTTAGCTTGCAGCTCCATCTCTAGTTCCTGCCTTTGAGTTGCGAGTTGCTGTTCAAAGTAAGTTTTTAGGGTTTGGGTGAGATGGGAATTTACTTCATTAATTAAAAGTGATCGCTCTTGTTGCCAAATTTCTTGAATTGCTGTAGTTACGCTCTGACTGACACTTTGGCTAACAGTTTGACTAATAAGATTCGCAAGCTGTTCCTGTTCCGTTCTTTCCATATATGAGGAATTTAATATCAATATATTTGAATTAGAGATTAGCTAAACCAGCATCCCTAGCGCACTGGGTAACTGCGGCGGCGACAGCACTGGCAACCCTAGGGTCAAACACAGAGGGAATAATAAAATCAGGAGCTAAATCATTGGGACTTACTAAGGAGGCGATCGCTTTGGCGGCTTCCAAGTACATATCCGTAGTGATTTTGGCAACACGACTATCTAATGCTCCCCGAAATACACCGGGAAATGCTAGGACATTATTAATTTGATTGGGATAATCACTGCGCCCAGTGGCAATTACGGCAACATCATTTTCCACTAATTCGGGTTGAATTTCAGGAATAGGATTAGCCATCGCAAAGACAATACGTTGATCTGCCATAGTTCTGACCATTTCGGGCGTAAGGGCTTTAGGCACACTTAGCCCCACAAATACATCGGCTCCGACTAGCACCTCGGCTAAACTTCCGGGTTGATCGCTGGCAAATTCTAGTTTTTCTGTGGTCAAATTGGGGCGATCGCGACTTATACAGCCCTTAGAATCGCACATCACAATATTGGCAACTCCCGCTTTGCGTAACAGGCGAGCCACGGAAATTCCAGAGGCACCCGCCCCATTCATCACCACCCTAATTTTATCTATAGGTTTACCCACTACCTTAATCGCATTAAGCATTGCTGCCACCACCACGATCGCCGTGCCATGTTGATCGTCATGAAATACGGGAATATTTAATTCATCTTGGAGTCTTTTTTCGATTTCAAAACATCGAGGCGCGCTAATATCCTCTAAATTTACACCACCAAAGCCCGGAGCTAAATATTTAACGGTTTTCACGATTTCTTCCACATCCTGAGTGGCAAGGCAAATGGGAAAAGCATCTAAATTACCAAATTTCTTAAACAGCATGGCTTTTCCTTCCATCACAGGCAAGGCGGCTTCAGGTCCAATATTACCTAATCCCAGCACAGCGCTTCCATCGGTAACAATCGCAATCATATTACTCTTAATTGTCAGGTCGTAGGCACGATTCACATCTTCGGCGATCGCCATACATACCCTACCTACACCGGGTGTATAGACCATTGCCAAGTCATCCTGTCCATTGACTTCAACTTTGGAATGAACGCTAATTTTGCCGTGGTGATGGACATCAAAGGTGCGATCGCTCACACTTAGGAACCTAATCTCAGGTAAATCCTTCACAACACTGACTAACTCTTCGGCATGAACTTCACTGTATGCATTCACGACCACATCCCGAATGATACTTTTACGGGTTTGCTGAATTAAGTTAATCTGCCCTAGGGTTCCGCCCGCCTCTGCCAATGCCGTTAATACTGAAGCCAACATGCCCGCCCGATGGGGTAACTGTACTCTGATGGTTAGACTATAACTAGGATTCGGGGTCAGTTGTTGCATGGATTATAGTTCATAATTTGTTTAGCTGTACTTTACCATAATCAAAAACTAGGTACACTATATGTGCCAATTGATACGCCAATTGATATGCCCATTGAATTACAGACCGCCATTGCCGATTTACGTAATTATCTGCGTCCCGATCAACGGAAAATGTCCTACTGGCAAGATGGGGAAATGGCAGTATCCGCAGTGCCGGGAGCAGGCAAATCTACGGGAATGGCAACTTTAGCGGCGATCGCTATCCTAGAGCATAATCTCAATCGCAATCATCAATTAATTATCGTCACCTTCACCAGAGCCGCCGCCAACAATATTCGCTCTAAAGTCAATCAAAAACTAGCAGAACTTTTAAGAGAACCGCGCCTAGCTCGCACATTTCAAACCGCTTTTATTGCCAATACTCTGCATGGTTTAGCTTTTAGCATTGCTGGCTCCCATCGTGAATTGGCTGGCTTCAGTGAAAATGAAACTAAAATCATCTCAGAATCACAAAAACTCCGCCTAGTCCGACTGGCGATCGCTGAATGGATCAGAAATTATCCCCAACAATATAATCACCTAATTGCCGGTAGAAGTTTTGATGGGGAGGAATCAGAACGCCTGCGCCGCCAAACGGTTCTACGCACAGATATTTTACCTAGCCTTGCCCTTGAGATTATCTCGACCGCTAAGAGTTCACAGCTACTGCCCCAAAACTTACAGGAACAAGGGGAAATTTTAGAAACTGGGGCGGGTTTATATGAAACCTATAATAAATTACTCAAAGCGGAACAAGCGATCGACTACGATGACATGATTATCGGTTCACTCCGAGTCCTAGAAAATCCTACAGCCCGACAACTTTGGCAAGAACGCACCTTTGCCGTATTTGAAGATGAAGCACAGGATTCCTCTCCGCTTCAAACCCAGTTATTAAAGCAATTAGCCACTAAGTCAGATAATAACGCAAATAATTCAACCAACTTAGTCCGAGTTGGCGATCCCAATCAGGCAATTAATTCCACTTTTACCACCGCCGATCCCAGTTTTTTTGCGGCTTTCTGTCAGCGTGCTAAGCAAGTGGTCACGATCGCTCAGGCGGGACGAAGCTGTATGGAAATAATCAACGCTGCTAACTATGTATTAGATTGGGTAAATACCAGTTACTACGCCCAAAGTCGAGAGAAGCCATTTTTAGCGCAACATATTACTCCTGTGGGCGATGCTAACCCCTCAGCCTTGGG
Organism: Synechococcus sp. PCC 7502; assembly: GCF_000317085.1. NCBI lineage: Bacteria > Bacillati > Cyanobacteriota > Cyanophyceae > Pseudanabaenales > Pseudanabaenaceae > Pseudanabaenococcus > Pseudanabaenococcus habilitatus. The sequence continues at coordinate 3,452,746 of NC_019702.1, forward strand.
ACTGGGCTTAGAAATTCAGTTTCCTGAGGATATTGACCAAACGATGGCTGTAATTAAGCAGAGAATTATCAATTTATTAGCGGAGGATGCCAACCTAGCGATCGCCATTTTGGTCAGAAATCATAATCAAGGTAAGTATATTTATCGCTACCTGTCCGATCTTAAGGATACTCAGGATATTAAAGTCTATGATGTGGAAGATCGCGATCGCAGCCTCAAAATCCCCAAGGAAATGCTCGGGATTTTACAGTTTATTGAACGCCCCCATTCTCCCGATAACCTCAAAGCCTGTTTGCAAATTCTGCTGGATCGACAGTTAATTAAACCCCAGGATTTTAATGCCCTCGCCAGTCTGCCCGAACAATTTCTCTATCCTACCCCCCTCGATCGCCCCTTTCATCCTCAATCCCAGATTGCACAAAGCATTTGTCGCAGCTTATTGCGATCACGCATGGAACTACCTCTATATAACCTGATTGCTTTTATTGCCCTTACCCTCAACTACAACCAAGGCGAACTAGCAACGGCGGATAAACTGAGCGATCGCCTGCGTCAAGAATTAGTTGGTACCTATAACATTGCTAATTTACTTTCAACTTTGCAGGAAATTGTATTATCAGAGAAATTTGAAGTCATAGAGATTGAAAATCCCGAAAATCAATATACCCAACCCGCCCAAGTCACAATTATTAGTCTGCATAAATCCAAGGGTTTAGATTGGGATGTAGTATTTATTCCCTTTATGGATGAGCGCATCTGTCCCGGTAAACCCTATATTCCCGAACCTGTGAAGTTTTTAGGGGATTTTAACCTCCCCGAAGTTGCCAGAATGCAAATGCGTGCGTTAATTAATCAAGAGGAATTACCTGACTCTAACTCAGCTTGGCTCCATGCCCAAACCCTCAAGCAGTTTGAAGAATTTCGATTGCTATACATGGGGATGACTCGTCCGAAGCGATTGCTACATATTTCCGCCAGTACCAAAGCTCCATTTTCTTGGAATAATCTGGATAGTAAAAGTCAGTTTAAGCCCTGCCCAGCGATCGCCCAACTTGCCCAAAAATTTCCCCAGTCCGTAGTTCCTTGCTCGCATCTGAATTAGATTCAGAATTAGATTTTGTGAGTAGTTGAGGATTTTTAAGATTGATTAGTATAGACAGGTAATAGTTCGTTAATATTTACGGAGAATCCCGATAAAACCTTGGGTGAGTAAGCCTGTTGCGTATTTGCAAATAGCTGCCATTTCACTTGTGATTGTTCTTCTAGTAGTTCTAAAGTAGCGATGATAATTAACCGATTCTTAGGAAAAACCAACCATACTTCCTCTGCACCAGCTTGTAAATATTCTTCAGCTTTAGAAAAAATGTCTTCAACTACATCATTGGGAGAAGCAATTTCAATCACAAGTGGAAAACATTCAGGTAGAGTTATAAAATCATCATTCCCATAGACCTCAACCTGTTTAGTCGACATATAGGCAACATCGGGCTTTCGAGCTTGCTTGAGCGTACGACAAAGAAGTTCAGTACAGACAATACCAGCCAAATTATTTGCCTTAGCAAAAGTGAGAAGTAATGAAGCTAGTTCTACCTGTAATTTGCTATGAAGAAATCCCATATTTTGTTTCTCAATAATTTGTTCATTTACCCATTCAGAATTTTCAGGAGGATTTTGCATAAATTCCTCAAGGCTGACTTTATGGATTTGTTGATTAGCTATGTGAACGATTCCTGAGAGAATCTGAGGCTTTGATTCAAGTACAGTTGATTCAATTACGGGGGTGGGCATAAAATTTATCTACAAATTTCTGTCTCGATCTTAATGCAAATCTATATTTTGAGTATTCCTGTTTAAGACCATTTGAATTAGTCTTGCCGCTTATTTCCTAGATAATTTTATTAATTGCCTGAAACAATTTAGTTTGCTGAATAACCTACTTTTTTAATTTTCAATGGCTTATTATATGAAGTAATGTAAAGCCTGCAACTCTCCATGTTCAAAAGTATTAAAAGCCCATCCCCTTACACCAAGACTTGGATTAGTAGCATTACTCAGGTTGATAGTACAGTATGGAATGATCTAGCTAAACCCCTAGCAACTCCGTTCTTAGAATGGGAATGGTTATGGAATTTGGAATCTTCTGGTTGTGCGATCGCAACTGAAGGATGGTTACCCAATCATTTACTATTGTGGCGAGATACGAAGCTGGTGGCGGCGGCTCCACTTTATCTAAAGGGACATAGCTATGGCGAATTTGTCTTTGATCATCAATGGGCAGATTTATCAAGACGTTTAGGCATTAACTATTATCCGAAGTTACTGGGCATGGCTCCTTTTACCCCTGCGGCAGGCTATCGGTTTTTACTTGATCCAGATATTACGGATGCGGCAGAAATAAAAAAGATTTTGGATGAGATGTTATTGGAAATTGATCATTTTTGCGATCGCCATCAAATCTCAGGTACTAATTTCTTATTTGTTGACCCAAATTGGAAGCATGAACTAGAATCCCGTGGCTATACTGCTTGGATGCACCATAGTTACATTTGGGAAAATCAAAATTTTCAGAACTTTGATGACTATCTCAAAAGCTTTGACTCCAATCAACGGCGCAATATTAAACGGGAGCGCAAGGCGGTTACCAATGCTAACATCACCATGAAGGTTTATGCGGGCGATCAGATTCCTCACCATTTCTACAGTTTTATGTATGACCTTTACAGTGATACCTGTGATAAGTTTTGGGGCGGTAGTAAGTATTTAAATCGTAAATTTTTTGAGCAGTTACGGACTAGTTTTAGCGATCGCCTCGTATTCACAGCAGGAGAAATTGAGGGTTATCCCACCCCCGTGGGCATGGCTTTTTGTATTCGTAAAGGGACAAACTTGTATGGGCGTTATTGGGGCGCAGTTCAGGATATAGATTGCTTACACTTTGATGCCTGCTATTACACTCCCATTGATTGGGCGATCGCTGAAGGCATAAAAATCTTTGATCCAGGGGCAGGGGGACAACATAAAAAACGCCGAGGTTTTCCTGCTACACCCAATTACAGTTTGCATAGGTTTTATCGTCCCCGTTTAGAACAAATTCTCATTCCCCACATCAAAGAAGTCAATGAATATGAACAAAGACAAATTGCCGCAATCAACCAAGAGCTACCATTTAGTTTTGAACCACCCAAATTAAATTCCATATAAATTCCATATAAAACAACTCTTGGAGACTAATTAAAAATTTGTTAAGCTATAGTCAAAATTAATCGTGTTAAATTTTTTGTTAATTTTGTAGAAATATGTCCACAGAAACCATTGAACGCACTTCAACAGTCCGCAAAATTGCCCCTCGCTATCGAGTTTTGTTGCATAACGATGACTACAACTCTATGGAATATGTAGTACAAAGCCTAATGGAAGTAGTTAATTCCGTAACTCAACCCCAAGCCGTAGATATTATGATGGCTGCACATAATGATGGTTGTGCTTTGGTCATTACCTGTGTCCAAGAACATGCCGAGTTTTATAGTGAAGGCTTAAAGAGTAAAGGACTTAGCAGCAGCATTGAACCAGAGGATTAATTGCGACTTACAGGCACAAAATCATAACCCGTCCCCGAACCTTTACCTGGTTGAACTTTAACTAAAATTGCAGCATTATTGCGATCGCCTGATGGTTGAAATTGAATTTTTGCAGCTTTTGCCACGGCGATCGCCTTTTCAATTACACCTATAACTAGGATTTAAGAGCAATCCATTCACACCATCACTCACCATTGCCCAAACCACCGTAGCAGGGTTAAAGTTAGGCTTGGAAAAGTCACATTCTACCTAACTGATTTTGGTACCATCCGCAAATACCGCCGCCGTAAATTCTTCAGTCATGGATACAGATGCCTTGGAATCCGAACTAAAACAAATTGCGAGATTCTTCTCAAGATTTACTTCTCTACTGCGATCGCTCCGTGAAACATTCCCATACCGCAACTAAACTGAAATACCCCAAGGCTATCGGGCGTAAATTCCACAGGTGTAGTTTGATTCAATACCAAATCTTGAGCAACATGAAAGTCGGGGAAGAGAACTTTTTCTAAGCAACTACTGGGATCGAGGCGAAGGAACTGCAAACATACAGGCTGACCTCGTTTAACCGTTACCAAAGAAGGAACATAACCACCATCAACCGTGATCGTTACCTCTTGAACACCTTCACTCATTTCTGCCTTTTGAGATTTAGGCTTACTTCCTAAAAACCACCAAAGCTGTGCCACCATTAGAGATAAACCGCCTAGAGCGATCGCTACTCTCAGAGTAATAGGTTGTTCAATGGGTTGAAATTTAGCTGAATTGTTATGTTTCATCTCTTGTGCTGACATACTAGAGACGATACCAACGGATAAGCCAATACTTAGCAAAATACCTATCAGTTTTTTCATCAATTTTTCCTTATTTAGTTGAAGTAGAAGTTTCCACAATTTTTTAGCTTTCGTGCCCGTAATATGAGATTATTAATTTGCTTACGTCTTAAGTTTTAATAAACCTAAAAATGACAAAAATTACTCGAAAGAGTTTATCTATTATCTGTCTTTTGGCATTTGGATTGGGAACTTTAAAACTCACAGCTTATATCCCTTCTCCAGTATTTGCCCAAATACAGTCCGAAGCTCCAGATAGTTTGGAAGCCGATAGACTCTCAATTCTAGGAGATCAATTGGAGGCAGCAAGTCGCTATCGTGAAGCAATAGAATCATGGCAAAAGGCATTAAGGCTATATCGAATCCTAGAGAATCGTAAGGGGGAAGGCAAAGTACTTGTAGATTTATGCGTTGTCTATCGCCGATTAGGGCAGTACCAGAAAGCAATTGAATTTGGTGAGCAATCCTTGGTAATATACAGGCAAAACGGCGATCTCAACGGTGAAGGAAATTCACTTGGTAATTTAGCAACTGTTTATCGCTATTTAGGGCAGTACCAGAAAGTAATTGAATTAAATCAACAATCTTTAGCAATTTTTAAGCAAAACGGTAATCGTAAAAATGAAGCAGGTATTCTCAATAATTTAGGTCTAGCTTATAAAAGTCTAGGACAGTATCTAAAAGCATCTGAGTTCTATCAGCAATCTCTAGCAATTAAAAAGGAAATCGGTGACCGAATTGGCGAAGCAAATTCACTTATGAATCTAGGGGATATTTATCGCATCCAAGGACAAAATCAGAAAGCAATTGAATTCACCCATGAGTCCTTTTTAATATTCAAAGAAATTGGCGATCGTAGCGGTGAAGGAAATGCACTCGGAAGTATTGGCAATAATTACCTCAATCTACGCCAGTATCAGAAAGCAATTGAAAGCTACCTAAAATCGTTGTCAATCTTTAAGCAAATTGATGATCGCTATGCTGAAGTGGGTACTCTTAATAACTTGGGTGCTGCATATGGCAATTTAGGACAGTCCCCAAAGGCGATTGAATACTTTCAGCAGTCTTTAATAATCGCAAAGCAAATTGGCGATATCAAAAGTCAGAGAACCGCGCTGAATAATCTCATCAATATATATAACACTCTTGGAAAACAGCAAGAAGCAATTGAATTCCGTCAGCAACTTCTAGAGATAACAAAATAAATTGATTTATATAAAGCTTTAACTTTAGACATGCAATTTTGAATCAGTATGAAAATTTCTTAGCCTCAAAGCATTTGTGACTACTGAAAGAGAACTAAGTGCCATCGCCCCACCCGCCACAATGGGATTAAGCAGCCAGCCCCAGATCGGATAGAGAATCCCAGCCGCAATCGGAATCCCTGCCACATTGTAGATAAAAGCGAAAAAGAGATTTTGTTGAATATTACTAATCGTGGCTCGACTAAGTTGAATCGCCGTCACTATCCCCTGTAAATCTCCTGAAATTAGGGTAATATCACTCGCTGCGATCGCCACATCAGTACCTGTACCAATTGCCAAACCCACATCCGCCTGAGCCAAAGCGGGAGCATCATTAATGCCATCACCCACCATTGCGACAACTTTACCTTCAGCTTGTAATTCTCTGATTTTTTCCACTTTTTGATCGGGACGTACCCCCGCAAATACCCGTCTGATTCCGACTTCACGGGCGATCGCCTCGGCAGTAGATTGATTATCACCAGTCAACATTACCACTTCTATTTTCATCTTTTGTAAAGTATTAACTACACTCTGAGATGAGGATTTAAGTTTGTCCGCAATCCCAATCAGACCCTGAGCGATACCATTGACCGCAATTAAAACCACAGTTTTACCACCTGTTTCCCAAGAGTCTTGATATTCATATAACTCACTCGTATCAATCTTTAACTCATCCAACCATCGTCTTGTGCCAATTTGGACTAAGAAGTTATCGACTTTTCCTTGCACTCCACTACCTGTGATCGCCATAAAATCAGTTGCTGCAGGAATAGGAATATCTTTCTGTTTAGCATGATTAACAATAGCTTCAGCCAAAGGATGCTCGGAATTACGTTCGATCGCTGCTACAAGTTTTAATAATTGATCATCATTCTTATTCACAGAGAATATATCTGTCACAACTGGCTTGCCTTCCGTTAGTGTCCCCGTTTTATCTAAAACAATCGTTTGAATTTTATGAGCGAGTTCTAAACTAGCAGCATCCTTAATTAAAATTCCGTTCTCTGCACCTTTCCCAGTCCCAACCATAATCGAAGTCGGAGCTGCTAAACCCAAAGCGCAGGGACAGGCAATAATCAGCACCCCTACTGCCGAAATCGTTGCCAGAGTAACATTACCCATAATCTCAAACCAGATCACAAATGTAGCGATCGCAATGGAAATAACCACAGGTACAAACCAACCTGTTACCTGATCTGCCAGTCTCTGAATTGGGGCTTTAGAACCCTGAGCATCCTTTACCAGTTGCACAATTTGTGAAAGTACAGAATCTTTACCGATATGACTAGCTTTAATTTGTAAGCTCCCAGATTTATTCATAGTTGCCCCAATTAAGCGATCGCCCACTTTTTTCTCAACAGGAATACTTTCGCCCGTCACCATCGACTCATCAACGGTAGAATTACCTGCGATCGCCTCTCCATCCACAGGGATTTTCTCCCCTGGACGCACTAAAACCACATCACCAATGATCACATCTTCTATGGGAATATCTGACTCCTTCCCATCTCTGATTACTCTGGCAGTTTTTGCCTGCAATCCTATTAACTTCCGAATTGCCTCCGATGTTTCCCCCTTTGCCTGATTCTCAAATAATTTACCCAAAAGGATTAAAGTGATTACAACTACCGAAACTTCATAGTAAACTTCAGGCTGTAGTCCTTGAGAGATAAAGAAATTAGGATTAAGTGTAACTGTGATCGAGTAAGAGAATGCTGCGAGCGTTCCCAAGCCAATCAGCGTATCCATGGTCGCTGTGTGATTTTTAAATGCTTTCCATGCTCCAATGTAAAATGAACTCCCACACCACAACTGTACAGGTAGAGCAAGGGCAAGCTGGAGCCAAGGATTATGCAGCCAGTCAGGAATTATGGGAATAGATAACCCTGTCATCATAGAAATCGAACCAATTACCAAAATTATGCCAATTACGCCACCCACCCAAACTTTACGGGTCAGATCTTGAGTTTCTTGCAGTCGAGTTTTTTTATCAGCATCTTCATTTACTTGATCTGGCAGAATTGCTTCATAGCCAATATCTGCGATCACTTTTTGAATAGCCGCAGGACTGGTTTTTTGAGGGTCATATTCGATCGCTACTTCTTCGGTCGCAAAATTAACATTGCTACTACTGACACCAGATATAGAGCGAGTTGCAGTTTCAATACTACTGGTACAACCAGCACATCGCATTCCTTTTAAATTAAGCGTGACTTTACTCATCTTTAATCCTTTTTTAGCTAATTGCCATCATTCATCATTATCACTTCTCAATTGTCTAGGTTTTCTCTCCTTGTTCTGACTTCTTGGGTAATCTTTTCTTGAATGCTGACTTTATCTTTAATCAAATTTCAAATAAGGATCGGGGAAGACTTGACTGTCTGATGATCGATTGAAGTGTACCGATCTTGATTTCTGAATAGTTAGGGATGGGAACTGTAATAGTAGAGTCATCAGTTTTCTTTTGCATAATGATATGACTTCCTCGCTGTCTAACCTGAGTAAAGCCATTTGCACTTAAAATTTGACAGAGTTCCTTTGCTGAAAGTACTCGTAGTTTACCCAACTGCTACCTCAATTTGAGTTATGTATATTTCTGAATACATTCTTGCTTCTAACTCATTTGGGCTTGCCATTTCAAAGAATAGCTCGATCGCCTCAACCAGATTATTTCTTGCTTCTTCAACCGATTCGCCTTGGCTGGCAATATCTATCTGTGGGCAAAGGGATACATAACCATCATTTTCACGCTCAATAATGCAAGTTAGCTGTTTGATTTGTTTCATATAATTTAGTTGTTTTTTCTTATTTTACTCATCACTCAACAACTTGAACTCAAATCTTTGCTTTGCCTCTTCCCATTGGCTTTCTGCATCACTTCTCAATTGTCTGGCTTTTTCTCTCCTAGTTCTCACTTCTTTGGCGATCTTTTCTTGAATAGCGATCAACTAATCTTAATAATTTGTTGTAGAGAACTTTTTAACGTCTGAATATCTGGTGTTTCTAATTTGCCAAGTTTTTTAAGTACAAGAGATTTCTCCAGAGTTGTGATGATTGGCTTGATTACTGAGGGCTTAATCAGTCCTGCTCTTGACCAATCAGATATAAGCATCTCACCAAATTGCAAACTTACTTGACTGGTGACAGCAATTAAAATTATGTCTAGTTTCTGCTGATTATAAATATCGGAACTGATTACAATGGTTGGGCGTTTTTTGGTGGTGGTTTGATCCGTAAAAGGGAACGGAACTAAAAGCACATCTCCAAAACTATAGGTTGTCATAAGCTGCATCTTCAGGATTATCCCATATTTTTGAAAAACTGTTTTCAGAGAGTTTAGTAGCTTCATAAACCAGATTTTTATCAGATTCGGTTTCACGTTGATAGAGAAAATCAACGAAGTCTTCTATTTCTATGATTTTATCGGATGGGAGTTTGCGAATCTTTTCTAGTAATCTTTGCTCAACTGTAATGCTGTTATTCACTTTTTTAGTCTCCTAATTTAATACTTAATTTTACTCTTCACTCAACAACTTGCGCTGAAATCTTTGCTTTGCCTCTGCTTGGGGATTTTAATATCTATCCTAATGGGAAACCGCCGTAGCTTTCAATTATTTGGTCAATGCGATCCATCTTTTCTATGGTTTCGCCAAGAATGGAAATGATATTTTGATAATGGGATAAGTCATCGTAGGTTAATTCTCGATTCTTTCTGTCCTTCAGCCATTTCTGACAGACTTGATAGCCACCGATATAAAAGTTCCAGATTGCTGTAGGTACAGGCTCAAAGTATTGAACTTTATTGATATAAACTCTTTGATTAGTTTCGTCATATTTTACTTGCTCAACTATGTTCGATCCAGAAATGGGATAACTACAAATCTCACTTCCTGTCTCTTTCATTAAATGTAGTTGGACTAATCTCTCTCCTAAATTTGCTAGTTCCCAAAACAGTTTGACATCAGAAGTCAAGGGCACACGGGGAAAGTCTATTTTTAGAAATTCGGCATAACGAGATCGATATTGTGGGGAATGAAAAACGGCATAGATGTAGTTAAAAATATCTTCTGGTGCAAAGGTTTTAATTTGATCGCCTTTTCCATCAGTCAAGAATTGTAGGTTTAGTTTTTGCGAAAATTCAGTAATAAATTCTGGAGCTAAATTAGGACTGCGTGTAGTATATTCTGATTCCTGAAGGATGGTATCGGTGGGATAAAGATAGAGAGGGAAGTTATGATTAGATTCCTTAGTGATATTAGAAATTAGGCAGTCATTAGGAACTAAATCAGTAACAAAGACGTGCTTATAGTCATTTGTAGATATTTGACGAGAACAAATAAGACATAGATTATCTTTTCTAAATAGATGTTTCCTAAGTTCGGGTCTTATTCTATCCATAACATATTCAGAATAGAACATGAAACGATTATCAAGTGGTCGGTAAGAACACAAATCAATAAACTTTTCTAAATCCTGATTCTGTAATGCTGTAGCTGCAATTCCTATATTGAAATTTTTAAGATCATATTTATCTAAAAAAGAATAGTCCAATTTTTTGAAGCTTACTAATTCGTTAATTCTATCGGCGATGATATTTTTTTGTAAATCTATTGCAAAGTGATCCCTATGAGTTTTGAAACCATAAACATGATTCGGCATTATGTCAGTAATTTTCCAGAACTTCTGATATTCATCGGATATGTATCCATTTTGATCCTTAAATATATAGAAAGGAATAGATGGTTTTATGGTTTGCCACTGAGTCGAACTAATATCATTTTCTGCAAGCCAGTGATATTTACCGCCTACTAACTGCTTATTATCATAAACTTCTCTCGCTCCCCATAAATCGGCATGATAAACCGTTGCTACATCTTGCTGGCTATTTTGATACTTAATGAAAATTCCGATCGCTACGCCCTGCTGAATATCGAATACATTTTTATCAGGTGAACCATCAGGGCAGACCTCCTTTTTCTTGCTGTTTCCATGCAAATCTAAAACATAAATTTCATCAAAGGTTTTCATTAAGCTCTGACGCATTCCCCGAAAAGTTGGATTATCCAAATAGCCATGATTTGTAATCAAAGCCATCACACCATAGCCTGTTTCAGAAATTCGATGTTGAGCAAAACGGATAAACTTCACATAATCATCTAATAAGCCTTTAGGGTTTCTTTCGCCTAATGGTTTGCCGTCCACTTGATAATAATCTTTAACCAAACTCACAATCCAAGGATCAGTATTCATCGACTGATAAGAATAGGGCGGATTGCCTAGAATTACCATTACAGGAGTGTCTTGCTTCACATCTCTTGCTGCTTCGGCTTCATCCCTAATCCGATTCATAAACCCATCTGCCGCAGGAATTTGAAAAGCTTCTTGCAACGTATTCGTCAAGTAAATTCGTAATCGTTCTTCCGAGCTAAAATCATAGCCCAACTGCTGCAACTGCAAACCCAGCTTCATGTGTGCCACCGTGTAAGGAGCCATTAGCAACTCAAATCCAAACAAACGGGGTAGTAAATGTTGACTCACATAGCCCGACCACATTCCCTTTTGATTTTTGAAACTCTCATAAATATGGTCAATTACCGCATACATAAAAGTTCCTGTTCCCACCGCAGGATCGAGAATTAAAACCTGATGAGTTTCTATTGTTCCTTCACCTTTAGGAATAGAAATCTTTTTAGCATCAGCCAAACCCTTAGCAATCTTAAATTTGTGTTTGAGAACATAATCCACACTCCGCACAATATAGGAAACCACTGGCTCTGGCGTGTAATAAACTCCCCTAGACTCACGCATTTTGGCATCATATTCAGCTAAAAACGTCTCATAAAAATGTACCACTGGATCTGATTGACGAGTGCGCTTGCCAAAATCCTTTAGAATCTCTGCCATATCTGTTTGCTTCAGAATATTTGCTAAAGTATCCACCGCCCATGCAATTCTTTCATCTAAATCTATGCCTGCAATTTGCGAAAAGATACTGCGTAAAAATGGATTTGTTTTAGGTAGATCGTAGGCTGCTGTTTTGCGAGAGAACTCACTCGGACTATCCGTACTACATCTTGCCGCAAATAAACCATAGGCGATCGTCTGAGCATACATATCCGCAAATTGTTCACTTGTTAAATCTCGAATTAGCACCTTTTGAAAAGATTCAAACTGTTGGCGGAGCATTCCCCCTTGATCTTCAGAATTTAATGCAGCTTTAATTGCATCTCGAATTAATTGAGCTAATGCTGCCATCCGCTTTGCTAAAACCTTTGGCGTATTAACTTGAATAGCTTTGGTTAATAAAAATTGCTCTAAAAGTTGCTCAACCTCCAGTATTCCTGAGCGATCGGCGACTAACTTCTTCTTTTTATCAATAGTTGCTAAACAAGCCGTTAATCTATGCTCTCCATCCACATACCACCGAAACTCTAAATGATCGGTAACAATTAAATTATTCAAGGCATGGAAATATCTATTTAACTGCTCCGTTGCCACAACCTTACTTAGAGAAATTCCAATATCTTTCGCTTCGATATGTCCAATTTCTAGTTCATTTTGCTTAATCAAAAAATCTGGCGCACCGCAAGCAATCCGTTTCGGTTCATTAATTGCTCGAATATTCCCCGCCAATGATTCTATTAATTTCTGTAAGGCAGGGCGATAGCTGTGTTCTGTTGCCTGATGAGTGTTATAGATTTGCTCTACTTCTTGCCAATATGCCTGTAAAGATTGATGCACTCAGCTAACTCCGTACTTGTGTTTCAATGCCTATAATATTAGCTATTAAGTTTCAGACATACAATGACTCTAATACTTTAATATCTTGTGAATTTCTATGCTAAAACCAATCACCTTAGAAGTTGATGAAGCGATCGCAGACAATTTCAATAATGCCACCATTGAACACCGACACAAGATTCAGGCGATCGTTAGTAGTTTGCTCTACTATGTAAATCAACCCGATTCTTTAGAGAACATAGTAAAAGAAATTCGTCAAGAAGCCTTTGCCAATGGACTGACTTCAGAAATTCTTCAGGCACTACTTAATGATGAGTAAATTGCGAGTAATCTTGGATACAAATGTGCTTATCAGTGGATTACTGAGTCGTTCTTCTATTCCACAACAGGTCTTTGATTATGTAATTAGTAGTGCGATTTTGCTCATGTCTGAACCGACAAATGCTGAATTAGAGAGAGTCTTAGCCAAGCCCAAATTTGATAAATATATCTCTTTAGAGAGGCGAATAAAATTCTTTGCGTCTATTACTAATCGCGCAGAGCTAGTAGCGATCGATTCTAGTATTGATATTTGTCGAGATCCAAATGACAATAAGTTTCTCGATCTGGCGATCTCAGGTAAATCAGACTACATCATAACTGGAGATAACGATCTGCTAGTACTTCATCCATTCAGAGAAGTTTCAATTCTTTCACCGCAAGATTACTTGAGTTTGATCCATGCCTAAAGGCTCCAAGAAACTCCCGCAACCTTTTGAAGCTCAGATTTGACTTAATTTACGGCAAAGTCGAGCTTGCACTGGCTCACACTTGACTCTTTTTACTCAAAAGTTGACCTTACCCAAGCTGAAACTTGACCTAATTTAGTACAAAATCCAACTTGATGAGGCACAAACTTGACTCTTTTAAGCTCAAACTTGAATGAATTTAGCTCAAAGTTGATCTTGATCAAGTCCAAACTTGACTCTCAAAAGCTCAAACCTGACCATCAGAGGATTAATTTACACCTTTGGCAGTTCTTCCGCTTTCTTCGACTTACGGGCAAACCTGCGCCCAATGTCATCAACCACCCCGTCCAGTCCAGCCCCCAACCCCGAATCCTTCGCATATCTGTAAACCACCAAAGCCGCCGCATAAGCCTCACTGCCCACCACCATCACCGTATCATCGATCAACTCTTGCAATTGATTCACTGCTTGCAGCATCGGATAAAGATCGTTAAGTAGTTGCACATCCTTTCGCATCTCTTCTACTTCAAAGGCACGGGGTAAAAATCCATCATTCTGATTTACCAGTTCCATCGTTTTCTGCACAAATGTCCGACTTTTATCACCCATTTTCAGCATGGTCTTACGCTCTTCGGCGGGAATATCAATTAAGAACGGTAACTTGGCTTTAATTGTGGCTAATGCTGCCATTACCGCATCTTTATCCGCTTGAGAGAGATTAGCACTTACACGGTTTTCCATGATTTTTGTTGTTTTTGTAGATCTAAACGGGATTATTTTAACATTTGCCATTGCTTACAAACGGAAGCTGACAAGTTTGAGGGCTGCATCCTATTTTAGTTAACTTCGCTGTGCAAATTGGCTATCAGCGTTTAACCGAGATTCAAGAAGAGATTCTCTGGCTATGCGAAGCTGCTCATGTGCCAGTGATCTGGGCAACTCAAGTGTTAGAAAGTTTAGTCAAAAATGGCACTCCTTCCCGTGGAGAGATGACTGATGCGGCAATGGCAGAACGGGCTGAATGTGTGATGTTAAATAAAGGAGCTTTTGTGGGTAAAGCGATCGCTATTCTCAATGATGTGCTCACGCGCATGGAATCCCATCAATTAAAAAAACGCCCCAGTTGCGAGCACTCCATTCTTGGTAGTTGTTTGGGCTAGTCATTTTTTACTGAAAATACCATTTCAAGATTTCCAGTTCAGAGTATATCAACTAATTGAAAACAAATCCGAAGCGGTATAGCCTTGTAAATTAATTTCAAAAATACGTTAACTTAGCTGCAACTGGGAGTAATAGAGCACCTCTGGATATAAAATCTATAGTAGGGTTAAATTTTTCAGGAGTTATCATGTTTTTTGAAAAACTCAAGAATTCAACTGCGAAGAATCACATTCTTGTCTTCATTATTTTGAGTGGTTTTTATTTTGGGATAATTCCCACTTTAAGCTGTCTAGCCGAAATTGGATTAGAAATTAAGCCCGATCAAATACCCAATCACGGTAAAAACATAAAAGACTTTGTTCCACAAGGATGGATATTAAGCGATAGTGTCCAAGGAGAATTGAATCCTGATGGAGTCAAAGGGGCAGTTTTGATGTTGATTGAAATTGGTGCGCCTAAATCTCCAGAATCAAGACCAATAATAGTTGTGCTTAAGAAACAAATAGATGGCAAGTGGCAAAAGATTGCAATTGCAAATAGGATTCTACTATGTCATTTGTGCGGTGGAATGTTTTTTCAGCCGCCCAAGAAAACAATTCCAGTTAAGCTTGAAAAGGGAGTTATTATCATCGATCAAATAAGTGGTTCACGAGGAGTATTTCAGTCTTTACATCGCTTTTGGTTTGACCAAAAATTGAATCAAGTAGTTTTAATTGGTGAGGATATTCAAATTCGCGATCGTGCTACTGGAGATAGTAATAAACAAAGCATTAATTACTTGACAGGAGAGAAAATTACTGAAAAATATCGTAATAATCGCAAACTGGGAGCTACAGGAGTTCTCGAAACCAAAATGTATTCAGTTCCAAGAAGCATTCAACCAATAGAGTCGATAGACATCAACAAGGTTCAAAAAGAATTTTTCAACACAACAGAGTTGATTAATTAAATATTTATGCTATCCCATTGATGTTAATCGTTCAAAATCTTTTTGCCAATCGCTTCTCCAGAAATATCAAGTTCATATCAATCGGCACACCCGTTGCTAGTTCTAGGGCTGTTACTTCCTCTGGAAAGTTCTTCTACTTCTAATGGTTTGACATCAGAGGCACAATAAGCTGATCGCAAGTCGGTAGCAGGATGAAATTGCATAACTAACTAGACCAAATTATTAGTTGTATTCTAGCAAGCGATCGCTATTCTCGATGATGTGCTCACGCGCATGGAATCCCATCAATTAAAAAAACGCCCCAGTTGCGAGCACTACATTCATGGTAATTCTCTTAACTGAGTACTGGTTTAACTGAGTACTGGTTTCACTCTTGCCGTAGATTATTTGTAGTTCTGTTTTCTAGATTTGATATTACTCGATAAATTTTTTAAATACTAAGCTGACGTTATGTCCACCAAAGCCAAAGGAATTAGATAACACCACATTAATAGGCATAGGTCTTGCCACATTGGGAATATAGTCTAAATCACAGTCGGGATCAGGATTAGCTAAATTAATGGTTGGTGGAGCGCAGTCACGATTTACGGCTAAAACTGCTGCCACTGCCTCAATACCGCCTGAACCTCCTAGCAAATGTCCAGTCATGGATTTAGTGGAGCTAATTGCCACTTTACGAGCATGATCACCGAAGGTAGTCTTGATTGCTGCGGTTTCACTGGGGTCATTAACGGGAGTACTAGTGCCGTGAGCATTGATGTAATCTACAGCATCGGGAGTAACACCTGCATCTTTTAGTGCCAAGGACATAGCTCTAGCTGCGCCTTCGCCACCGGGGGCAATTCCCGTCATGTGGTAAGCATCGCAGGTAGCACCATAGCCGATGATTTCTCCGTAGATTTTGGCACCACGGGCGATCGCCTGCTCCAGATTCTCTAATACTAAAATGCCTGCACCTTCACCCATGACAAACCCATCTCGATCAACATCAAAGGGACGGGAAGCATGGGTTGGATCATCATTGCGTAGAGATAAGGCACGGGCAGAGGCAAAACCCGCATAGCTTAAGGGCGTAATGGCAGCTTCGGTACCACCACAGATCATGGCTTTAAGGTAACCCCGTTGAATTAACCGAAAAGCATCGCCAATGGCATTAGACCCTGCGGCACAGGCAGTGACCGTACAGCAGTTGAAACCTTTGGCTCCTGTGTGAATTGCGGCTAAACCTGCTGCCATATTGCCAATCATCATCGGAATCATGAATGGACTACAGCGATCGGGTCCCTTGGTCATTAAAATCTCAGCTTGATCCTCTAAAACCTGTAAACCACCGATTCCACTACCGATAATTACCCCAACCTGAGTATCGTTAAGCGGTGTGATCTCTAACTTGGCATCGGCGATCGCCTGTAAGCTTGCAGCTACTCCAAACTGAGAAAAGCGATCCATACGTTTTGCTTCTTTGCGCTCAAAGTAGTCATGGGGATCAAAACCCTTAACCTCTCCCCCAATCTGGCAAGCATGTTTAGAGGTGTCAAAGCGGGTCACACGACCAATACCGTTTTTAGCATTAATTAGTCCTTGCCAATAATCTTCAAGGGTATTACCAATAGGCGTAATTGCACCCATACCAGTTACAACTACACGAGAAAGGGGTTGAGAGTTTTCCATAGTCTTCAGGTCGTTAGGCGGCGGCTTGTTTCTGCTCTATATAATCAACGGCTTCTTGCACAGTTTTGATACTATCGGCATCCTCATCGGGAATCTCGACTTCAAATTCTTCTTCTAGTGCCATTACCACTTCTACTAAATCTAAAGAGTCGGCTCCTAGATCATTTTGAAAGCTGGCTTCAGGTTTGACTTCTGCTACTTCTACGCCCAGTTGTTCGGCAACTATGGATTGAACTTTTGCTAGAGTGTCGCTCATTTAATTATCTCTACTTACAATAAAAAAAACATGGAAATTTTTTGCGTTACTAATTGTAGCTAATAAGGTGTATCGTAGTTTGCGAAATCCTAGATTGATCATTTGAATGTGCCAGTTTTTAAGCTGGATGAGACTGCAAAAATTGGACTATGGCAAAAATTATTTTTGAACTTGCAGAATTTGTGGAGCTATTAAGGCGATCTCCTGAAGCTTGGAGACCCTTAGTATTTACCAATGGTTGTTTTGATTTGATTCATGTGGGGCATGTGCGTTACCTAGAAAGTGCTAAGGCATTAGGAAAAACCTTGGTGGTGGGCTTAAATAGCGATCGCTCTGTCCAAGAACTCAAAGGATTAAGCCGTCCGATTATTCCCGAAGACCAGCGTGCAGAAGTGATGGCAGCGTTAAAACCCGTGGATGCCGTAATTATTTTTCCTGAACCTACAGCAATTAAAACCATCGAGGCGATCGCTCCCGATATCTATGCCAAAGGCGGTGACTATACTGTGGAAACCTTACCCGAAGCTCCAACTGTGAATGGCTATGGCGGCAAAATTAGCTTAATTCAAATTGAAGTACCTAGCTCTACTACTAAAATTGTGCAAAGGATCAAGTCGCTATAAAGAGATTTATTTAGTTTTCAAAACATAACCATAAATGTAATCACAGCTTAACCAGATATTAATTTCCTTCCCTAAAAGGGTGGGATAAGCTATGTCTAGCGGGACGATTAATCGCCAGTGCTATTTGTAATGTGAGAAAACCAATTTTTAATTCTATGCTCAAAAAATTATTGATTGCCAGTGTGATTAGCTTAGGATTAATCCAATCTTTTGGTGAATTGCCTAGCTCTGCCGCTAAAAAATCTAAAACCGTAAAGCAGGATTCCGTATTTGAGATTGCCCAAGCCAATGGCGCTTTCCGCACATTTACTAACGGTCTGGTCTCCACGGGTTTGTCAGGCTCACTGTATGGGAAGCAGTCATTTACAATATTTGCCCCAACTGATGCAGCTTTTCAAGCCCTGCCCAGGGAAACCACCGAGATGCTGTTTAAGCCAGAGAATAAAGAAAAATTAATGAAAGTCTTGTCCTATCATCTGGTGTCAGGGAAACTAACTGCTAAGAAACTCAAACCCGGCTATGTCAAAACTGTTGAGGGTTCTGGTGTCTTGGTTGCTGTTAAAAATGGGCAAGTAATGATCAATAATGCTGCTGTTACCCAGACTAATATTAAGGCTAGAAACGGTTATATTCATGTTATTGATCGGGTGATTCTACCCCCAGATTTGTAACTAGATTTAGAAATTCATAACTCCATGTCATTAACTAACGATTTCGTACTGCGATCGCCTACCTCAAAAGATGTTTCTGCTATATTTAACTTAATCCAAGCCCTAGCAGAATATGAGCAACTGAGTCATACTGTTACGGGAACAGTCGAAGCATTAGAACTAGATTTATTTGGCGATCGCCCAGTGATTGAAGCGGTAGTAGCAGAGATTGATGCTCAGATTGTTGGCTTTGCCCTATTTTTTCGCAACTATTCCACGTTTCTCACTAAGTCTGGAATTTATTTGGAAGATATTTTTGTTCTACCCGCATATCGTGGTGCAGGAATTGGTAAGGCGTTAATTAAGTATTTGGCAAGTTTAACAGTAAGTCGGGGCTATGGACGCTTAGAATGGTCAGTCTTAGATTGGAATCAACCAGCGATTAGTTTTTATGAGGCGATCGGCGCAAAGGTTTTGCCAGACTGGCGCATTTGTCGACTCACGGGTGAAGATTTGATCAAATTGGGAACTAGTTCAGGCTAAAATCTTGAACATCTGGCATTTTAAGCTTACATAGGAAATAAAAACCATGAGCATTAACAGAGTTAACCTAGTCGGTCGCGCGGGCAGAGACCCTGAAGTTAAAAATTTCGATTCAGGCAAGCAGGTATGTAACTTTACATTGGCAGTAAATCGCCGCACTAGCAATAAAGACGAGCCACCCGATTGGTTTGACTTGGAACTATGGGATAAAACGGCAGATGTGGCAGGCAGATATGTCAGAAAGGGCAGCCTAATTGGGGTTACAGGTTCCTTAGTATTCGATCGCTGGAAGGATAAAACCACTGGGGAAGATAGAACGAAGCCTGTAATTCGTGTTGATCAGTTGGAGTTACTGGGTTCTAAGCAAGATAATCAGCCTTCCTCATCATCTTCCTATGATTCAGATTTTTAGCATCACCTAGATTTTAACCGCCCCTTGCCGTTTAACTATCCAACCCTGATCCGTCCATGCCAAGACTGTAGAAGGTTGACTATTTGTAATGACATTAGGGGTATCTAAAACCAGAACTTGGGGAAACTGTAGATATATTTCTTCCTTAGTAAGTAATGTCGGTGAGTTGCTGAGATTAGCACTGGTGGTTAATAGGGGTGTAGTTTGTCGCAGTAGGGCGATCGCGATCTTGTGATCGGGAATTCTAATGCCAATGCTCCTAAAACCAACGTTCAAGGGTGGATAATCAGGATTCTGGGGTAATACTAAGGTTAATGCCCCTGGTAGCCTAGACTGTGCTAGTTCTTGCCATATCGAGAAGTTAGGATTACTCACATCGACATAATCCCACAGTTCTTCTAGGGTAGCTGCCATTAAAATTAAAGGCTTATCGGGCGATCGCTGCTTCAGGGCAAAAATCGACTTGGCGTGATCTGGAACTACTGCTAGGGCAGGAACCGTATCTGTCGGAAAACTAATAACCTTCCCTGCTCTTGCTCCAGCTATCACAGAGGCGATCGCTACTAAAGCCATAGTTAATCACATAATTAATCAAAATAGAGAGTTTTAGCTTTCTTCAGATTCAGTAATGCGCTGAAATAAGTAGCCAGTGCCTCTAGCCGTCAAAATTAGTTCTGGGTTACTGGGGTCTTCTTCTAGCTTTGCCCGTAATCGAGAAATATGCACATCAACCACACGGGTATCCACATGACGCTCAGGGGTATAGCCCCATACTTCTTGTAGAATATCAGCACGGGAAAAAGCTTCCCCAGACTTACCAACTAAAAGCTCTAATAGGCTAAACTCCATACCTGTAAGCCGAATGCGCTCATCACCTTTATAGACTTGGCGTTTATTGGCATCAATTCTAATATTACTAATATGCATTACCCCAGAACTAGGAATGCCAGAGCTACCATTGCGATCAACTCGGCGCAGCACAGACCGAATCCGAGCTTCTAATTCCTTAGGAGAAAAGGGCTTAACCACATAATCATCGGCACCAAGTTCTAACCCTGTGATCCGATCAGCAACGTCACTGAGTGCGGTCAACATAATGATCGGGACATCAGATTCTTTGCGTAATTCTTGGCAGACCCCATAGCCATCAAGCTTAGGCATCATTACATCTAACACGACTAAATCTGGAATTTCATCACGGAACATAGCGATCGCCTCTTCACCATCTCCCGCCGTGACTACTTCATACCCGATCATAGAAAGTCTGGTTTCTAAGATACGACGAATACTTGCCTCGTCATCTACGACTAAAATTTTCTCTTTATGACTTTCCAAGTTACTTAAAACCTCGTAAATTCTGGTTGTGATTTATTGTATAAATTAATGATTAAAACTTAAACCTATTAATTACTTTAATCGTAATGTTAAGTTTAGCTCAGATATAAAAACTTAAATTAAGGCTTAAATACTTTTAATTAGTCTTTATAACCTTATATTAGTTAACTTACAAGAAATTTGCTATAAGAATTAAGAAACAAGGTTTTAGTTACAGAAATTTGCAAATCTTAAAGCTATGTAAGAATATAGTAATCATCCAGTTACAAGTTAACATTGCCGAAATGCTAAGGTTTATTGGCAAAATAAGGTTTAACTTACTGGCTAGATTAGTATCAAATTCAAGGAATAAACTACATATATGACTGAACCACTTCAATCCCCCCAAGCCACCGATCCTAGTTTTGGCTTTAATAGCTATGCTGAACGCTTAAATGGTCGAGCCGCAATGATTGGCTTCCTTACGGTATTAGTGATTGAGTTTGCTACGGGTAAAGGGGTGCTGGCTTGGCTAGGTTTACTTTAATTGCTCATTCATTTACTTACTTATACTTACTTATAAAGCTTAGGTGCGAATGCTGAGGAACCTATACTTTTGGATTTGCGCCCTGTCTTGGTTATGTATAGATCAACTGACTAAAACTGCGATCGCCCAAAACCCTAGTCTCCATGATTTAGCGATCTGGCAAGGTATATTGCATTTGCGCTACATTACTAACTCTGGCGCAGCTTTTAGTATCTTTAGTGGCGGTAGTGGCTGGCTCAAGTGGGTGTCATTGGTGGTGAGTTTTGGTTTAGGAGTTTTAGGTGTATTTGCCAAAAAATTAACTATATGGGAACAGTGCGGTTATGGCTGCATCCTTGGCGGGGCTTTAGGTAACGGGCTTGATCGCTTTATTAAGGGTGCAGTGGTTGACTTTTTAGACTTGAGGTTTATTAATTTCCCTGTATTTAACTTTGCCGACATTGCCATTAATGTGGGACTGGCGTTTCTATTGATTAATTTTATGCAAAGCTCCAAAAAATCCTGAACTTTAACCTATACAGTAGTTAGGGTAAGATACTGAGTATAAACATTACTGGGTTCTCTAGTAACGATGATCAGTAAATTTTGAGAGTATGGCGATCACTGAATTCAGTGGAACAGAAATATGACTTATGAAGAAATGCAGGCAGTAATAGCCCAGATGTTAGCAATAGAGAGGCAACTACAAGAGAGACAGTTACAGCACTCTGAAAACTTTGCACGAATAGAAGAGAGACAGGATAGAACGCAGTCACAACTAGAAACACTGGTAATGATAGTATCCAGATTTGTTGGCGCAACCAATACCAGATTGGACAAGCTAGAGGACAAGTAACCCTCTCTGGGACTACGCCCTGCATCCCTAAAACTGCGAAGACTATTTCTTTTGAAGTCCCTTAGGGTAAGATAACTGTATATAATCCGTACTGTCTTGCCTAGTAACGATGATCAGTGCAGCTACTCAATCCCCTGAAAAAATCAGAGAACGAGATTCTCAGGTAGTCCGTAAGCCCTATCCCAACTATAAAGTCATAGTCTTAAATGATGACTTCAATACCTTTGAGCATGTGTGTAAGTGTTTGGTTAAGTATATTCCAGACATGAGTGAACAAAGAGCCTGGGAACTAACTAATCAAGTGCATTTTGAGGGTATGGCGATCGTTTGGGTAGGTCCACAGGAGCAAGCGGAATTATATCATGCTCAACTGAAGCAGGAAAAACTGACCATGGCTCCCTTAGAATTGGCTTAACTATCCCTAATGTCTTTAACCTCTGTAAGTAGAAATTTTCAGTTAAAAGCTAATTTATTTTCCTTAGTTCCATCCTTAAATCAACGCAAATCTGCTAACTATTTAGTTAAAGTCTGTCTATGGTTTTGGTGCGCCAGCATAACCTCAGCACAGGCTTTACCTGTGGGTTCGATAAGTGTTTCTAGTTGTAATGTAGATGTCAACGAGAGCATACTCAAAAACAATTTACGCAAAACTAATGATCCGTCCTATCTATCCCTTGTGGCAAAACACAAAAATCAATTAGCTGTTTGTCGGAGCCAAGATGCAATTAAATCCCAAGCTCTGGTGCTGAGACTATACCCCAAGGATGCGAAGTCAGAGGTTTTAACAGATGTCCTAGATCGAGTTGTTAATCGTGGCTATAACGCCATATTTGTTGAAGTATTTTACGATGGGCAGATTTTATTACCTGTGGCTAGTAATCCTACGCCTTGGCAATCTGTCACTAAAGATGCGGTAAAAGCTGGAACTGTGACAGCAGATTATGATCTATGGGCAGAGGTGATTCGTCAGGGACATGAACGGGGATTAAAGGTCTATGGTTGGGCGATCGCTATGAACTATGGCTACAGTTACAGTCAATTTTCCGAACGGGCGCCGGGGAAAACTCTGTCTAATCCCTTAGAGCCAGAACATATACTTGTTGATCCTTTTAATGCTCAGGCAAAGTCCAATTTTGCTGGGGCGATCGCTAACTTAATCAAGCGTCAACCCGATGGCATTTTGTTTGATTATTTCCAGTACTCCAATAGTAAAAAACTAATTAATAACGTTAAAGACCTATGGATTTATGGAGAGGAATCACGCCAGTCTTTATTGGGGGCAATGCCCGATGCTGGAACTAAACAGTTAATGGCAAGTTATCTAGAAACAGGTAAAATTACCCCCGAAATGATTAAGCTTCTGCAAGTAACCCAGCAAAATACTTCAGGTATTGTTCAAACCCTCTCCTCAAGTCCAGTCTTGGTATCGCAATTAGTCGAGCAGATGCTGTGGCAGTTGGCGGTAAATCATGCCTATCAAGGTGTATTGGGTTTTATAAATGGGGCGATCGCTAGTATTAATAGCACTAACTCCCAAATTAATATTGGTGCCGTATTTGCGCCGAGTCGAGAAATTTATAATGCTCGGGTTAAGACTTGGGAGAGGTTTCCTGCTGCGATCACACGGTATCCGATGATATTTAACCAATGTGATAGTAAATGTATCGCCAACGAAGTCCTAAAAATAATCAATGCTTTGCCCGTTAACACTAAAGTCTGTCCAGTTTTAATGGGAACGTGGGGACAGCCTTGGCAGGGACATCCCAGCTTAGAAAGCCAAATGCAAGCAATTCGGTCTGTAGCCCCGCAAATTTCCTGTATTAGTCATTGGGACTATGCCGCATTGGAACCCGACTCTGATCGCGAGCGTCAAACTGGACTATAGTTAGGGTAAATAGGAAAAAGAGTAATCAAAGCATTTATACAAAGAAATAAGGTATTACATTTGCAATTATGTGGTCAGTAATTATTCCCACTTACAATCGCCTGCCGATTTTACAGAAATGTTTATTGGCGATGGAACATCAGGATTTTAATGGGGATTATGAGATTTTGGTAATTGATGATGGTTCTACGGACGATACGATCGCCTGGGTTCAAGCTAACCAAGAAATAAATCTACCCCATGTCAGGCTGTTACAACAAAATCATCAAGGAGCCGCCGCAGCCCGCAATTTGGGTATAGAGAAAGCCTTAGGGGAAATAGTTGTCTTTATTGATAGCGATTTGGTTGTCACTGAGCAGTTTTTATCTGCCCATGCTGAGGCTTTACAAAATCATCCCCGAGCTTTTACCTACGGTACCGTAATCAATACTGCCAATTTTGATGAACCCACCTCAACTAAATTCAAACTTACGGATATTTCCAATGCTTTTTTTGCTACAGGTAACGTAGCGATCGCCCGTCATTGGTTAATTGAAGCGGGAATGTTTGATTTGCAATTTAAGCAGTACGGCTGGGAGGACTTAGAACTGGGCGTAAGACTTAAAAATTTGGGCTTAAAACTCATTAAATGCCCACAGGCAATCGGCTATCACTGGCATCCAGCTTTTAACTTAGCTCAACTACCTCACCTAATCGATCAAGAACAGCAACGCGGCAGAATGGGTGTAATTTTCTACAAAAAGCATCCGACTTGGGAGGTAAAGATGATGATCCAAATGACTTGGATTCACCGTTTGCTGTGGGGAACCTTAACTTTGGGGGGGCTGATCAATGAGCGATCGCTCCAACCATTATTAAGCTGGTTAATCAATCAAGGCAAACCCCAACTAGCATTAGAAGTTGCTCGTATATTTTTGAATTGGTATAATGTACAAAGTGTCTATGCTGCTTACAATTTAGAACATCAAAGCTAGAAAATGGACAAATCAGAGGTTAGTTTCTGCGATTTTTATATTCTTTTACTCAAAGACAAAAGCTAAGAGGTTCTCTATTACAGACTACTTTCTCCTAGCTTCTTTTGTTTTTTTGGCATTGCGTTTTATATTAAATTATGCTTCTTTAAGCAGTCTTGGTTACTACTTTGCATAAATTAACCTTGGCGGGCTTTAAATTTAGGGTTGCTCTTGCAAATAACATAGACTTTGCCACGACGACGCACAATCTTACAGTCTTTATGGCGAGTTTTGGCGGATTTCAGAGAACTGAGAACTTTCATGGCTTTAGCAGTTTAATTTCAAATAGGCAAACGGTTTATAAGTTTATCATAGCTAATACTCAGAAAACAACCAACAGGTTAAAGCGATCGCCAAAGCATCACTAGCATCATCAGGTTTAATAGGTTTAGTTAATCCCAATTCCCGCATTACAGCCGTTTGAACTTCTGATTTATCAGCGCCACCATAGCCTGTCAGGGATTGCTTAATCTGCGGTGGTGAAAATTCCATAGGCGTAATATTATTTTCTGCCAAGGTCATTAAAATTACTCCCCTTGCCTGCGCCACGCTAATCAAGTTACCCATGCGATAAAAAAATAGTTTTTCCATACCGACAATTTCGGGTTGCCATTGCTGACAAAGGGTGTGCATATCCTCATGAATAGTTTTGAGGCGATCTCCCATCGGTGTATTTTTGGGTGTTTGAATTACTCCATACTCTAATAACTTAGGGGCAGTATCTTTTTCTACATCAATTAGCCCAAATCCCAATATGGCAATTCCCGGGTCTAGTCCTAAAATTCGCACAGATACACACTTGATAATTAAGCTAAAAATTTAACTAAAAACTAATCTTTACTTGATGCTAACCAAGAAATCATAAAGTAATGCCATATAGGGTAAATATGGAGAGACTTTCACTATAGTAGATTCTCCCAGATATTAAAAAAGGGGTAGTAAAGCTGCTACATAATTAATATCTTGATTCAAAGCAACACGCCAGTAAGATGCAAGTAGTTATGCAGGAATAAGATATATTCGTTACATAGTCCTACGCAAAATATATGACTCCCGCCCAAGAAATTAGTCGACTAGCTGACCTTCTCCCCGCATCTTGGCGGATGGCAACTAAAATTCGTAATCTGGATCAACCACAGGTAATTACTAGTACTCCACTTCTACCTTGGGCATCTGTAAGCGAAGTTACAATTAATTTTAAGCTGTGGTCTCAACTGTCACCTACCTGTCAAGACCTTTTATTAATTAGGGAAGTGGCATGGCGGCAACAGCAAAAATGGTTTACGGTCGGTACATATCAGTTGGTATCTCTTGGGGCAAGCATAGGATTAATAGCTCAGCTATGGCAGTCCGATCCTGTGGGTATAGTTGCTAGTGGGGGGTTATTAGCGATCGCCATTAGACAGCTTTGGCAAAAAAATCGTAGTAATGAAACTCAGGTGGAAGCCGATACTGAGGCAATCAAAGTGGCAATAAAACGGGGCTATGATCAAGCTACTGCTGCTAAAACTTTACTCGAGGCAATACAATCGGTGACTAAGCTAGAAGGACGTAATCCTCCCGAATTTATAGAGCTACTAAGATGTCAAAATCTACGGGCGATCGCTGGACTTACCAATGTTACGGTACCTGCTGAACTAAGAAGTTACTAAATGAAATCACTAAATATTGAAGATTTCTTGATTTTAGAGATTTATTTTTTTGATTTTGGAGATTTATATAGTTGACATCTGCACTTATTAGGTTAATATTCTGGGGATATTTAACAAAAGATCAGCGATCGTAAACTGTATGCCAACTTGGGAGTTCTTATTACAAAAAAAGGGTGATAAATCATGGCTACCTTTGGAGTCGCCTACCCTAGAAATTTTAGAAGGTGAATATCGCCTCGCGGCTAGGTGTGGGTTAGTTAATACTCCCATTGATATTGATATTGATTATTTATCTTATAAAGAAAATGATGAACAAGTTGATCAATCTTGGCAGCGTCACTTTACCCGCTTAGTTAATCGCCAAGGTTTGGTTTTAATCATGCCTTTTCTAACTTTTGGGGTCGGCTTTTGGCAAATTAAATGTCATTTCCGCCAATTTAACGAGTCCATAGTGAAATCACTCAAAATCGAAGTTTTAGAAGCAATCTCCTCTGATATAGACCTTGATTGGGAAGGGTTTGATACTGAATCTAATGTTATTCAAATCAAGTCACAGGATACTTCAGCTACTCCAGATCAAGAAGATGTCCTAATTGATCCGCTATTGGTACTAGAACTAGCCGAACTAGATTTACTCATGGCTGCCCCAATTCAAAATTTTGGTAAAACTCAACTACCAAATCAATTAATTAACCTAGCAGAAACTGAGTTTGCCGTTAAAGGCACAGCTACCATAGAAATTAGAGGCGAAGCTTATCTTTCTGGCAGTTTGGAAATTGTCCTTAAGCATAAACACACCTATATTTGCCGCCAACAATTCCTGCATAACACTTCTGATAGTGATTTCTTTAGCTATACCATTGAAATCCCAGAGTTATCAGAGCCGCAAATGTTGACTGGGGAGGTACGAATTTATACCCACCAAGCAACGCACGAAGGAATAGATGGGCAGAAATATTTAACTAGTCAAGCCATTCGGGTTAGCTACCAACCTCTAGTCGATCCGTTTCGGCAATTTCCGCTTCTGCCCTTTGAGAATTTACCTGCCCATGCTCCACGACGTAATATCAAATTCCCTGAGTTACCAGAATTTTTAACTCTAGGCAGAAAAAATAAAGCTAAAGCTATCCTTGGTAAGCCTAATTCACCATTACCCAACTGGGATGTAACTAGTGCTTTTAAAATCCCAAGTTATGCCGATAGTAATGATTTACGCTTTGAATTTGAATAATATTTGAGTAATAAATAATAACCCTAATGTCCATTAAAAAAATTATCTCCTTTGGATTTTTAGTGTTCTTACCAATTTCGGTTATGGCTGAATACCTGCATTGGGGGGCAATCGCTATTTTTGCAACCTGTTGTCTAGCGATCATTCCTTTAGCTAGTTGGTTAAGTACAGCCACCGAGGAAATTGCCGTGGTTTTAGGACCAACTCTAGGTGGGCTCATGAATGCGACCTTTGGTAATATCACGGAGTTAATAATTGGTTTAGTGGCATTAAATGCAGGCTTAGTAGAGGTAGTAAAAGCCAGTATTACGGGGTCAATTTTAGGTAACTTGTTGCTAGTTTTGGGATTAGCAATGTTTTTGGGCGGACTACGCTTTAAGGAACAGGAATTTCAGCCCATGCTTGCCCGTACTAATGCGTCGGTAATGAATTTAGCGGTTATTTCCCTGTTGATTCCAACGGCAGTTAATTTCACCTCGGCACGGATTCCTGAAAGTGAGATGCAGCAGCTATCGATCGCCATATCACTGGTCTTAATTTTAGTTTATGGGGCAACTTTGTTATTTTCCATGAAAACCCATTCCTATCTTTACGATGTCGGTGTCACTGAAATTGAAGGTGAAGGTGGGAATCCCGAAAAGGTTAATTTGTGGCTGTGGATCGCTGTTCTTTTGGTTTGCACAGTTCTAGTAGCGATCGAGTCGGAATTTCTTGTTTCCAGCCTAGAAGAAGCAACCGCTAGTTTAGGATTAACCGCTTTATTTACGGGGGTAATTGTCCTACCAATTGTGGGTAATGCGGCGGAACATACCACTGCCGTAACCGTTGCCTTGAAAAATAAGATGGATTTATCTGTATCTGTGTCTGTCGGTTCCAGTATGCAGATTGCTTTATTTGTAGCACCCGCTTTGGTTTTAGGTGGCTATTTTATGGGACAGCCCATGGACTTAAACTTCAACCCTTTTGAATTAGTGGCCGTAGCAGTATCGGTTTTAATTGTTAACTCCATTAGTTCCGATGGTCGATCTAATTGGCTAGAAGGTCTTTTATTGTTAGCAACCTATGTAATTTTAGGCATAGCTTTTTATGTTCATCCCATTACCTAGATGATTTATTTAAGAGCTTTTTTTATGCCTTCTGCTACTCGAGCGATCGCAGTTGCATCCAACTCTGCCCAAATTGGCAAACTTAACACCTCTGCCGCCAACAATTCACTGACGGGATTAGTCGGATACTTTCCTTTATATACGGGCAGTAAATCTTGGGGAATTGGATAGTAAATCATATTACCAATGCCCATTTCCAAAAGGTTTTGAGCCACTTGATCCCGTTTGCCACCAGTAACCCGAATCGTATATTGATGAAAAACATGTCCCGCAGGAATGGCTGGGGTAATTATATTCGGCACATCGGCTAAAAGTTGATTATAGGTTTCTGCCACCCGTCGCCTTTCTTGATTCCACTGATCAAGGTGAGGTAGCTTTACGCGGAGAATTGCTGCTTGAATGCTATCCAGGCGGGAGTTGTAACCAAACATTTCATTGTGATAACGCTTTTGGGAACCATGTACTCTTAGCATTTGACTTAGTTCAGCAGTGCGATCGCAATTAGTAGTAATAACGCCCCCATCACCATAGGCACCCAGATTTTTGGTCGGAAAAAATGAAAATGCTCCTAAGTCAGCGATCGCCCCTGTAAATTTATTTTGAATCGAGTTGCGAATTGATGGATCGCATTCATCTTTGCAAATCCCACAATCACCGTAGTATCTAGCTCCAAAGGACTGCGCGCAATCTTCAATTACCTTTAAGTTATATTCCTTAGCAATTTCCAGAATTTGGGTCATGGCGGCGGGATAACCGAAAAGATGGACGGGCATAATTGCCTTAGTACGATCAGTAATTTTGGCTTTAATCAGGCGAGGATTAATATTAAAACTGTTAATATCCACATCCACAAATACGGGAGTTGCGCCCACATTACTAATGGATTCCGCTGTGGCAAAAAAACTAAAAGGAGTAGTAATTACTTCATCCCCGTGACCAATGCCCAAAGTTCTTAAGCCAATGATTAAAGCATCCGTACCTGAATTAACAGCGATCGCATGTTTAACTCCCAAATAGGTAGCAATCTCTTGCTCTAGTAGCCTTACATCTTCACCGAGAATAAACTGTCCCGATTCAAGGACTCGATTAATGGCGGCTTGAATTTCAACTTTAATGCTGTTGTATTGAGGTTTGAGATCGAGGATGGGGATTTTGGACATATTTCATTTTTTAACTTACCAAATCATACCAAGATCGATCTCTTTAGTTCCTCTTTTTAATTTGTTTAATTTGTGTTTAGAGAAAGCATTATGAACCGAAAATATGCAGTTTAAACGTTTGCCGTTGCCTCAGTTTTGGCAAAGATCATTCTGCCCGCCGAGGTTTGTAAAGCACTCGTGACTACTACCCGCAACTGCTTGCCCACAAAGGTCCGTCCGTCCTCAATTACAACCATAGTGCCATCCTCTAGGTACCCTACACCTTGGGTTTGCTCTTTACCTTCCTTGAGAACTTTTAAATTCAAAAAGTCACCAGGTAAATAGGTAGGGCGTAGAGCCTGAGCTAGATCGTTAATATTCAGCACCTCAACTTGGTGAAAACTCGCAACTTTATTGAGGTTGTAGTCATTGGTTACTAAGGTGCCATTAATTTCCTGTGCTAGACGGACAAGCTTGGCATCTACAGTGGCAATATCTTCATAGTCAGCAGGATGAATTTTAATGCGATCGCCATACTCATTTCTCAGACTATTTAAAATATCTAAACCTCGGCGACCTCTTACCCGTTTTTGATCGTTGGAACTATCGGCGATGGTTTGAAGTTCTTGAATTACAAACTGTGGTACCAGCAATTGTCCTTCTAAAAAACCTGTGTGCATGAGGGTTTCAATTCTGCCATCAATTACACAACTGGTATCCAAAACCTTACTAGCAGCAGGCTTAAGAGTTCCCTCTGCCAATAGCGAACTTTCGATATTATTGGGACTTATTAAACGCAATAAAGCTCTGCCGTGGGTATCTGAGAGCGTCATGCCCGTATAGGCAAAAATAATGCTGACCATAATTGCGGTCAAAGGCTTAAAGAAAGAGAAGTCGTCGGGAAAGGGTAGCAAAAATAGCGGTGCCAGTATCAGATTAGCCAATAATAAGCCCACAACTAAACCCACAGCCCTACTTAACAAAGCCTCAACGGGCATCGAACGCACCTGCGCTTCCAGGCGGCGATAGGTACTTTGGGCTAACAAACCTAGGATTAACCCTAAAAAGGAACCAACTCCTAACATTACCCAGCGCAACCCTTGGGAGTTAATCTCGGCTAGGGTTTGAATTGGCAGAAGGTCAACTCCGTGAAACCCAGTGCCTGCGCCTGCAAGAATAAATGAAATAATAATGACGGCATCAATCATGATGGTTGCGGACAATACCGCTATGTATGAATAATTTATGAATATTTAGAGTTTAAGGCGTTATTTTCACAATGCCCAGTCTCTTAAGTGTTTCTCAACTCTATATTCACAATTCTACACAACTCTACTGAGATAGAAATGGAGGTAATCCGAAACCATCTAAAAATTACCAGTATTCAGTGTCAAGTATTCAGCGCAGATATAAATAGATCAAATAAGCGATCGCTATCACTACTAAAGCTGTAAATAGGCAAAATCTCAACCAAAACCAGATAAATTGTGACAATAATCCCCAAAATTTAGGTACCCTAGTGTAGTTCCAGCAAGGCTTCAGGGATTTTATCTCTTCCCGTTCATAGGCAGAAATTTGGTGCTTAGGCAGAACTTTGTAATGGACTCTAGCAAAGGGTGTCAAGATTTTAATTTGTTTGTATCTTTGATGTCTTGCCGTTAAACGTCGGCGTAAGTTTACTGCCTTACCCACATAAAATAATCGCCAGAGGGCTGTCATATAATACACCCCAGATTCTTCAGGCATTTGGTTTAGGCTAGCGATCGCCCTCGAAGGCAAGAAAAAAATCTTGATTGGCATACCCTTAGCTAATTCCTAATCTAACCTCTGGGAGCATACATAATTACCACCACCCCCAGCAGGGAAATTCCAGCACCTAACAAATCAAAGCGATCGGGTAGTACTCGATCAACTAGCCATCCCCACAAAATCGATAAAATAATAAAAACTCCGCCATAGGCAGCATATACCCGCCCAAAATTAGCATCCTGTAGAGTGGGAGCGATCGCATATAACCCTAATAAGACTAAGCCTAGTCCAGCCCACCAGACGCTCTTACCTGCTCGTAACCACAGCCAAACTAAATAGCCGCCGCTAATTTCTAGTAATCCCGCTAGGACAAAAAACACTAGAGATTTAATCAAAAGTTTCACCTCACACTTGATTTCAAAAGGATTCCTAAATTATTAATTTCCGTTGTAATATTACTAGCTTTTCATTTCTGTAAAGTATGCAAAAATTTCTTCAAGTAGATCAAAAAACATCATGAATGAAACTTGTCTGCCCAAAAAAGCAACATCTCGGCGTAAATCAAACAACCTTATTTTGCGTCCTTTCCTTAAATGGGCTGGTGGCAAGAGGCAATTATTGCCCGTCTTAAGACAATACATTCCTAAAAACTTTAGTTCTAGCACCTATTTTGAACCCTTTGTGGGGGCTGGAGCTCTTCTGTTTGATTTGCAACCCAAAAAAGCAGTTATTAATGATGCAAATAAAGAGCTAATTAACTGCTATCAAACAATCAAAGACAATCCAGACGAGCTGCTAGAGCTTACTAGAGAGTATCAAAAAAATATATCTAAAGATCGTTACTACGAGTTACGGGAATTAGACCGTAAGCCAGACTTTGAAAAACTTAGTAATGTCCAAAGAGCAGCACGAATTATTTACCTAAATAAAACATGCTTTAATGGACTTTTTCGAGTCAATAGTCAGGGTCAATTCAATGTTCCTTATGGAGACAATAAAAACCCTATAGTTGCGGATGATGCTGTTATTAAAGCAATAAGTAAGTATTTGAATAATAACAATATTATAATTACAGACAAGGATTTTAAAGAAGCAGTCTCTACCACAAAAAAAGGTGATTTTATATACTTTGATCCACCCTATGATCCTCTATCAGATTCATCATCTTTTACTGGCTATGATCTAAGTGGTTTTGGTAAAGATGAGCAACGTCGTCTCAAAGAAGTTTGTGATGAATTAGTCGATAAAGGATGTAAAGTCCTACTTAGCAACTCTTCAACAGATTTTATTAAAGAGCTTTACAGTGATAAAAATTACTATACATGTCAAGAAGTTAAAGCAAATCGACATATTAATTCTGTTGGAACCAGTCGAGGTAAGATAAATGAAATATTAGTTTTTAGTAATTACGATGTCAGAAAAACCTAAAAATGATATTGCTTGGGAAAGTCTTTTTGAGACGCATAATATTTTACAAGAAATTAATAAAAACGGTGTATACAAAATCTCAGCAAAAGCTATAAATACTAAGCGTGAAGCGAGATTAATGACAAAATTTGATCACTATATTCAACTCCCTAGTATTTTCAAACAGAATCATCTAACCATTCAACCTGATTCAAGAGGGTCATATATTATTGGGAGATTCAAAAGCTATGAAAGTCTTCCCAAAGAATCATTTATTGATATTACAGAGATGCCATTCCCAACTTATCTTGAAACAATTAACCCCACAAATATTTATTCGGAATCATGTGCTATTCTCTGTGCATATAATACTGGAATGATAGATGATCTTCTTAATGAAGAAACTAAATTTACAGTTTCAGGAAGAATGTCTACTGGTAGGTTTAGCTATTTAATTAATAGTACGCAAGATGATATAAGTCATGAAATTAATGTAGATAACTCTCAATGTGAAATTGATAGTGGATTTGAAGGAGATAATATACTTGCAATAATTGAAGCCAAAAACCAAACTGTAGATGATTTTTTAGTTAGACAGCTTTATTATCCCTACAGACTTTGGAAAAACAAAACACAGAAACAAGTTATTCCAATTTTCTTGTTTTACTCTAATGATATTTTCTCATTTTATATTTATCGATTTACAGATGATAATTATTACAATTCAATTGAACTTGTAAACCAAAAAAAATATCAAATAGGTTCAAATGATATTGAGTTAGAAGACATTTTATCTATACTTGAGCGAGTCAAAATCAAACCAGAAGATAAAAGAATCCCATTTCCTCAAGCTGATAGTTTTGTGAGGATAGTAGATTTAATAATGCAAATCTACAATATAAACACCTTTTTATCTCAAGAAGACATAACCTCAAACTATGCCTTTGATGTTCGTCAAGCTCAATATTATACAAATGCTGCTATTTATCTCGATCTTGTTCAAAAAACAAGTGATAGAGAACAAGGGGTAATGTATTCAATAACAGAACGTGGAGTAAATATTATTGAACGCACGCCTAAAAGGAGAAACTTAGCTCTTGTTGAGTGTATTCTTGAGAAAAGAGTTTTAAATCAAACTCTACAACTCTATCTTCAAGAAGGGAGCAAGCCAACTTTAAGTCAAGTCGTTGAAATAATGTTAGAAGCAGAGCTTGATCTAAGTTTAAACACTATGTCTCGCCGAGGTCAAACAGTGCTTGCTTGGATAGATTGGATAATGAGTTTGAGTCAACCATCTACGCTTGATTAATCCATAATTACAGTTTCAATAATTCTTGAACTTATTACTATCTAACCCAAATGACTCACTCCCATAGTCATCACAATCATAGTCATGCTCCCAAAAACTTTAATCGGGCTTTTGTTGTCAGTATTGCTCTAAATACTGGATTTGTCATAGTTGAGTGCAGCTATGGCATCTTAGCTAATTCTCTGGCACTAATCGCCGATGCTGGGCATAATTTGAGCGATGTTTTAGGGCTACTGATAGCCTGGGGAGCAAGTTTATTGGTGCATAGACTACCCACCCCTCGACGTACTTTTGGTTTCAAGCGATCGACAATTTTAGCAGCACTTCTAAATGCTTGTTTTTTAATGATTGTGTCAATTGGGGTAGCATGGGAGGCAATTCAACGGCTGAGCGCACCTGCGGAGGTTAATGGAGAAACCGTAATAATTGTGGCATTGGCTGGAACCGTAATTAATACAATTAGTGCCGCCATGTTTTTTATTGGAGGTAAGGGCGATCTAAATATTCGGGGCGCATTTCTGCATCTAGCGGCGGATGCGGCTGTCTCACTGGCAGTGGTTTTATCGGGAATTGCCATTCTGGTCACAAAATGGAACTGGATCGATCCTGCCATGAGTTTAGTTGTGGTTGTGGTGATTATTGCTGGAACATGGCAGTTATTACAAGAATCCACTAATTTGATCATTGATGCTGTGCCCCAGGCAATCGATCCCGTTGTTGTTCGTAGTTTTTTTGAGCAATTGGAAAATGTATCTGAGGTGCATGACCTCCATATTTGGGCGATGAGTACTACGGAGATTTGCCTGACCGTACATTTAGTTATGCCCCAAGGACATCCGGGAGATCAGTTTTTACAGGATGTATGCCATGAATTACATCACCGTTTTGATATTGAACATCCCACCATTCAGGTTGAGCTTGGGGACTCGGATCATGCCTGTTACTTAGCCCCTGATACTGTTGTTTAATTAAAAGTTTGTCCCTTAACTCGTTACTTAATCTGTTAAGAAAAAAATTGTGACTATGGATAACTGGCAAGTAATTACAGCCTTAATAATTTTTGGAGGCGTGATCTTTCTGGTAATTACAGAATGGATACACATGACGATCGCCGCCCTCTTAGGTGCGTTGCTCTTAGTTATATTTAATATTATGTCGCTGCCCCAAGCAATTACTTACATTGGCAAAAGTCACGGCACATTAAGCCTATTTTTTGGGGTGATGGTGATGGTGAGGGCATTTGAACCTACTAAAGTATTTGAATATCTGGCAGCCCAAATCGTGATTTTTGCCAAGGGCAAAGGTAGTCGGTTGTTATTAGGAATTGTAGGAGCGGTTACGCCAATTTGTGCATTTCTCCCCAATGCTACGACGGTAATGCTGATAGCACCACTAATTCCTCCGATGGCGAAAATTGTTGGTGTTGACTTTGTGCCGTTGCTGATTCTGCTTGTATTTGTGGCAAATAGTGCGGGATTACTAACAATCGTGGGCGACCCCGCTACTTATATTGTCGGCAGTGCTATTAATCTAAGTTTTAGTGATTATTTAGTGCGATTAAGTCTAGGAGGAGCGATCGCTATTGGGGTGCTAGTCATTATGCTCCCTTTTTTATTTCGGAAAATTTGGTTAAAAAAGTTAGAAAATATTGAAGAAATAGTCTTGCCCCAGATTAATCATCCACGAATATTACTGATTGGGGTAGCGATCGCTATTTTTGTTTTAGTATTTTTCGTCATTGGTGAAACTCTTCCCGTTCCTATTTCTCCAGCTACCGTAGCACTTTTGGGCGCAGTTTTAGCTTTGTTACTAGCTCACCATAGCAAAATTGATTCCGTTAATCATATTCTCCGAGATGTAGATTGGAGTACCTTAATATTCTTCATGTCAATATTTGTCTTGATTGGGGGATTGCAAAAAACAGGAGTAATTGACAGTATCTCGAGTGTATTAGCCGTAATTCTGGGAAAAAATATTGCTTTAGGTTCTATCGTCTTAATATTCTTTGTCGGCATTATATCCAGTGTTGTTCCTAATATTCCCCTAGTAGTGGCAATGGTACCCCTATTAAAAGAGTATGTGGTCAAGGTTGGGTTAACAGGCTCAGAAGTGCTTGCTCCCGAATATGCTGGACAATTTCCCGATGCGGTTTTGCCTTTATTTTATGCCATGATGTTTGGAGCAACCCTTGGGGGAAATGGCACCTTAGTTGGAGCTTCATCAAATATTGTGGCGGCAGGAATAGCTGACCTGCATGGGCGTAGAATAAAATTTAAGACGTTTCTCCGCTATGGTATTCCAGTAATGATCGTGCAGTTAGTCGCTAGTGCTATTTATGTGGGACTAAGGTTTTTAGTCTGATGATCATAGTGTTTTTCAGTTTCTATCTGTGAAATCACTTTTTAAGTTGAAAGCCTAAAAAATAGCAGCAATACCTTTAAAGATTAGATTTTTGTCTAATTGGACTTGAGATAAATAACTATTGTCTAACTTGCTACTTGACTTACTGTTCAGGAACTGAATAATTAACTCACTATCTCCCCCTGTAAAGATGATCTGAGTATTAGCATAAAGCGATCGCCAGTCTTCGATAAAATCCTCTAAACCTGCTGCTACTGTATAAATCAAACCACTATAAATTGCTGAAGGTGTATCCGTTGCCCATCGAGATGGAAAATTCTTAATTAAATTTTGGGATAAATCTGCTGGTAAATCTATTAAAGGTAAAGCCGCAGTTGCCCTATTTAAGCTTTGTAATTGCATTCTTAGTCCCGCTAATATTGCTCCACCGATAATCCTGCGATCGCCATTAATTCCCGTAAGCGAAATCGCCGTACCGCAATCTATAACTAAAACTGGAGACTTATACTTAAGCCAAGCTCCCAAGGCTGTGAGAACCCGATCTAAACCCATAGTCGGATAAATGCCACTTAGCGGGATCATCTCCTTTGTAATCATTTGAGTTTGGGGTAAATGATGCCAAGGGGTGATTAATTCTGGGACTACAGTGGCGATCGCAATGTTGTTAAGTGTTCTTGCTCCTAAGTATTCTTCTAAAACTGCCTTCAAAAGATCAGTTTGATTGTGGGCATAGGCATAATCAACAACTAAAATTCCTTGCTCAAAAACTGCTGCCCGAATCCGAGTATTACCAATTGCGATCACTAAATCAGGCATAATATGACCAGAACCATCTAAATTACTAAAATTCTATATGCCAAGAGAACCTAGAAAGCCAGATGAATATATTGTGCATCTCATATTAGAGGGCAATCATGTTGTTGATATTCGGTTTAATACCATTGAAGAAGTTAAAGGCTACGCTGCTAAACTCAAGGCAAAATCTGAAGAAGAAGAATTACTGTCAATGCCGATGAAAACCGATAATGAATTACTGTTGGTACGTCCCAAACGTATTTCTGCTATTCATGCTGAACCCATCTTCTCTTCTAGTGTGGATATGTTCTAGCTGCATATTTTAGGCTTTTTAATAGCTGTGTAAGCTTTAATTTATATTGCCCCAAAGCTCAGGTAGTTAGCAACTAGGGCTATTTTTGGCTTTGGCTATGTCTATTTTGTGGGGATTCTTAGCAGTTGTCTTAAATTTGCAGTAACCCCGTATGATATTCTGTTCAAGTCCAAGGGTCATGGGGTAGTCATGGAGTCGTTGTTGCAGGTTCTGTTCATTATTGGTTTGGTAGCGATCGCTCTGGTTAGCTTGCTCTTGATTATTTTTGAGTGGCAATATCGGCAACGTGATGGCAATAAAATGGAACTGGATCAGGGTAATTGGCAGATTCAGGAATACACGCCCGAAACCTATAAATTGCAAGGAATATTGACGGCGGTTAATGAAACTAAAAAATTAGATATATTCCTAACTGAAGTTGATGTAGAACTAGTCTTACTTTCTAAGGATAGTCTTGAGGGCATTACCCATAGTATTAGCATTACATCCCGTCATCCTGAGCAACAGGGACAGATTGGACGCTTAGATAATTACTGGGAATCCTATATTGTCAAAGGTAAGCATTCTACGGAAATTGAAGTAGAGATCGCCATTAAGGGACAAGATTTAAGTGGACTGGAAACCGCATGGGTTAAAGTGCATTACGTTGTCTATGGACCCGGTGGCAGAACTCCAAAAACCAGACATTGCATCATTCCCCTCAAGTTTCCCGATGAAAATGCACCGAAACACTGGCGGTCTACCACCAATGCTGATGTTTTACCGATCCGTACCCATTTACTATCCCCTTTAGATTCAGTGGTTGAAGTTATCCGCCGCTATGTTATACCCGAAGCGCAAGCGGGAGATATTGTGACGATCGGTGAAAGCCCCGTAGCAATTATCCAAGGGCGATGGATTCATCCCAGTGAGGTTAAACCCGGTTGGCTCGCCAAAAGATTATGTTACTATTTCCTGCCTACTTCCAGTTTAGCGACTGCCTGTGGTTTACAGGTGTTGGTGGATAATTCGGGAGCATGGCAAGTGGGATTTGCTTTTATTGTGGGAGCGATCGCCAAGGGATTATTTAAAATTCCCGGTGTATTTTATATGTTGGCAGGGGAACAGGCAAAACTAATTGATGATGTTACGGGTACACTTCCTCCCTATGATCAATTTATTGTCCTAGGTCCAGCTAATTCCCAGGCTGTAGTCGATGAAATTTTAGCAAAAACTGGTTTAGAAGCGGCGATCGTCGATGTTAATGATCTGAAGCGGGTAGCAATTTTAGCGGCAACTCCCAAGGCTACTCAAGAAATACTCAATCAGGCGTTGTTAAATAATCCCGCAGGTAATGCTGCTGAACAAACTCCAGTGGTGTTAATTAGACCAGTTAATTAAATACAAACTAAATTAAATTAACCAGTGATCAACTAAACCATTGGGAGGAGTAATTTCAATATACTTTTCTCGGATATTAACCACAGGGGCGATCGCCTCGACAAAGGGAATTAAAACTTTTTCTTGGTTATCGTTCTGGACTTCTAATAAATCATTACCCCCGGGTAAAACATCAATTACTATGCCTAAATACTTACCTGTAGGTTGATGTATAACTTTACAGCCAATTAAATCCGTGACGTGATACTCATTTTTAGCTAATTTTGGGCGATCACTGTCTTGTACCATGAGTAAATTTCCCCGCAGTGCTTCCGCTGCATCGCAGGTATCGATTCCGCCTAATTTGACTACATAGAGACTAATCTTGCCCGGCACATCTCGACCGTGGATTAACTCTATGGGTTCTGGGGTAGCGGTTTCTGACTTGGAAATCCATCGTTTACCTGCTTTTTCAAAACGTTCAGGAAAATCTGAATAGGAAAGCACTCTAACTTCACCTTTCAGCCCTTGGGTAGAGACAATCTTGCCAATTACGATCCATTCAGTCATGCTGTATTATTCTACTTAATTTAATCTGATTAGCTTAGTCTAAGAGAAACTTATTATATATCCTTAAAATTGCCGATCCAGCCTGTTCACAATTACGCCCAAAGGCAAAAATCCCATCCTCATGCCCTGCCATCACAAATAAATTATGGCTAAAAATATCCTCAATCGGAGCATAGATACGACCAATTTCAATTGCCATCTCTGGGGTTCCATACTCAATATCATCACTGGTGGCAAGATAGCCAATTTCTAAAAGCTTTTGCCAAAGTGGAGCAGAGTGAATGTGAAAGATTGCCTTAATTTCAGAATGGAGGGCATAAATGGCACTGTGGGTTGGAGCCTCGCTGCTGGGAAATTTAGAGCCTTGAATTACTAGACTATGACTACTAAGGTTATAGCTTAAAACTTGAGGATAGTCAGAAATTTCAAGATTGGGTAAAGCCCCAGTTTGGGTGGCTGTAATATAAAAACCTTCCCCCTCAGCGCGCATACTCAGATTGCCGTAACCTACCCCATCTGGATATTGCCCAATTAGTTTTAGGTCATAAAGTTGCGATCGCCAAGCTTCTAGCTCTTTAAAATCTATAACTTTAAATCTTGAAGATTGTTTTAACCCTGAAGCAGTAATGGCTTCTAAGCTGTACTTAATTACGCCATCTTTAGGAGAATCATCAACCAGATTATCGGCGGTCATTCAAGGTCACCCCTGTAAATAGCCACAATACCGATCGGGCGCCGTCTCTTACCGATTTGCTAGTGATCTCTTTTTCTCTATACTTATGTTCAGGATAGTAAGCCATCTGCGGCGGAATTGGGACGGGGTGCATTTTAATGCCTCGACTGCCTAAAACCACACTGCCGATTATTTGCGCTCTAGGCATATGAAAAGTATCAGTAATCACATAGACATCAGTAATCTGCCGAGCTTTAAATTCATCCACAAGAGTCGTAAAATTAGTTACTGTATCTACGGCTCGATAATCCAAAGTGTAGCGATCGCTTTTAATTCCCGCCTTAGCAAAAATTTCATCGCTGTATTCCTTGGGGCTACCCCCAGATACCCAGATTGGCATATCAGGATGTGCAACTGCGTATTTAGCTCCATACACTTCCCGCTTGGGAGAGCCACCCAAAATTAAGATCGCTTTATTAACTTTACGCATACTTCCCGCCAGCATCACGCCCACTAAAGCTAGCAGTAACCCTGAAATTACTAATTTAGCTTTAGGATGTTTCATGACTTTCGCCCCGGAATTGGTCCACGCCGATGCTCTCCCGCTAGGGATGCCTGTAGGAATTTGCGTAAATGCTGCACGTGCGGATCGTCAGTTAAACTTTCCAACTTGCTGATTGCTTCTGCTAACGTTAAGCCTTGGCGATACAAAATCCGATGGGCAGTTTCCATTAACTTGAGGGTTTGGGGTGTAAATCCAGCCCTCTGCATACCAATGCGATTAATTACCCTCACTCGGCTAGGATTACCTTCAATCAGCATATAGGGAGGGACATCTCGATCAATACGGCTCATCCCCCCCACCATCGCTAGTTTACCAATATGAGTGAATTGATGAATACCCACGATGCCGCCAATCCGAGCATAGGATTCAATGACCACATGACCTGCTAAAGCTACAGAATTAGTAATGACCACATGATCGCCAATTACACAATTATGTGCCACATGCACGTATGCCATCAGCAAATTGGAGTTACCTATCACAGTTGACTCCCCCGCCCCAGTGGCGCGGTTAATGGTCACATATTCCCGAATGCGGTTGTCATTGCCAATAATGACTCGACTAGTAGAGCCATCATACTTTAGGTCTTGGGGTTCTAGTCCGATCGCTGCGCCGGGAAAAATTTGATTGCGATCGCCAATTTCCGTACAACCATCAATCACCACATGGGCACTAATAATTGAATCTGCCCCAATTTTCACTTTTTCCCCAATCACGGCATACGCACCAACTTTAACAGTGGGATGCACCTGAGCATCGGGATGAACTACGGCAGTAGGATGAATCAACTGAGGTAAAACTGGCATAAATATCCACTAACTATCT
Source organism: Synechococcus sp. PCC 7502 (assembly GCF_000317085.1). Lineage (NCBI taxonomy): Bacteria > Bacillati > Cyanobacteriota > Cyanophyceae > Pseudanabaenales > Pseudanabaenaceae > Pseudanabaenococcus > Pseudanabaenococcus habilitatus. The sequence goes on from NC_019702.1 coordinate 3,494,786, forward strand.
ACTAAAGAAAACATTAATTCTCCTTCAGCTACTAACTTACCGCTTACTTCAGCGCGTGCCTGCATTTTACCAAACCGTTTGCGTTTAACTACAATCAGTTCTGTAGTCATGACAAGTTGGTCTCCCGGAGTTACGGGGCGGCGAAATCTCACCTTATCAATGCCTGCAAATAAAGATAGTTGCCCAGAGGCTTCAGGTAATTGTGTCAATACTATACCCCCTACTTGAGCCATTGCCTCCACTATCAATACGCCGGGCATAATCGGTCGATTCGGAAAATGCCCCTGAAAAAATAATTCATTCATAGTGACATTTTTAATACCTGTTGCCGACTTGCCAGGTACATAGCTAATAATGCGATCAACTAGTAAGAAAGGGTAGCGATGGGGTAAGAGCTTTTGAATTTCTTCAATTAAAATTATGTTTTCGGTAGAAGCTTCAATCAAGGTAATTTTTAAATATTTAAGTTATTAATCACAAGTTTTATCACAATCCATCCCAACTTAATTAAGAAATGTGATTACGAAATATCAGATTAAATCTTGAGAGCACAACTTAAGCAAATATTTGTTACTTCCTTCCGAATATAAAAGTAAAACTAATTAAATGGAGTAAAGGAGTGAAACCCCTGCGTGGGTAATGCGCCCACACACCCCCAACACCTTAAAGTTTCAGTGGGAATAGAGTAGAGAAATCCTTGGAAATAAACGATCGCTAACTGGAGAAATCTTGTAGCAGCCCTTAAAAGTATTAAGATATTTATGAGTCAGTTTATGGATAATGCTTGTGAGTTACAAAGTTGGGATTTTGGGGATGGGAACCGTAGGCACGGGAGTTGCCAAAATTCTCCTTGATCCCGTTGGTCGCCATGCCATCCTGCAATCAGTGGAAATTAAGCGGGTGGGGGTGCGATCGCTTAATAAAGACCGAGGAATTATCCTTGATCCCAGCATTTTTACTGACGATCTGGAAGCAGTTGTAACCGATCCTAATATTGATGTGGTTATAGAGCTAATTGGTGGCATTGAACCAGCACGCAGTTTAATTTTGCAAGCGATCGCCCAAGGCAAACATATAGTCACAGCTAACAAAGCCGTTTTAGCGCGCTATGGAGATGAAATATTTACCGCAGCGACAGCTAAGGGGGTGTATGTAATGCTCGAAGCTGCCGTTGGTGGTGGCATTCCCATTATTCAAACCTTAAAACAAGCTCTAGGTGCCAATAAAATTACAGCGGTTACAGGCATTATTAACGGCACGACCAACTATATCTTAAGTCGCATGTCTGCCAACCCCCATGAAAGCTTTGCCGAGATTTTAGCCGATGCTCAGGCACTTGGTTATGCCGAAGCTGATCCCACTGCCGATGTCGATGGTTATGATGCCACGGATAAGATTGCAATTTTGGCGAGTTTAGCATTTGGTGATCGCATTAAGCTAGAGCAGATTTACCGAGAAGGGATTCGCCATGTAACCAGTACCGATGTGGCTCGTGCCGCCGAACTAGGATATGTGATTAAGCTCTTGGCGATCGCCCGCAATCATGAAGGCTTAGAAATCAGAGTCCATCCCACTCTAGTTCCAAAGGATCACCCCCTTGCCAGTATCAATGGCGTAACTAATGCCATTACTGTTGCTGGCGATCCCATTGGTGAAGTTGTCTTATCAGGGGCGGGGGCAGGGATGGGTGCTACAGCTAGTGCTGTGGTTGCCGATCTAATTAACATTGTTGCCGCCATTCAAGTTCAGCCTCAGAGACCAAATCAACTCATGGGCTGTTCCCATCACCACTATGCTACGGTTAAGCCAATTACAGTATCTACTTCTCAGTACTACCTGAGATTGCTGGCATACGATCATGCAGGGGTAATTGGTGATCTTGGCAACTGTTTTGGTAAATATGAAGTTAACCTAGAAACCATCCTGCAAAAACACCATCACCAAGGGCTAGCGGAAATTATTGTAGTTACTAAAGTTGTGAGCGAGTTAAACCTCCAAACCGCATTAACAGAAATTCGCAGCTTAGCAGCGTTGCATAGTATTCCTACCGTACTAAGACTTTTAGCTTAGTTTGCCCAGATTTATCCAGATAAAAAGTTTTAGCGCACCCTAATATATCAACAGGCCTCAAACTGTTATACTCAGTAAGCGGTTTTTAGATTAGACTATAAAAACTTAAAAAATTTAAATTGTATTAATTCAAACATTATTTATAGGAGTAAGGAAGCTATGTCATCAGCGGTTGCAGTCTCAGATTCTAGCTTTGAGCAGGACGTAATAGCGAGTGAAATCCCTGTTCTAGTTGACTTCTGGGCACCTTGGTGCGGTCCTTGCCGCGTAGTTGCTACGGTCGTAGACGAAATTGCCAATCAATACGAAGGTAAGGTTAAAGTTGTAAAGCTAAATACCGATGAAAACCCCGGTATTGCCACCCAGTACGGTATTCGTAGCATTCCTACCCTGATGCTATTCAAAGGCGGACAAAAAGTTGATTCTGTAGTTGGTGCCGTCCCTAAAACCACGATCGCTAATACCATTGAAAAGCATTTAGCTGATTAGTTCCAGTGTCTCATGTCATTCAAATTCTCTCGGCTGAAGAAGTAAGGCGCACTGTTAATCGTCTGGCATCGCAGATTGTGGAAAGTTGTGCGGATTTGTCTGACTTGGTTTTATTGGGAATTCGCACTAGAGGCGTACCCTTGTCTAAGGTTATTGCTAAACAAATCAATATTTTAGAAAACGTAAATGTCCCCACGGGAGCGATCGACATCACCTTTTACCGAGATGACCTAGATCGCATTGGCTTAAGAGAGCCTGGTAAAACCGATATTCCCTTTGACCTAAATCGGAAGACGGTTGTTCTTATTGATGATGTCATTTATAGTGGCAGAACTATAGGTGCCTCTCTTAGTGCCGTTAATGATCATGGTCGTCCCCAGTGCGTAAGGCTGGCAGTATTAGTAGATCGGGGACATAGGGAGCTACCGATTCATGCTGATTTTGTGGGTAAAGTGCTACCAACTTCTAAGGATGAGCAGGTTAAGGTTTTTCTCCAAGACCCCGATGGACGGGATGAAGTGCAGTTAATTAAACCCAAGTAAATCTGTCAATCTTGTTGGGAGACTAGTTTTAACCTATAGCTCTGGTTAGATTTAGAGTGAGAGATATAGGGCTGTCCTGCCAAAAATATTATTTATAATTTATGGTATTGTTGAATACATATAGATTTTGATTATTAGTGAAACCTTAGAGTAAGACTACCAGAGAAATTACTATGTCGGACAATCTACCTACCGATGTCGAAAAGAAACGCAAACCGATTGAGTTAGACCCTGCACTTTTAGCGGAGCTTTCTGAGGTCACTAATAATCCAACAGAAGTAATTGATGTGGCAATCAGGCAGTGGTTGCAAAGAAGAGCGATTAAAGAGGCTGATAATTCCCGTCCTCTCACCATGAACCCAATTGTCCCACCTAGGGGAGAATGGAATGATTAGCAGGGAATAGTTATTGGTTGTATGAAAGTAGCAATTATTGGTGCGGGATTGGCAGGGATGACCACTGCCTTAGAGTTATGCGATCGCGGGCATGAAGTAGAAATATTTGAATCTCGTCCCTTTGTGGGCGGTAAAGTAGGTAGCTGGCTTGATACCGATGGCAACCATATTGAAATGGGACTGCATGTATTTTTTGGCTGCTACTATAATCTTTTTGCCCTCATGGAAAAAGTGGGAGCATTGGATCACCTCCTACTTAAGGAACATACTCATACTTTTATTCAGAAGGATGCAAAAACAGGAGCATTGGATTTTCGTAACTTTGGGGGCGCACCGTGGCATGGACTGAAGGCATTTTTTACCACCGATCAACTTTCTACCTTAGATAAAATTCAAAATGCGATCGCAATTGGTACTAGTCCAGTAGTTAGAGCCTTGGTAGATTTTGATGGAGCAATGCAAAGTATCCGTAAGTTAGATGGCATTAGTTTCAAAGATTGGTTTTTGTCCCACGGTGGCTCCCAAGCTAGTTTAGATAATATGTGGGATGCGATCGCCTATGGATTAGGATTCATTGACTGTGAACATATTTCCGCCAGATGTATGTTAACTATTTTTCAGTTCTTTGCCACTAAAACCGAAGCATCAGTACTGAGAATGCTAGAAGGTTCACCCGATCAGTTTTTGCATAAGCCTATTGTTAGCTATATTGAAAGCAAAGGCGGCAAAATCCATCTGCGGCGGGGTGTACGAGAAATTTTATTTGAAGGTGAAGGCGATCGCACTCAAGTAACTGGATTTGTTATTGGCGAAGAAATTATTACTGCCGATGTGTATGTTTGTGCTGCTGCTGTCCCCGCCACCCAACGCTTGATCCCAGAAAAGTGGCGAGTTTGGTCACAGTTTGACAATATTTATAAGCTCGATGCTGTCCCTGTCGTCACCGTGCAACTACGGTTTGATGGTTGGATTAACGATCTGGAAATGGATAATTTGCTCTATGCCGTTAAGGTAGATTTTTCCACCTTTGCTGATCTAGCGGTTACTAGCCCAACCAATTACAAAAAAGCATGGGAAGGATCACTGTTGCAATTAGTCCTAACTCCCGGTGATCCATTTATTAAACAAAGTAATGAGGCGATCGCCCAACATACTCTGGATCAAGTTCATGAAATTCTACCTTCTAGTCGTAACTTAAATATGACTTGGTATAGTGTGGTCAAGTTGGCACAGTCTTTATATCGTGAGGCTCCGGGTATGGATGTGTATCGCCCTGCTCAAGCTACTCCTATTTCTAACTTCTTTTTGGCTGGTAGCTATACGATGCAGGATTATATTGACAGCATGGAAGGCGCAACAATTTCAGGTAAGTTATGCAGTAAAGCAATCCTAGCCTCTATGGATATATAAGCTAAGCTAAACCTCCGTCCAATAGGGAGTTAAAACTAATAATAATTTTATAGCTTTGCTTTCCGACGAATTAACGCCTCACCTGTGGGTCTTTCAGTCACGAACTTCCATAATATTTCGTTGATTTCCTCTAAGGAAGTATCTCCGAACACAGAAGCAATCCCAGCATAAAAAGCTTGTTCGATCACGATGACTTGCTCAGTGAGTTTCCTCCCAGTTATTGAGAGTGCAAGTATTACCATCCTGCGATCGTGTTCAGCAGGTGTTCGCTCTACCAAGCCTTTCTCCACTAGGGTATTTACCAACCGACTTGGGCTACCCGTTTCACAGACGAGCCGTTCCCCCAGTTCAATCAGCGATAGGGGCGCATGGTCATAAAGAACTCGTAATACCTCAGCTTGCGAAGTGGTTAAGCCAATTGGCTCAAGCGCCGCAGACAGTAGACGATCGCCTTCCCGTTGTGATGCCAAAATCAGATAACGTAATTCTTCAATAGCATTCATCTTGTAATCAATTCACCTACCAAATGATCCTGTAAAAACTCTCGAATAGCATTAGCATACGTTACTGGATGAGTAAAACGGAACATATGCCCTGTGTTAGGCAAAATCACTTCAGTCGCATTTGGAATTCCCTCGACCAACTGTTGTGCTGCATTTTTACCGATTAGCCTTTCATACGCAGGGGTAAGAATTAAAGTAGGTACCTGAATGTGATCGAGTTTACCTAGGTAGTTAGCTGAAAATGCAGCTTTCATACGGCTTAGGTAGCTGCGACGAGGCGTATTTTGTATAAATAACTCCCGAATTGCGGATTGTGACAGAGGTACTTGTCCATCCACATCAAACGGAGAAGCTAGACTTTGGGCATGAAAGCGCAAAGTGATTTGCTGATATAAGTTCCCTGGCAGGAAAGATGCGGCGGTCAGTTTGAGCTTTGTGATTGGGTTAGTAATTGGATTGGCAGCAAATCCGCCAGACAAAACTAATGCCACAAGTCCACGGGGATGTCGAGTCGCCAGAGCGATCGCTATGTTTGCTCCAAAGGAGTCACCAACAAGAATATAGCGATCCAGATCGACAACTTGTCCAGCTACAAAATCGGCATAAGCTTCTATATTATCAAGGGCTTCTGGCAATCGCATTGTTCTCAAAGACCAGTCCGATAGGGGTGTCAGTTGCTCCAGATACCAGGGGCTGCCAGAGAAACAAGGTACAGTCACAATTGTTGAAGGAGAAATCATAGGAGTATTTAAACTAATTACATATCATTTAATAACATGTCATCAATATAAACAGATTAGTAACAATTAGTCAATAGTCTTATCTTATTAGTAGTCGTAGTTTAAGTGGTCTAACAATCCCCATGCACATCGACGATTAGAGGTGCGTTACGATACAAAGGCTATTGGGGGCAGGTGGATACTCAAAGATTAGGGGTAGAGCGTCAACAGCCCAAGTCATTAATCGTTGTACATTTCCCTTACCAGATGCTGAGGCTTATAGGTAGGATGATCGATCCCTCGGAACTGTCCATATTCACTTAGTTCTGCGCGTAACATTGCTACTTCCCTTTGAATTGGGGCGATCGCTTGGGCAATTCGATCATCTATTTCCGTATTTTTAACATACATATCGGGGTTATCAAGGTAAAAATAAATTGCCTTTTCAATGACTTCAAGTACGGAGATACCCTCTTGTTTAGCTCGTATTTTAATACGTTCCACAACTATGGGATCAAGTTTTTGCGAGGATTTAGGTTTTTCTGACACAGGTTTAGGAGTATTACAGAGGGAGAATAGCGATCGCCCTCCTGAGACATCAATAATAACCTAGCATAAACTAAACTAGATTTTTTTCAACCAGCTAAACATGGCTCTGAGTTCTTTACCAACGGATTCAATCTGGTGTTCAGCTTCACGGCGACGCATGGCAGTAAATCCGGGCTTACCTGCTAAATTTTCTAGAACAAATTCCCTGGCAAACTGTCCCGACTGAATTTCTGAGAGGATTTTTTTCATCTCTGCTTTGGTTTCATCGGTGATAATGCGATAACCACGGGTATAGTCACCGTACTCAGCCGTATTGGAAATACTATGGCGCATATTTGCCAAGCCACCTTCTACGACTAGATCGACAATCAGCTTAACTTCGTGCAAACACTCAAAATATGCTAATTCAGGCTGATAGCCAGCTTCTACAAGGGTTTCAAACCCTGCTTTGATCAAGGCACTTAAGCCACCGCACAATACTACTTGTTCACCAAATAAATCGGTTTCAGTTTCTTCACGGAATGTAGTTTCTAAGATACCCGCTCTAGTCCCACCAACGCCTCTAGCATAAGCCATCGCACGACCACGGGCTTCTCCAGAAGCATCTTGATACACGGCAAATAAGGCTGGAACCCCTTGTCCTTGGGTAAATACCCGCCTTACTAAATGTCCAGGTCCCTTGGGAGCCACCATGACTACATCGACAAATTTAGGTGGTACAACTTGGGCAAAGTGAATATTAAAACCGTGGGCAAATGCCAGAACATCACCTTCTTTAAGATTGGGGGCAATATCATGGTTATAGACAGATTTTTGGGTTTCATCTGGTAGCAAGATCATAATGAAATCGGCTTCCGCAGAGGCATCGGCAACGGTTTTAACGGTTAAGCCTTCTTTTTCCGCTTTGTCCCAAGAGGGGCTACCTTTATATAGTCCAACAATTACGTCTAAACCACTATCTTTAAGGTTGAGGGCATGGGCGTGTCCTTGGGAGCCATAGCCAATAATGGCGATTTTTTTGGTTTTTAGAAAATCAAGATTCGCATCGTTGTCATAATACATTTGTGCCATAACTGCTCCGAACAATCAACCGTAAAAATGTGTATAGAATTTAACCAGTCTTCTAGTTTACTCAAAACTGCATCATTTAATCTGATAAGTTGCATATTTTTAAGAATTACTCCCTTATCAGTTAAAAATTAAAGTGTGAAAGCTTTGCCTTTACGAAAGGGCGAAAGACATTTACTCATTTAACTAGCTATAGGCTCCGCCATGAATAGTCTGCTCCCAAAAACTGCATATCCCCAATCATTTTATATTCATATTCCCTTTTGCCAGAGGAAATGCTTTTACTGTGATTTTGCGATTACCACGGGGAAAGCTGACTTACAAGAACGGTATGTAGAGGTGCTGTGCCAAGAGATTAAGCTTGTGGCTATGGAGGTAATCCACCAATTAGATCAAATAAGAGATAAACAAAGTAACCAATTACCCGAACTTAAAACTATTTTTTGGGGTGGTGGTACGCCGTCGTTGCTAAAGCCTAGGCAAATAGGTGAGATTTTAAATAGAATTAGTCAATACTGGGCGATCGCCCCCGATGCGGAAATCAGCCTAGAAGTAAATCCGGGAACGGTGACAGCACAAAGCCTAAAAGAATTGCGATCGCTAGGGATCAATCGGATTAGTTTGGGAGCGCAGGCATTTCAAGATCAGTTGCTAGACCTCTGCGGTCGAGGACATGGGGTCACGGAAATTTATGAGGCGGTGACAGGGATTAAAAAGGCGGGGCTGGATAACTTTAGTTTAGATTTAATTTCAGGATTACCTACACAAACCATTGAGCAATGGCAAGAATCTTTGGAGCAGGCGATCGCCCTCGAACCTAAACATATATCTGTGTATGACCTGACCATTGAGCCGAGTACTGCCTTTGGCAAACGCTATGAAGCCGGAGCTAAACCTTTACCCACGGAAGAATCTACGGTAGCAATGTATTTAATGGCACGCGATCGCTTACAAACGGCAGGCTATAACCATTATGAAATTTCCAACTATGCCGTGGCTAACTATCAATCTCGCCATAATCTCACCTATTGGCATAATCAGCCCTTTTATGGCGTTGGTATGGGAGCTACGAGTTATATCAATCAATACCGTTTTGATCGCCCGCGCAAAATGCGTGAATACACGGCAATGGTAGAAGCTTGGACGGAGGGAAAGGCTCCGACTGTACCTAAAATTAGCGATCGCGAAGAGTTATTTGATACTTTAATGCAGGGACTACGCCTAGAACAGGGATTGAGTTTAGAGTATTTAATTAATAGATTTGGGGCAGCACCGATCCAGCAGGTTTTACAGCAGATAGAGGCTTATTCTCCCCACTGGGTAAACATCTCTGGGGAATATCTCAGCCTGACCCAGCCACAGGGTTGGTTATTTTCCGATGAAGTAATTGGCAAACTATTTACATATTTTTTTGGATAAGGTAGCAATACATACTTTACAAATTATCACAATAGGTATATATTCTTATCTAGTGACAAGTCGATTTAAATTTAACTATACTTTCTCTTTGTCCACTAACTTACTCAAGAGGGTAAATGTATGACTAAATCAACGTCCACCTCAAATAATTCTGGATTAGGCTCTGGACTAGTTGGATTAAATTGAATTCCCTCCAAACCTAAATCCCCCTTCTACGTCACTTCAACTTTTTAATTTTCTTACTATTTCCGTAGCATTTCTAAGTTTGGATGTTTGTTCCTAAAGTTGCTGATAGTTCCTATGGATATGACGCGCATCCCTATCTATAGATGATTTAGTTATACTTGGGACAAATGATCTAAAAACTCAATCAAAAATCTGATTGGATCATCTAACTGAAAATCCAACTCGAGAATTTTACGCAAAGAAGTTCAAGACTAATTTAAACCCAACATATTTATAGCCTTTGTCTTGGCTTCATCAACCACAACACTCTGTCTCCCGAACATTAGCTTCTGATTCCAAAATGGATTCTCAAAATTTGGCATGGGCTGGCAATCTGGGGAGACCTCAATACTGGAGGTTTATTATGAATATTCAAGGAAAGACGGCTTTAGTTACTGGAGCTTCGCGCGGTATTGGCTATGCGATCGCTTTGGAACTGGCACAAACAGGCATCAAAAAGCTGTTACTTGTAGCGCGGGATCAGGCTCGACTAGAGGAATTAGCCGATTTGGTGGAAAGCATAGGTGTAGAAGCGGTAGTTATTCCCCTTGATTTAACCCAAACTGTAGAAGTTAGTATTGCGATCGCTAAAGCTTGGCGGGATCACGGACATATTCACTTACTGGTTAACTGTGCAGGAGTGGCGCATCAATCTCCGTTTTTGCGATCGCAGCTTATGGATGTCCAAGAAGAAATTGCGATTAACTTGATTGGCATGTACACAATTACCCGATTGATCGCTCGGCGCATGGCATCCCAAAGGGAAGGCAGAATTGTCAATGTTTCTAGCCTGATGGGGAAAGTGGCGGCTCCAACTATGGCGACCTATTCAGCAACTAAGTTTGCAATTTTAGGATTTACCCAAGCTTTGCGTGGTGAACTGGCTGCCTATAATGTGGGGGTATCGGCTTTATTGCCATCTTTGACTGATACAGATATGGTGCGAGGGTTGGAGTGGTTTCGTTGGGTAGCAGTGATGACTCCCAAGCAAGTGGCAAAGGCTTTAATTGATGGACTAAATAAAGAATCTCCAGAAATTTTAGTGGGATGGCAAAGTCATTTAGCGGTGCTTTGTAATCGAATTGCTCCTTGGCTATTGGAAAAGATTCTGGTGTTTTCGGCTCCGCAAATTAGTTAATTGGAGTGAGAGAATAAAATTTAATGACAGGAGATCGCTTTTTAAGATTTCAGAAATTTTAGGGCGATCCCTGCTATAAATCAAATAATCTCTAAATACTCCTTACCCATTTAATTTAGTCTTTTTTATCGTGGGAAGGGAGTAATCGTCAAATATTGTGAATTTAATTCCAAGCAATGAAAATGTAAGGTAAGTTCTATTTCACTATAATTGAAAGGATATAGAACTTATTTATGCAATCAATTCCAGAGAAACCTGCCACAGAAAAACCTGATAGTGTTTGGAATCATAAGCCTTGGTGGTGTCAGCCTTGGTCAATTTTATTAACAGGGATCGCAATTATTAGTAGCAGTTGGCTATTATTTAAACTGATTTGGCTATCTATACTTGTCGCTATTCCCATATTGATATGGATGGGTTTCTTCTTAATTCTGTTTCCAAGACTAGCTCTTCAAGAGCAGCAATAGTAATCTATTTAATACTCTAAAACTATGACCAATATATCCTCAAACCCATATCCAGTATATCAAGGGCAATTTGGAGAATTCACGATTACTGAAAGCGATCACCAAGGAGTAATTATTTATCGCAGTGCGCTATTAACGGCAGCAATTTGTTTTAGTCTTGGGTCTCTGCTTGCCATTCTATTTGCTTCCAATTCTTTGATTTTGAATTTGTTGACTGGGTTTTATTTTGCCTTTTCTATCGCTTTAGGAATTGCCCTTGCGAATATCCATATTTATCTCAAATTACTGCATCGCACCTTACAAGTATTTCTGGGGATCGGCAGTCTTTCGGCTTTAGTATTTACAGCGATCGCTTTTCAACATCAACAATCATTAGCCACATATATTTACGAACATCCTTTGACTATTCTGGGTGTGGGATTTACCTTTGCGGCGATCACAGGGATTTATTTTAAGGAGGCTTTTTGCTTTAATCGCTTTGAGACTAAGTTTCTAGTGGCGATCGCTCCTACTCTGTTACTCGGACATTTAATAGGATGGTTATCACTTGATATAGAAAAATCTCTGTTAATTACTTGGGCAGTTCTGTTTATGATTTTTGGGCTGCGTAAGTTCTTTCAAGCTATTCCCGATGACATTGGTGATAAATCTGTTTTTGAGTATTTAGAAAAGCAGGCTAAGTCCTAATAAATTTATGGCACTTCCTCCCAAAATTCTGATCAAGTCTGCCAAGTTTATCTGGACAAGTATGTGGAAAGTAATGATGTCCAATCTTGCTGCCCGCGATCACTCAGGGGCATATATTCGTCCAGAGAGTCAGTTTAGAAATTTTATTAGCACCGATCCCAGCCATTCCTATCAGCCAGAGGCAGGAAGATATGCTCTAGTTGTAGGTTATGGTTGTCCTTGGGCGCATCGGACTTTGATCATTAGAAGTCTAAAGGGATTACAAGATGCAATATCTGTAATTATCGCTACTCCTTCCCCTGATGCTGGAATTTGGGAGTTAGAAGAGAATTCGGAAAACTGTGGAAATTTACCGCAACTCTATCAAAAGGCGCAAGCTGGATATACTGGACGCTCGACAGTTCCAGTGCTATGGGATCATCAGACCAAAACCATTGTAAATAACGAAAGTTCGGAAATTATCGTGATGTTAAATTCTGAATTCAATCACTTTGCTAAATATCCCCACCTAGATTTATTTCCAGAGGACTTAAAAGAAGCGATCGCAGATTGGAATCAGAGAATCTATCACTCGGTTAATAATGGCGTATATCGTTGCGGCTTTGCCCAAACTCAAACTGCCTATGATCTAGCCTGTACGGAACTATTTGCTACATTAGATGAACTTGAATTAGCTCTTGAACATTCCCGTTATCTGTGTGGCGATCGCCTGACCTTGGCAGATATTCGCTTATTTACAACTCTGTTTCGGTTTGATGTAGTTTATTACAGTTTATTCAAATGCGATCGGCGACGGATTCAAGACTATCCGAACTTGGGAAGTTATTTAAGAGATATCTATCAACTAAATGGAGTGGCTGATACCTGTAAATTAGAGCAAGTGCAGCAAGACTATTTCGGTAATCTGTTTCCACTTAATCCCGGTGGCATTATTCCTTCTACCCCAGATGTCACTAATTTACTGAAATCCCATAACAGAGAGCGAATTGGAGCATCTCCAGAATAAATTTTAGATATTGCGGTTTCTTAGATAAGTACAGTACGAGTATCGACCTCTTAATTAAGACTTCTAGGATTTCTAATTTCCTAAAAGATTAAATTTACAAACGATTACGAGCGGGGATTTCTTGTCCATGATTAAACTTCTGCTCTAGGTTACTCAAGATTAACCAAGTAATGATCGCTATTAAAATCATCCCAGCACCTATATATTGCCAATTAAATAGTAAAGAGGTAAGTAAAGCGATCGCTCCTAAACCTGAAACTGCAATTTTTAAGCGTTGGATATTTTTAAGTGCAGTGCGACAACTATGGCAATGAATCGTATGGCTATGGTAGCGATCGAGTAAAACTGGCTTAGGTTGGGCGGGTGATAAACTTTGTCCAGCGAAAGGATCGGCATTAAACTGGCTTAGCCATTTACGATATTCGATCACAAACAAATCCGCTTTAGTCGGTAAATAATAAGCCTGAGCAAAATTAGTTTTCTGTAATTCCAGATAACGCTCTTGGTGGTGCAGAAAAATCTGATCATCCTCCAGAATGGCATTTTGATTAATGTGGGAGAACCACTGAGGCGTGAGCTTAATAAAAAATTCAGGGATTTTAGAAGAAAACTGAAACGGAAATCTGGCAAATAAGCGACATTCTCCCTTACGCATCGGTGTTGCGTATACCACGGTCATGGTGACACCAAATTGCTTAGAAGTTAAATCATGCCACATTAAATTGGGAGCAATAAAAACCGTATCTTGTGTGCCAAGGGTACCTTTGCGGGGACCTTCTGCCCAAACTCCTGTAAATCCAGATTTATCAGACCTAGTAAGCTCTAACTCCACGGGTGCAGCATTGGCACGATTGCCAACGGATTCGTGATGGGTAAAGGGCAGGTGACTGGAATCCAAAACATTTTCTAAAAGTGTGGAGGCATCGTAGGGTAAATCTCGAAAGGTATTTAAGCATACCCAGGCTTCAGGAGACTGTTCTAGGGCATCAATAATTGGCACTTTAACTTGACTGGCATACTCTCCCAAACACACAAACAATAAACCCTGTGCCGTAGCAGTAGCGTAGGATTTGACACAAGCTCTTGAAGATTGCTCGGCGGTACCACCTTTTACTTTTTGGGGAATGCGATCGCAGCTACCATTACCTTTAAAAGCCCAACCATGATAGGGACATTCAATTAAACCATCTTCGGCAATTCTTCCTTCCGATAACCGTGCTAAACGATGGGGACATTGATCGGCAAAAGCTCGCCAAGTTTTATTATTTTGATCCCACCACAGCACTAAATCCTGATCTAGCAATGTAAAAGCGGTGGGTTTAGTTCGCTCTAAATCTGTAATATAGCTAACAGGATACCATGCTTCCTTGGGATCGAAATAGGCTGGATCAGTTCCACCTGCGGGCATATATTCGATTTTGGACTCGATTTTAGTAGTCAGTGGATCAGCATTAACTAGCATTAGTATTTTTGCAGAATTTTAATAAAACTTAATACTAGTTATTATATGCCCTTCCCAGTGAAAGATTGAGGTATGGGGTGGAGGCTATTCTTCCAGTTGCCACAGGTCTTTTCTAAAATCTTCGTCTAGGACTTTTTTGGGACGTAGAACTAGGATCATCCTGCCTAAAATTGGTAGGGATGGAGCTTCAGGAAACCATTGAAATATTAAGCTACCTTCTGATTCAACCAAAAAATAACTATCAGCCCGCCATTGTCTTTGGGAGCGATCAACGATTACTAAAATTTCTTCGGAAGTATTATCAGGGATTAAATATTCACTATCAACTATTAGGGCGATCGCATCCTCAGCCTCTAAAATTACTTGCCAACTGGGAATAGCCACCCATACACCCGTACCCGAAAATTTAACTAGCCGAAATTTCCCGATCTCATCGGTCATAGGCACAGCCATAAAATCCGCCTTGGTAATTGGCATCTTACCCGCCACAGGAATTATGCGGGGTGACTCAGTATCTTCATCGGGGCGGTATAGGGGTAAACGGGGCGCAGTTAGGGCTTTACTCACAGAGAAATCCGTAAGCAGTTTTTCAATTTGTTGTCGTGCACTTACACTATGGGCAAAACTTAAGCCCTTGGCAATTAACCGCGATCGCTCTTGGAGGTCAGATTTTTGGCGCGCATTTTTCCAGCACTGATAGGCAATGGTGTCGCCAGGATGATCGGAAAAGCCTTCGGGTAATTTAGTTAAGCGGGAAAATTCCTTAATAGCTTTTGCTAACTCATAGGCACCTTCGGAATCAAGGGTTTTAGCCACTAGGAATTCAGCTGCTGCTACCCGTTCAACTTGGCTTAAAATGCGTAACTCGTACAAACTATCACTACCCCTTTGGGCAAAATGGTCTAACACCGTTTCTGAGGCTTGTTGAGCTTCTAAGCCACTATAAACCTGGGCAGCTACCATAATTTGATTTTGCTGAATTGGCTCAAATCCTGTTTCTTCAAAAATAGCCTGAGGAGTATAACCAGATTTTTGTAATTTTTGGCAAGCCTGTCCCCACTGTACCCAATTACCTTCCTTACGGCGGAGCGATCGCAGTAGCAATTCTATAGTTGGGTCTGTAGCTGGGGCTGGAGTTTTATCTGGTTCAGCAGTCATGGTTTATTGGTCTAGTTTATCCGTTTGGTTCAGTAGTCTAATTAAATATTTTGGTTAAATAGTTATGCAGAAGTAGTGACCCTAGATAAATTGTAAGTCCTATTGGTTTCTACATTCCTGCTTGGGCAGATTGTGTTTTGGAATATTGTGCTTTGGAATAC